>NZ_LMIS01000001.1:301474-602948 GCF_001428805.1 Aeromicrobium sp. Root236 | reverse complement strand
CCCCGGGGGAGTGAGATAGGCGTTGGCCTGGCACGGGTGGCCGAGATCGAGCTCGAGCTCGGCGACGAGCCGGGTGAGCGGCGGCCAGTAGCGGTGCAAGCCTTGGAAGACGATCGTGGCGCCGCCGTCGAACAGGGCCAAGGCCTTGCGGGCGTCGACCAGCCCGCTCAACGGTTTGCCGGCCAGGGTGGCGCTGCGGGTGTAGGCCGACTCGGGCAGGACGGAGCCGTCCTGGGCCAGCCGGATCGAGGGCGTGCGGATGGCGGAGGACGTGAGCAGGGTGTCGACGTCGTCCAGCGACAGCAGACCGATCAGCTCGGCCGGATCGGCTCGATGCAGGTGCACCTGCGACGCCCAGACCTTCGACACGAAGGTCTGGGCGTCACCGCTCAGCAGGTCGAGCGCGGGCGTGGGCACGGTCAGGACGCGTCGCCGTCCGTCGTGTCCGTGGCATCGCCATCGGTGCCATCGGAGTCGGTCCCGTCGCCGTCGGTGCCGTCCGAGTCGGTCGTGTCGCCGTCCGTGCCGTCGGTGCCGTCTCCGTCGGTGCCATCAGCATCGCCGCCATCGGTCCCGTCGGCGTCACCTCCGCCTCCGGTCGTGCCGCCGGCCGGGCTGGTGACGAGGTCGTCGTCGTTGAGTGGCTCTTCGGGGGTGTTCGTCATGTGTCCTCCTGTAGCGGGAAGGTTGCCGCCCAAGGGGCGGCACGTGAC
This sequence comes from Aeromicrobium sp. Root236, assembly GCF_001428805.1. Lineage (NCBI taxonomy): Bacteria > Bacillati > Actinomycetota > Actinomycetes > Propionibacteriales > Nocardioidaceae > Aeromicrobium > Aeromicrobium sp. Root236. The sequence continues at coordinate 602,235 of NZ_LMIS01000001.1, read as the reverse complement.
AGTCTGGTACCCCGGATCAACCTCGGACAACCCAAGAGTCGGGATTGCTCAGGTGCCAGCGTTTATGGTGGGCGCATGACCGACGAGCCCACCCCCATCGCGTACACCGCCCTCGAGCCCGGTACGCCTGTGCAGTCCAGCGACGGCCAGCAGTTCGGCACGGTCGCCGCAGTGCTGGTGGTCGAGGAGGTCAGCGTGTTCGACGGGATCGTCGTGGAGACCCCCAACGGCACCCGGTTCGTCGATGCCGATCACGTCGGCACGATCACGACGGCCTACGTACGCACGTCGTTGACGGCCGACGAGGCGGCGCAGCTGCCGGAGCCCGACGACTCGCCGGTGTTCCGCGCCGACGCACGAGACGACACCGGCAGCTCGATCGCCGACCGCTTCGGTCGCATGTTCGGCCGCGGGAAGTGGAAGCGCGAGGAGTAGTGCCGCGTAGGACGGTGATCTCGCGTGGTCGCACGGCAATTTCCGGCATTTCTCGTACATGTGACCCATTTCACGGCTAGCATCCGAGCAGTCCGAGGACCCCTCCCACCTCGGTCGCCCAGGAGCTCCCGTGTCCGCTTCCTCCCGTCGCGCCATCAAGCGCCCGCTCGCGGCGGTCACCGTCGCGCTCACCGCCCTGACCGCCTCCCTTCTCGTCGCCTCACCCGCGTCCGCGGCAGGGCCGTGGTACGTGGCGCCGAACGGCAGCAACCTCGCCAGCTGCACCTCGCCAGCCACCGCGTGCGCCAGCATCGCCGGCGTCCTCGGCAAGGGCGGGTTCGTCAGCGGTGACACGATCAACGTCGCCGCCGGTACGTACACCGGGATCACGACGTTCGCCGCCAAGGGCGCGAAGGTCGTGGGCACCGGCAGCGTCGTGCTCGACGGCAACAACGCCGGCTCCACGATCGCGGCCACCGGCGCCGCCCCGGTCACGCTGACCAACCTGACGATCAGGGGCGGCTTGAACAACTCGACGTTCGGCGGCGGCCTCCGGGTCCAGGCCGGCACGACGGTCACGACGAACGACGTGACGATCACCGCCAACAAGAGCTCGCTCGGTGCCGGGGCTGTCGTGTACGCCGGGGGATCGCTGACGATGAACGGTGGCGCGGTCACCAGCAACACCGGGGCATCCAGCGGTGGCGGTCTGTACGTCGCCGGGACGGCGAAGCTGACCGGCGTCGACGTGCGCTCCAACAGCGCGGTGTCCGGCGGCGGAGCGACAGTGGCCGGCGGCGGCGCATTGACCGTCACCAACGGCTCGATCAGCCAGAACACGGCAACGGCCGGAGCGCTGGCCCAGGGCTGGGGCGGCGGCGTCAACGTCGTTGGCAAGACCGCTTCCGCGGCCGCCGGCATCCTGGACATCACGGGCACGACGCTCGACGACAACACCGCGGCGGGCAGCGCCAACGGTGTCTCGGGCCTCGGCGGAGGCGTGTTCACCTCAGGCACCACGACGATCAAGAACGCGTCGATGACCGGCAACCGGGCGACCGGTACGGGCGCGTCCTCCGGGTACGGCGGCGGCATCTATCACGGCGGAGCGGCTCCGGCGGTTCCCTTGCTGACGTTGACCGGCACGACCATTGCCGGTGGAGGCGCGAGCAGCAACGCCGTGGCCGGAGGCGGCATCGCGGCGACATCAACCTTCCAGGCGACCGGTCTGACGTTGTCGCGCAACACGGCGCAGTTCGGTGGCGGTCTCTACACGACCGCCCCGGACACGACGCTCAACTCGAGCACCCTGAACCTCAACCAGGCGACGCACGCGAGCGCCGGCGTCGGTGGTGGCGTCTGGGCGGCCCGGCCGTCTGCCGCCACCACGAGCACACTGACCCTCGACGACACGGTCGTCTCCAACAACTCGTCGGCCGTCTACGGCGGCGGTCTCGCCCTCGGCGGTGGCGTGACGACCGAGGTACGACACGGCTCTTCCATCGAGAACAACACCGCGGTGGTCGGTGGCGGCGTCTACACCTCGGGCGACACCACGATCCGCTCGTCCGCTGTCCGGTCCAACTCGGCGTCGTTCCAGGGCGGCGGGCTCTACAACGGCTCGACTGCCGGAAGTGACACCCCGAAGCTGGGCCTTGCCGGCGCCGAGGTCACCAACAACACTGCAGCCAGCGGGGGAGGCGGCGTCGTCACGGTCAAGAACGCGACGCTGACGTCCAATGGGGGACACATCGACGGCAACACGGCGATCGGCGGCGGCGGCGTGCTGGTCGGCGACGGCGCACCTGCGACGTTCGACGGCACCGACTTCCGCGACAACACCGCCTCCAACCTCGGCGGCGGCGCGATGCTCAACAGCGGCGTGACCGCGATATCGCACGCCACGATCAGCGGCAACCACGCTGCGCACACGACCGGCACCACGGGGTTGGGCGCCGGCGTCTACAGCGGCTCCAACACCGCCAACGCATCGACCAAGCTGACGATCCGTTCGAGCACGATCTCGGGCAACGACGCGTACGGCGCATCGGCTCTGCTGACCTACTCACCCGGATCAGGAGCGACGAACACCGCCACGATCGACAACAGCACGATCACGGGCAACACCAGCACCACCGTGATCGGAGCGATCGAGCAGGCCCACCCGTTGACGATCACCCGCAGCACGATCACCGACAACACCGCGGCGAGCGGCGGCACCGGCTCGCTCTACCTGCTGGCACCGTCGCAGGTCGGCATCGCCGGAACGATCATCTCCGGCAACTCCGGGCCCGAGTGCTCGGGCGCGGTGACTGACGGCGGACGCAACCTGAGCGATCCCTCAGACGCGAGCTGTGGCTTCACCCCGGCCAAGAACGACGTCGCCGCAGCTCCGCAGCTGGGAGCGCTCGTCGACAACGGCGGACCGACTCGTACGCGTCTCCCGGCACCGGCGAGCCCGGCGCTCGACCGCATCCCGGCCGGCACGTCGACCGGTCTCACCGACGCGGTGTCCGGCAACCCCGTCACGCTCTGCGCATCCGGCGGCACGGACCAGCGCGACATTGCTCGCCCCCAGGGCGCCAAGTGCGACATCGGCGCGGTCGAGGTCCAGCAGGTCACCCCGACGGTCACCGGTCCTGAGAGCGCGGACTACACGATCGGCAGCGCTGGCGCGCCGGTCACGTTCACCTCGGCCGGCACGCCCCAGGCGACGCTCAGCCAGACCGGGGACCTACCTGCGGGTGTCACGTTCCACGACAACGGCGACGGCACCGCGACGCTGTCGGGCACACCGACGTCAGGGCCCGGCGGCATCTTCACGATCACCGTGTCGGCCACCAACGAGGCCGGCACCGGCACGACGACCTTCCACCTCAAGCTGCACGAGGCGCCGAAGCTGACCGGCCCCTCCGCCTCGACCTACACCGTCGGACAGGCAGGCGGTCCCGACCTGTTCGAGCAGATCTCGGGCTACCCGTCGGCGACGCTCGGCACCACGAGCCAGCTCCCGGCGGGCGTGCAGTTCACGCCGCAGGACGGCGGCAAGGGCACGATCAGCGGGACACCTCAGAACGGCACCGGCGGCGTCTACGACATCACCATCACCGGCGACAACGGCACTCCGCCGCCGGCGACCTGGCCGTTCACGCTGACCGTCAACGAGGCGCCGTCGCTCGACGGACCCGCCTCCGCGACCTTCACGGTCGGCACCGCCGGCACCTCGAGTGCGTTCACCACGACGGGCTTCCCGAAGCCGACGCTGACCGCGAGCGGCCTGCCGAGCGGCCTGTCGCTCAACGGCACCGGAACCGCGAAGATCACCGGCACCCCCGCCGACAGCACAGGCGGCGAGTACGACGTCACGGTCAAGGCCACGAACGGTGTCGGTGACGATGCCACGCGCGGCGTCCACGTCGTCGTCAAGGAGGCCCCGGAGCTCGACGGGCCGACCGACGCGCGACTCGTCGCCGGCTCCAGCGGCTCCGTCGTGTTCTCCAGCGACGGCTACCCGGTTGCTGAGCTGACGTCGACCGGCACGCTGCCGGACGGGCTCTCGTTCGTCGACCACGGCAACGGCACCGCCTCGATCACCGGCACCCCGACCGACGGCGCCGTCGGAACGTACGCGATCACGGTCCGGGCGAGCAACGGCGTCGCCCCGGACTCGGTCATCCACCTGACGCTCGAGATCGTGCCGCACGTCTCGATCAGCACCGGCTCGCTGCCCGACGCGGCGTACCACACGACGTACACGGGGACGATTGCCGCGACCGGTGGTCAGCCCCCGTACGACTTCTCGCTGGAGAGCGGTTCGCTGCCCGCCGGACTGACGTTGCACTCCGACGGCACGATCACCGGCTCGGCGACCGGACCGCTCGGCACCTCGACGTTCACGGTCAAGGTCACCGATGGGGAGAATCCGGCCAAGTCGGACACCCGTGAGCTCTCGATCAAGGTCGTGAAGGGTGCGACGACGCTGACCGTCGAGCCTGTGGTGCTCAGCACGAGCGCCTCGAGCTCGTCGGCGAACGTCAACCTCAACGTCGGCGTCGTCAAGGCGAAGCTCACGGGCGGCTGGCCGGCCGAGCCGATCGCCGGCCAGACGATCAACTTCAAGACCGTGCTGGCGAACGTCTGCACCGGCACGACGGGCAGCGACGGCAAGGTGACGTGCACGATGTCGGTCGTGGCGACGACGCTGGTCGTGCTCAACCTCGGCGCCACCGCGACGTACGACGGCAATGCGGTCTGGAACCCGTCGAGCCAGTTCGCCGTGCTGGCCGGCCCGGCGGTGCTGTGACGTCCCCCTGGCCGCGGTCCGAGCCGCGGCCAGGGGGCACTCCGCTGCCCGTACGATGACTCTCGGCCGGGTCACGCCGGTCCGGTCAGTCGAGGGGAGTCCTGCATGTCGTTGAGCGCGGTTGCGATCTTCTGTGGTTCGAGCTTCGGCAACGATCCCGCGTACGCGGAGGCGGCCCGGCTCACCGGTCGTACGCTCGGCGAACGCGGTATCACGGTCGTCTACGGCGGCGGGCACGTCGGGCTGATGGGCACCGTGGCGGATGCGGCGCTGGAGGCCGGCGGCCGGGTGATCGGGGTGATCCCGCGCCAGCTGGACGACCGCGAGCTCGCCCACGGCGGCCTCACGGAGCTGCACGTCGTGGAGTCGATGCACGAGCGCAAGGCGCTGATGGCCGAGCTGTCCGACGCCTTCATCGCGCTTCCCGGCGGCGCCGGCACGCTCGAGGAGATCGCCGAGCAGTGGACCTGGGCGCAGCTGACGATCCATGAGAAGCCGTCAGGGTTCCTCGACGTCGCGGGGTTCTGGGCGCCGATGCGGCAGTTGCTGGCCGGCATGGTCGACTCGGGCTTCGTACGTCAGGAGCAGTCCGGCATCGTCTCGTTCTCCGACGACCTCGACGAGCTGCTGGAGATGCTCGCCGCGCCGCCGTCCTGGACCGACAAGTGGGGGCAGGCGACCGACGAGGTGCCTCAGCCGTGACCGCTCCGGTCATCCACGTGGCCGCTGCGCTGACGGTCGACGCCGACGGTCGCGCCCTGATGGTCCGCAAGCACGACACGACGGTGTTCATGCAGCCCGGCGGCAAGATCGAGCCCGGCGAGAGCCCCTTGGACTGCCTGCGGCGTGAGCTGTTCGAGGAGCTCGGCCTCGAGCTCGCCGCGGAGGACTTCACCTGGCTGGGCACGTTCGAGGAGGATGCCGCCAACGAGCCGGGTCACCGGGTGCTCGCCGAGGTCTTCACGCTGACGATCGACGCGGCGGCACCCGTCGTCGCCGCCGAGATCGCAGAGAGCATCTGGGTCGATCCCGCGGCACCCGGCGACATCGACCTGGCGCCGCTCAGCAGCAGGGCGCTGCTGCCGCTGCTCGTCTAGCGCCGGCGCAGCCGGTCGAGCGCCCGGCGATCGCGTTTGGTCGGTCGACCGGCCCCGCGATCACGTCGCGGCATGATCGCGACCTCCTCCTTGGGCGGCGGCGGGGGAGTGTGGTCCTCGTAGCACTCGACCGCGACCGCGGCGCCGACTCGCTTGACGATGATCTTGGTGACCACGACGATCCGGAGACCGCCCTCGGTGAGCGCCTCGATGCGATCGCCGACCTTGACCGGCTGCGCGGGCTTGGCCTTGGCACCGTTGATGCGTACGTGACCGGCCTTGCACTCCGTCGACGCGAGGGAGCGCGTCTTGTAGAGGCGTACGGACGACACCCACACGTCGGCCCGCGCGGTGTCGGTCACGCCGACGCCCAGGTGATGACGATGTCGTCGCCCTCGGTCGTCGCGCGGACCGCGGTGAAGTCGCGTACGCCGGGCAGGCCTTCGGCCGCCTCGCCGTCGTACCCGCCGACGACCACGACCTGGGCACCTGCGGCGCGAGCGGACTCGATGCCGGCAGGAGCGTCCTCGAAGACGACGGCGTCCTCGGGTCGCAGTCCCAGCAGCTCGGCCGCGCGAACGTACCCTTCGGGATCGGGCTTGCCGTGGGTCACGTCCTCAGCCGGTACGACCACCGGCGGCATCGGCACGCCGGCCTCGCTCATGCGGGTCTTGGCGAGCAGGAGGGGCGCCGAGGTGACCAGTGCCGTGCGATCGGCCGGGATCGACGCGACGAACGCCGCGGCGCCGGCGACCTCGACGATGCCGTCGGGGGTCTCGACCTCGGTGCTGGCCAGCTCGGCGGCCAACGCCTCATGATCGGAGTCGGCCGGAGCGAACCGGCGGACCGTGTCGATCGTCTGCCGACCGTGCGAGAAACCCAGGACATCGGCGACCACCAGGCCGAAGCGCTCGGCAAACGAGCGCCAGATCGCTTCCACGACGGCGTTGGAGTCCACCAGCGTGCCGTCCATGTCGAAGATCACGGCTCGGGCGCGGACCGTCTGCTCCATGCCATCGATCCTTGCACGCAGCCGGGCGACCGTCGTGGCAGGCTGGGCGCATGGCCTCCGACGACATCGAGATCGTTCCCATCACGGGAGACATGATCCGGCTGGGACAGTTCCTCAAGTTCGCCAACTTCGCGGAGTCGGGCGCCGCAGCCGGTGAGCTGATCCAGGGCGGCGACGTCACCGTCGACGGCGAGGTGGAGACCCGTCGCGGGCGCCAGCTCGCCAAGGGCATGCTCGTCGAGGTGCAGCTGCCCGGCACGACCCTCGCGGCGCGCGTCGGGTGAACCGGTCGAGGAGCCTGCTCTCGGCCGTCGTCGTGCTGCTCGGCATCGGTCTCGCCGTCACCCTGTACGTCCGTGGGGACGGCGTCACCGACGACGTGTTCGACAGCGAAGTGCGGGCGGTGCAGCCGACCATCGCGCCTGCCGAGGCCGCAACCGTCGTCAGGGGCGGGATGCTGGTGACGTACGGCGGCGTGGGTCACCTCGTGCCGCACGCGGTGAGCGCAGTGTGGCTACCGAACGGACAGGTGTTACTGGCGATCGAGCGCAAGGAACCGGGCCACCTCTCCCAGACCTACCGGCTCTTCGACCCGCTCCGCGCCCGCTTCACCGGCTCGCCGATCAAGGACCAGCTCGACCTGCCCATCGACCCGACCACCGAGCTCGCCTTCCTCGATGGCCACCGGTTGCTGCGCTGGGACCTCGAGCTGACCTCGCGCCACGTCGTGAACCTGCCGACGCGGACGCACAGCAAGGGAAGTGGCGACGTCGTGCGTTCGTACGGTGGGCAGCCCGTCACGATCGACGGCGCCACCTTCGTGCGCTTCAGCGAGGTGGAGGACGAGGAGAAGACCTTGGAGTACGGGGTCACCCGGGTCGACGCTGACGGCTCCACCTCGGACGTGCTCAAGGGCGACCGGATCACCCGCCTGCGGGTCTCGGCGGACGGCCGGAGCCTGCTGGCCGTCCAGCAGCATAAGGGCGAGCCCTGCGGTGGCTGTGTCGTGCGGCAGGACGTCGTCGAGATCGATCCGGACGACGGGAAGATCGTGGGTGCCTACGGAGCGCCGGCCGGCTACACCAAGCAGTGGCGGATCACCCGGCTCGACAAGGTCGGCAGCACGGTGGCGGTCCGCTACGAAGGCATCTGCGTGACGGGCGACCTCACGTGCGTCCCCAAGCAGCACGGCACGTGGACCTACCGCGACGGCGAGTGGTCGAAGGTCGCGGGCAGCGAGCGGGTCGAGACCTGGTGGCAGAGCCGCGGCGACCGGATCGTGCGCCGTGCCGATCGCAACGTGCTGACGACGCCGTTGGAGTGGTGGCACGACGGTGAGCGGAGCCGTGTCGACGGGTTCCTGGCGGACGAGGACAACAACACCGGCGACGTCGCCGGTGGCCTGCTCCGACCCGCATCCTGACCGGGAACAGTCCTCGACGCCGCGGCGTTGAACGGGCGTACCTCAACCCGGGAGATGACATGGCACAGCTCGAGCTCGGTCTCGACACCTTCGGCGACGTGACGTTCGGCGACGACGGCACACCGCTGCCGTACGACCAGGTGATCCGCAACATCGTCGACCAGGCGGTGCTGGCCGACGAGCTGGGCCTCGCGTTCTTCGGCGTGGGGGAGCACCACCGCGAGGACTTCGCCGTCACGGCGCCGGAGGTCGTGCTCGCCGCGATCGCCGCGCGCACGACCAACATCCACCTCGGCACCGCAGTCACGGTGCTGAGCTCCGACGACCCGATCCGCGTCTACGAGCGGTTCGCGACGCTCGATGCGCTGTCCAACGGCCGCGCGGAGGTCATCCTGGGGCGCGGCTCGTTCACGGAGTCGTTCCCGCTGTTCGGCTTCGACCTCAGCCAGTACGAGGAGCTGTTCAGCGAGAAGCTCGACCTGTTCGCCGCTCTGCGCGAGGAAGGGCCGATCACGTGGTCCGGCAACCTGCGGCCCCCGCTGGAGGGGCAGGAGGTGTTCCCCAAGACCGCCGCCGGGAGCCTCACGACCTGGATCGGCGTGGGCGGCAGCCCCGAGTCGGTCATCCGCGCCGCCCGTTACGGCATCCCGCTGATGCTCGCGATCATCGGCGGCCCGCCCGCGCAGTTCAAGCCGTACGCGGACCTCTACCGGCAGGCGCTCGAGCAGCTCGGCAAGCCGCAGCTGCCGATCGGCGTCCACTCGCCGGGTCACGTCGCCGACACCGATGAGCAGGCGCTCGACGAGCTGTGGCCGCACTACGAGGTGCAGCGCACGAGGATCGGTCGTGAGCGCGGCTGGCCGCCGGCGACCCGCGCCGAGTTCGAGGCGTCTGCCGGACCCGAGGGTGCGCTGTACGTCGGCTCGCCCCAGACCGTCGCCGACAAGATCGTCCGGAACACCAAGATCCTGGGGATCGACCGGTTCGACCTGAAGTTCAGCAACGGCACGCTGTCGCACGACAAGCTGATGCGCAGCATCGAGCTGTACGGCCGGGAGGTCGTGCCGCTCGTACGGGCGGCGCTCTAGAGTCCTCAGCATGATGCTCGAGTCGCTGCCGGCCCCGCGTACGCCCGACCCCATGGAGGCGCCCACGTTGCGGTGGGGCGTGATGGGGCCGGGCTGGATCGCGGAGCAGTTCACGAAGTCGCTGCAGGCGTACACACGTCAGCAGGTCGTCGCGGTTGGCTCGCGGGCACTGCCCAGGGCGCAGGAGTTCGCCGCGGAGCACGACGTACGCACGGCGGTCGGCAGCTACGAGGAGCTGGCGGCACTCGACGACGTCGACATCGTCTACGTCGCGACCCCGCACCCGGCCCACCTCGAGCTCGCGGTGTTGAGCCTCGAGGCGGGCAAGCACGTGCTCGTGGAGAAGCCGATCGGGCTGAGCGCCGGACAGGCTCGCAAGATCGCCGCGGTGGCGGAGCGCACCGGGCTCTACTGCGCCGAGGCGTTGTGGACGATGTTCCTCCCCAAGTGGGACGTCGTCCGCCAGGTCGTCGAGCTCGGTGGCCTCGGCGAGCTCACCTCGGTCCACTCCGAGTACGGCGAGGCGTTCCCCGAGGGCCATCGGGTGTTCGACCCGGCCCTGGCCGGCGGGCCGTTGCTCGACCTCGGGATCTACCCGCTCGCGTTCGTCACCTCGTTGCTCGGACCGCACGAGTCGATCGCCGCACTCGGCCAGCAGGACCCGCACGGGGTCAACGGCCAGCTCGGCGCCACGATGACCCACGCCGGCGGCACGCTCTCGGTCGTCGCCACGACGCTGCACGGCTTGCTGGCCAACCAGGTCACGATCGTCGGCACCGAAGGCGTCCTGACGGTCGAGCCGACACACCACAGCCCGGGCCCGCTGACGCTGCGCTACGCGGACCGCACGCTGACGTACGACGAGCCGCACGGCGACCAGGTGTCGGGGCTGCACTTCCAGGCCGTCGAGGCGGCTCGCCGCATCGCCGCGGGGGAGACCCAGACGCCGTGGTGGACCCTGGGGGCGTCGATCACGGCCCTCGAGGCGTCCGACGAGATCCGGCGGCAGATCGGCGACGACCTGACCGCAGCGGGCCTGCGGGAGTGACGCTCAGGCGGTGGCGCTCCAGCGACCGTCGCGGTGCTGGATCCGGATCGGGTGGTCGAAGCACTCGCTGACCAGCTCGGTCGTCAGCACGTCGCCGACCGGCCCCGATGCGAGCACGCGCCCGGCACGCAGAAGGACTGCGTGCGTCGTCGAGCGGGGCAGCTCCTCGAAGTGGTGCGTCACCATCACGGTGGCCGTCTCCGGATGCTGGACGCGCAGCTCGTCGAGGGTCGTGAGCAGTTGTTCGCGGGCGGCGACGTCCAGGCCGGTCGACGGCTCGTCCAGCAGGAGCAGCGGCGGGTCGTGCATCAGGGCTCGGGCGATGAGCGTACGGCCGCGCTCGCCCTGCGACATCGTGAGCCAGTGCGGCGACGTCGGCACGTCCACGCCGAGGGTCTTCATGAGCAGCCGGGCCCGGTCGCGCTCCTCCTGCGAAGGGGTCCATCGAGGGACCAGCTCGATCGAGCCGGCGACGCCGGTCAGCACCACCTGCTCGACGGTCAGGTCGGACTCGAGCGGGTGGCGCGGGTTGACGTAGCCGATGTGCCCCCGGAGCTCGCGCATGTCGACCCGGCCCAGCTGCTTGCCGAGCACGCGAACGGTCCCGCGGGTCGGGTGGGTCACCGCTCCGCACAGGTTGAGCAGGGTCGTCTTGCCGGCGCCGTTGGGCCCGATGAGCGCCCAGTGCTCACCGCGACGCACCGTGAGGTCGATCCCGGACAGGAGCAGCTTGCCCTCGCGCACGAAGTCGACGCCGTCCACGCCCAGCACCACGTCGTCCGGTTGACTCACGCCACCAGCCTAGGCAACGCCTACAGTGGCCCGGTGACCGAGCGCGTGATCGAGATCGTCCAGGACCGCGACCGCCCGTCGGGTCACACGCTCCGCATCGACGGCACGGACCAGTCGCACGTCGACCTCGACGATCCCCGCCGGCTCGAGTTCGACTACATGCGGCGCATCGCCGACGTGATCGACGCCCACGCCACCCCAGGCGTGCCGCTGCGGTTCGTGCACGTCGGGGGAGCGGCGATGACGATCCCGCGGTACGTCTCGGCGACCCGGCCGACCTCGGCGCAGGTCGTGCTCGAGCCGGACGAGCGGGTCACGGCGCTCGTGCGCGAACAGCTGCCCTTGCCGCGCAACAGCGGCATCAAGGTGCGGCCGGTCGACGGTCGCGCCGGCGTCGCCGCCCTGCGCGCGGACTTCGCGGACGTCGTGATCCTCGATGCGTACGACGGCGCGCAGGTGCCCGCGGAGCTCGCCACGACGGAGTTCTTCGCCGATCTCGCGAGGGTCGTGGTGGACGGCGGTGTCGTGCTGCTCAACCTCGCCGACCGCGCGCCGTTCCCGTACGTGCGCCGGGTGGTCCGCGGTGTGCGCGACCACTTCGACCAGGTCATGATCAGCGCCGAGCCGGCGACGCTCAAGGGCCGCCGGTTCGGCAACGTGCTGGTCTCCGCCTCGCAGTCGGCGTTGCCCTGGGAGGCGCTGGCCAGGCGCGCGGCGAGCTCACCGTTCCCGTACCGGGTGCTGCCCTACCGCGATGTCGTCGAGAAGTTCGCCGGCAAGACGCCGTTCACCGACGCGGACAGCGAGCAGTCTCCGGCCCCGCCCGGAGGAGCGACGTTCTTCAGCTGAGGGGCGTGGCGCCTCCGCCCGTGGACATCATGAGGCGCAGTTGACCCGCGCTGATCCGAACACGACTGCGTCGACGACGTCAGGCACGCTGTCCGAGCGATACGTACTGAGGTTGATCGCCTCGACATCAGACGCCATCCGGATGTACGCGTCACGCGGGAACTGATCGGCCGCGACGCCCTTGTCGTAGTAGCCGTTCCCCGTCACGGGGTAGTAGATCGCATACTGCGCCGTGAAGACCGCGCTCGTCGACGGGTTCGTGGCGTCGACACCGGTCGAGGACTGGAACAGGCGACAGTGAAGGCCCACGAGGCTCCATTGTCCGAACCCACCGCTCAGCAGTCGCACCGACTTCGCGTACGACCGGGTGGTCGCGGTGTCGAAGGAATTGTTGAGGGTGAACGTGCCGGTCGTCATGCTGGTGGCCGACGCAGTCGGCAGGTCCGCAAGATAGCGCCAGCGGTAGACCGACACCGTGCGGGTCGAGCTGATTCCCGTCGCATGTGACCCGGACCTGGACTTGATCACCCGGTAGCCGACGACACCCGGTCCGGGCTTCACCGCGTACGAGTACCTGCTGGTCGAAGAGAGCGTCCGTGTCGTGATGCTCTTCCAGGACCCGGATCCGACTCTCCGCTGGATCGTCACTTTCGCGCCTGCTGCTTTCGGCGACACCGACCCGGACAGCGTCAGGGTCTTGCCGTAGTCGAGCGTCGTCGCGGAGACCGACAACGACACCTTGTAGGCGGTGCCGGCATGGGCGGGGGCGGCGACGAGCGCTGTCGCGACACCGACGGCGAGGGCTAGGAGCAGGCGCATGGCTCGGCAAGCTGGTCGCTCCAGGGAGAGTCGAGGCGGCCATGATATTCAGATTCGTGCACCTAAAACCGCGGAATCGCAGAGAATTCGGGTGAATTCCGAATCGAGGACGGACTGCGGGATCAGCTGAGGCCTAGGCGTGCAGGGCCTCGGCGAGCGAGTCGACGGCGCCGTCGATCTCCTCGCGGGTGATGACCAGCGGGGGAGCGATGCGGAGCGTACGTTCGTGGGTCTCCTTGCAGAGGACGCCGCGATCGCGCAGCGCCATCGAGACCTCGCGCCCGGTCTTGGCCAGCGGGTCGATGTCGATACCGGCCCACAGGCCACGACCACGTACGGCGACGAGGCCCTTGCCGACGAGCTCGTCGAGCCGGCCGTGCAGGTGCTCGCCCAGCTCCTGCGAGCGCTGCTGGAACTCACCGCTCTCGAGCAGCTCGACGACGGCGCGCCCGACGGCACAGGCGACGGGGTAGCCGCCGAACGTCGACCCGTGCTGCCCGGGCTTGAGGACACCGAGCACGTCGGCGCGACCCACGACCGCCGACACCGGGATGATGCCGCCGCCGAGGGCCTTGCCGAGCGTGTAGAGGTCGGCGCGCACGTCGTCGTGGTCGAGCGCGAACAGCTTGCCTGTGCGCGCGAGGCCGGACTGGATCTCGTCGGCGACGAGCAGCACGTCGTTCTCGTCGCACAGGGCGCGTACGCCGGCGAAGAAGCCGGCGGGCGGCACGATGACGCCGGCCTCGCCCTGGATCGGCTCCATCAGCACGGCGGCCGTGTTGGGCGTGATCGCGGCGCGCACGGCGTCGAGGTCGCCGTAGGGGACCGTGATGAACCCCGGCGTGAACGGGCCGTAGTTGTCGTGGGCAACGGGGTCGTCGGAGAACGACACGATCGTCGTCGTGCGGCCGTGGAAGTTGCCGGCGGCGACGATGATCTCGGCGCGGTCGAACTCGACGCCCTTGACCTCGTAGGCCCACTTGCGGGCGACCTTGATCGCCGACTCGACGGCCTCGGCGCCGGTGTTCATCGTCAGCACCATCTCGGTGCCGGTGAGCGCGGCGAGGTCACGGCAGAACGCGCCGAACTGGTCGTTGTGGAACGCGCGGGAGGTCAGCGTGAGGCGTTCGAGCTGGCTGCGGGCCGCGTCGAGCAGGGCGGGGTGGCGATGCCCGAAGTTGAGCGCCGAGTAGCCGGACAGGAAGTCGAGGTAGCGGTTGCCGTCGACGTCCGTGACCCACGCACCCTCGGCCTCGGAGATCACGACCGGGAGGGGGTGATAGTTATGCGCCCCCCACTGCTCGTCGAGGGTGATGAAGGACGCGGTGTCGTGTGCGGTTGCTGCCATGTGACACACGGTACATACGTACGAGGCTCACCCCGAACTCCGGTGATCCCGGCGCCGATCGCGTCGCCGGGCCACTGCCGGTGGCGGCGACGAAATGGCCGATCGATAGCCTGAGGGCGTGCCCGGGACCGCGTTCGACGTCGCGCTGCGACCCGCCGCCGGCCCGGTCCGGCTCGTACGCTCGACAGCCGCCGCGCTCGCCTGTGTCGCCGCGGCAGCCGCCGGTCACCTGACCGCCGGAGGGACGATCGGGACCGCTGCGGTCCTCACCACGTTTGCCGGCGCCACGGCGATCGCCTGGTTGCTCTCGGCGCGGCGGATCACGCCCGGCCAGCTGCTGGGGCTCCTCGTGCTGTGCCAGGTCTGGGTGCACCTGGGCTGCTCCACCGGTGAGATGCACATGTCGGCGTCGATGGTGGCCGCCCACGCGCTGGCCACCGGCGTCAGCGCGCTCGTGCTGGCGCGCGGCGAGGCGTTCGTGTGGCAGCTCGCAGAACGGCTCGGCCTCCGCGTCACGCCCAACGGGCTGCGCGTCGCCGCGATCCCGTCATGGCGCCCGCTCGCCCCGGTGGTCGCGACGCGATCACTCCATGACGTACGCCTGGCACACTCACGCGCCGAGAGGGGACCGCCGAGCGGGATCTGACCCCGCTTCGCACCTTCCCTCACAGAAAGCTCATCTTCATGAATCGCACCACCGCGCGGCTGTCTGCTGCGCTCATCACGGTTGCCCTCGTGGGCATCGCCGGCCCCGCCTTCGCCCACGTGTCGGTGTCCTCGACGGACGCTGCACCGGGCGGATTCGGCAAGGCGGTCTTCCGCGTGCCGACCGAGTCCGAGACGGCGTCGACGACCAAGCTCGTCATCACGCTGCCCGAGGACACACCCTTCGCGTTCCTCAACGCCCAGACGAAGCCGGGCTGGAAGGTCACGGTCACCGAGGCCAAGCTCGCCAAGCCGACCAAGGTCGGCGACTTCGAGCTGACCAAGGCCGTACGCACCGTCACCTGGACGTCGACCGGCGCGGGCATCCCGCCCTCACAGTTCGACGAGTTCGCGATCTCGGGCGGCCCGTTCCCCGAGGCCGGCAAGATCGCGTTCACCGCCGAGCAGACCTACAGCGACGGCAAGGTCGTCGCCTGGGACCAGGTGCAGAAGGGTGACACCGAGCCGGAGCACCCGGCGCCGACGCTCAGCCTGACGGCGCCGGTCGACGACGCCAAGGCCGCGCCCAGCCCTGCGAAGGAGACGGACGACTCCGACACCACGGGGCGTTGGCTCGGTGGTGGCGCGTTGGCGGTGGCGGCCGTCGCCCTGGTTGTGGCTCTGCGGGAGAATCGACGTCGTGCGTAACGTCGTTCTCCGTGCGGCTCTCCTGAGCCTCGTCCTGCTTCTGGTGGGGTCGGGCCCGGCGTCGGCGCATGCGTCGCTCGTCGGGTCCGACCCCAAGGACGGGACGACCCTCCAAACGGCACCGTCGTCGATCACGTTCACGTTCAACGAGAACGTCGGCAACCCGGCCTACATCTCGGTCACCGCGCCCAACGGCCGCAAGGTCGACGTCACGGGCGTCCGCGCCGTCGACAACCGGGTCACCGGGACGGTCGCCGACGTCGACCAGAAGGGGCGCTACACCGCGTCGTATCGCGTCGTCTCGGCCGACGGCCATCCCGTCGAGGGCACGATCCACTACTCCGCGACCACGGGTCGTACGGTCACGCAGGTCGACCCTCCCGAGGAGAAGACATTCCTTCACCGTCACAGCGCTCATCTGTTCTGGGGCATCCTGGCCGCGGCTGTGGCGATCGCCCTGCTCCTCGCGCCGTTGAGGAGGCGAGATGACACGCGCAACCCGTGACGTCCTGCTGGCGTTCCTGCTGGCGGTTGTCTCACTGGTCCTGCTGCTCGAGATCGGCGGTGGGGCGCCCCAGGAGGCCGTGGGCGACCTGCCCACCCCGGGCGACTTCATCGGCTGGGCGGTGCCCTTCACCAAGCTGCTGACGGATGCCTCGGCGGTGCTGGTGATCGGGTTCCTCGCCGGTGCGGTGTTCCTGCTGCCGTCCTCGGGCCCCGAGGTCGAGGGGCTGTCGGTGCGGGCCGTCCGCATCGCCGCCCGTTGGGCGACGGTGTGGGCCGTGGCCAGCATCTTCTACTTCTTCGTCAAGGTCGGTGACACGTTCGCCGCTCCGCTGACCGGACTCAAGTGGCCCTACGTCTCGGGCTATGCGCAGGCGTCCGAGGGCCGCGCCATCCTGCTCCAGGCGTTGCTGGCCGCCGTGGTTGCGGTCGGCGCACGCTGGACGCTCAGCACCCGCTCCTTGGCCGCGCTGCTCGGTCTCGCGCTGGCCGGTATGGCGCCGATCGCCCTCACCGGCCACGCGGCGTCGTCCGGATCGCACGACCTGGCCACGACGAGCCTGCTCCTGCACCTGCTCGGCGTGACGCTGTGGGTCGGTGGTCTTGCGGCACTCGGCTGGGTCGCGACGCACGGCAGCAAGCGGCTCGAACCTGCGGTCGCCCGGTTCTCGACGCTGGCCACCTGGGCGTTCGTCATCATCGGCGTCTCAGGCGTCGTCAACGCCTCCGTGCGGCTCGGCTCGTTCGACGAGGTCTTCGGATCGGCGTACGGCCGGCTGGTGCTGCTCAAGGTCGCTGCGATCGCAGCCCTCGGCTGGATGGGGTGGCAGCAGCGCCGCAGGATCCGGAGCAAGGGTGCCGGGTTCCTGCGTCTCGCCGTCACCGAGCTGTTCATCATGGCGGCCACGATGGGGCTGGCGGTGGCGCTGTCACGCACCCCGACCCCGGTGGGCAAGAACGTGTTCAACACCCCGATCGAGGAGCTGCTCGGCGGCCCGTTGCCCGCTGCACCGACCGTCATGCGCCTCTTGTGGGGCTGGTCCGGCAACGGTGTGGGGCTGGCCGTCGTGGGTCTCGGCACGGCGCTCTACCTGCGCGGCGTCTGGGCGATGCGCCAGCGCGGTGACGCGTGGCCGGTCGGCCGTACGATCTCGTGGCTGGTCGGCATGGTCGTCATCGCGTGGGCGACGTTCGGCGGCCTGGGGGTCTACTCGCACGTCCTGTTCAGCGCCCACATGGCGTCGCACATGCTCCTGTCGATGGTGGCGCCGATCTTCCTCGTGCTCGGCGCGCCGATGACACTGGCCCTGCGTACGCTCCCGGGACCGCGTCAGCCAGGCGAGGTGGCACCTCGCACGATGCTGCTGGCGTTCCTGCACTCGCGGTTCTCGCGGTTCTTCACCCACCCGCTCGTCGGTCCGGTGCTGTTCGTCGGCAGCCTCTACGGGCTCTACTTCAGCGGCGCCTTCGAGTCCCTGATGGGCAACCACTGGGGTCACGCGATCATGGAGCTGCACTTCCTGGCGGTCGGCACGTTGTTCTACTACGTGCTCATCGGCATCGATCCGGCACCGCGCGCCGTGGCCCCGCTCGTCCGCTTCGTGATGCTGCTCGTCACCGTGCCGTTCCACGCGTTCTTCGCGGTCGCGGTCATGTCGTCCAACACGGTGTTCGCCGGCGACTACTGGCGCTCGCTCGACCGGCCGTACCGCACGGACCTGCTCGCCGACCAGTACCTCGGCGGCGGCATGGCGTGGGCCATGGGGGAGATCCCGCTGATCCTCGTGATGATCGCGATCCTCGTGCAGTGGTTCCGGTCCGACGCCCGCGAGGCCAAGCGGTTCGACCGGTCCGAGAGCCGTACGGGCGACGAGCAGCTCGAGGCCTACAACGCCCGGCTCCGCGACCTCGCCGAGCACGGAAAACGGCGGGACCCCTGAGGGATCCCGCCGTCCGTGTCGCCGGTCAGAAGATGATCTGGCCGCCGGAGGTTGCTGCGGTGAACCGCGCCTGCGCGTCGGCCCAGTTCGCGATGTTCCACCACGCCTTGACGTAGTCGCCCTTGACGTTGAGGTAGTCGAGGTAGAACGCGTGCTCCCACATGTCCAGCTGGATGATCGGGATCAGCGTCGCCGGGATGTTGTTCTGCTGGTCGAACAGCTGCACGTTGATCAGCCGCTGGCCCAGCGTGTCCCAGGCCAGGATCGCCCAGCCGGAGCCCTGCAGGCCCAGCGCCGACGCCTCGAACTGCGCGCGGAACGCGTCGAACGAGCCGAAGTTGTCGTCGATCGCGGCGCCCAGCTCGCCGTCGGGCTTGTCGCCGCCCTCGGGGGAGAGGTTCTTCCAGAAGATCGAGTGGTTGATGTGACCGCCGAGGTTGAACGCGAGGTTCTTCTCCAGCAGGTTGATCGTGTCGTGGGCCTCGGTGCTGCGCGCCTCTTCGAGCTTCTCGAGCGCGGTGTTCAGGCCGTTGACGTAGTTCTGATGATGCTTCGAGTGGTGAAGCTCCATGATCTTGCCCGAAATGTGCGGATCCAGTGCGCCGTAGTCGTACGGCAGATCCGGAAGTGTGTAGTCAGCCACGATCCTCCTCGGGACGGGGCACCTCGTGTGCCCGGTGTGTAGTTGTATGCGTTTCAACTGCCAGTCTGTCAGTCCTGTTCCCGTACGCAACGGCGGTGCCCAACCCGTGGGCAGCGCGCCCGTGTCCGGCGCCTTCACACCAGTACGCATGTCCTAGTCTGTCTGTGGACATTCCGGGGGGAACGACCACGACGTACGAGGAGGATCGAGATGGAGGAGCGCATCCTCACGATCCCCAACGCCCTCAGCTTCGTACGCCTGCTGCTCGTCCCGGTGTTCCTGTGGCTCGTGCTCGGACCCAAGTGGGACGAGCTGGCGCTGGCCGTCCTGATGGTCTCCGGCATCACCGACTACCTCGACGGCAAGCTGGCCCGGCGGCTCAACCAGACGTCCAAGATCGGCGCGATCCTCGACCCCGTTGCTGACCGGTTCTTCATCCTCGCCGTCGTGATCGGCCTGGGCTACCGCGACATCATCCCGTGGTGGCTGGCCGTGATCCTGCCGTTGCGCGACGTCTTCCTGTTCAGCCTCGTGCCGTTCCTGCGCACGCGTGGCTACAGCTCGTTGCCCGTCCACTTCCTCGGCAAGGCCGCCACGGCGAGCCTGCTCTACGCCTTCCCGCTGCTGCTGCTGGGTGACGCGACCGGCACCGTGGCCGACCTCGCCAACGTCTTCGGCTGGGCGTTCACGATCTGGGGCGTGGCGCTCTACTGGTGGGGAGGCGTCCTGTACGCCTTCCAGGTGCGCCGGCTCATGACCTCGACGGCGCCCGTCGTCCGGAGCTGACGTGTCCGGGCCGGAGGCGCCGCAGCGGGCCGAGGGCCTGCTCGAGCAGATCGCTGACACTGCGCTCGACGACGACTACTACGTCGTCCGGGCCGGCGACTACGCCCAGTCGCGCGAGTTCAACACGCCGCTCACCGGGCTCGTCCTGGCGGCGTTCGCGCTGCTGGTGATGGTCGCCGCGGTGCAGACCCGCAACGACCGCCCCGCGACCGAGCGCGAGCGCAGCACGCTCATCAGTGACGTGGCGGCCCGCAAGAAGCTGCAGACCACCCGTGAGGCGACCGCCGAGCGGCTTCGCAAGCAGGTCGAGGACCTCTCGACCTCGGTCGACCGATTCGACCCGGCCTACCAGAACGTGCGCGTCGAGACCGGCGACCTGGCCGTCACGGGTCCCGGCATCACGGTCGTGGCCGGCCCCAGCACGCAGGACAACGACGACGGCGAGATCACGGACTCGGACCTCCAGATCCTCGTCAACGGTCTCTGGTACGCCGGCGCCGAGGCGGTGTCGATCAACGGCGAGCGCATCGGCTCGCTCACCGGCATCCACTACGCGAACGGCGCGATCAACGTCAACTACACCGACATCGCGCCGCCCTACTCCGTCGTGGCGATCGGCCCCAGCGACACGTTGCTCCAGCGGTTCCAGGACAATCCAGCAGGTCACTACTGGGCGGCGCGGCAAAAGTACGCTGACGTGCAGTTCGGCATGACACCATCGTCTGACCTCTCCGTTCCCGCAGTCCCGAAGAAGCGCATGACGACCCTGCATGCCAAAGCCATCAAGGGGGAAGAATGATCCCGGTCATCGGCCTGGTCGTCGGCGTCGTGGCCGGACTGCTGTTCAAGCCGACGGTGCCCACCGATCTGCAGCCCTACCTGCCGATCGCGATCGTCGCGGCGCTCGACGCCGTCATCGGCGCCCTGCGTGCGCTCGGCGAGCGCCGGTTCAACGACCGGGTGTTCGTGGTGTCGTTCATCTCCAACGTCGTCATTGCCGCGTTCATGGTCTACCTCGGCGACCAGCTGGGCGTGGGCTCACAGCTGTCGACGGGCGTGGTGGTCGTGCTCGGCATCCGTATCTTCGCCAACGCCGCGGCGATCCGACGGAGGATCTTCCATGCCTGAGTCGCGCTGGCGCTCGCTCCTGCGGCCGACCTTTCCGCTGGTCACGGTCGCGGTCCTGCTCGGCATCCTGGGCCTCGCGATCGTGGCGCAGATCAACGAGAAGGACACCGGCGACTACTCGAACGTCCGCGGCGACGACCTCGTCGAGCTGCTCAAGTCCCTCGACGCAGCCAACGAGCGACTCGGCACCCAAATCGACGAGCTCACGACGACACGCAACGACCTGCTCAGCAGCACCAAGCGGAGCGAGCAGGCCGAGAAGCAGGCCAAGCTCCGCGCCGAGCAGCTCGCGATCCTCGCCGGCACGTCCGGTGCGACAGGTCCCGGCGTCGAGGTCGTCATCCAGGACCCCAACAAGGACATCGACGCGTCCGCGCTGCTCGATGCGGTCGAGGAGCTGCGCAGCGCCGGGGCCGAGGCCATTGCGATCAACGGGGTGGCCCGGGTCATCGCGCAGACCTATCTCCTCGACGAGGACGACGCCATCCGGGTCGGCGGACGCGAGATCAAGCGGCCGTACGTCATCGAGGCGATAGGCGACCCATCGGTGCTCCTCGGGGCGGTACGCTTTCCCGGCGGACTCATCGACACCATCGCGACGCGAGGTGGCACGGCGACCGTGACCAAGAAGGACAAGGTCACGATCACGGCCCTGGCAGACGCCACGACCCCTGAGTACGCTCGACCATCATCTTGACCGATTAGGAGCACGCGGTGATCCCTGAGGACCTCTACTACAGCGAAGAGCACGAGTGGGTGCGCCTCGACGAGGACATTGCGACGATCGGCATCACCGACTTCGCCCAGGACCAGCTCGGCGACATCGTCTACGTCGAGCTGCCCGCCGTGGGGGACCGGGTCGAGGCCGGCGCCGTGATCGGCGAGCTGGAGTCCACCAAGTCGGTCTCCGACATCTTCTCGCCGCTGTCCGGCGAGGTCGTGTCCCGCAACGACGCGCTCGACGGAGGGCCCGAGGTCATCAACTCCGACCCCTACGGCGAGGGCTGGCTCATCAAGGTGCGCACGGCCGAGGAGGAGCCGACGGCGTCGCTGCTCGAGGCCGAGGCCTACTCCGCACTCGTCTCCGACTGACGATCACGGCGTGTCGTGAGCGCGCGGGTGCTAAGTTGGAGACGAAGTCTCAACCCGTACTCAAGACCACGACTTTTCAGGAGTGAACCCGATGTCAACGCCGGACCACGAGCCCGACGAAACCGCCGGACCAGTGCCTCCGAGCGATGACACGACGCACATCCCGATCCTCGATGCCGACACCGAGGAGATGTCCGCGTCCGACGTCTCGGCGGTCGAGAACCTGCCGGCCGGCAGCGCGATGCTGCTGGTGCAGCGCGGGCCCGACTCGGGAGCGCGGTTCCTGCTCGACAGCGACGTCGTCACGGTGGGCCGGCACCCCGACAGCGACATCTTCCTCGACGACATCAGCGTCTCGCGTCGCCACGCCACGTTCACGCGCAGCGAGGCGGGCTACGCGATCGCCGACCTGGGCAGCCTCAACGGCAGCTACGTCAACCGTGACCGCATCGACAACGAAGTGACCTTGTCGGGCGGCGATGAGGTGCAGATCGGCAAGTACCGCCTGATCTACTTCGCCGGAGCCCTGAAGGGCGGAGCGTGACGGAGCCGCTGCCGGAGCTGTCCCGCCTCGGCATCGGCAAGGTGCTCGATGAGCTCCTACCAGAGTTTCCCGACCTCACGATCACCAAGATCCGCTACCTCGAGTCCGAGGGTCTGCTGGAGCCGGAGCGTACGTCGTCGGGCTACCGCAAGTTCTCGTTCGGTGACGTCGAGCGCCTGCGGTTCATCCTGCGTCAGCAGCGCGACAAGTTCTGGCCGTTGAGCCACATCCGCCAGGTGCTCGACGACCTGGACCGGGGCGTCGTGCCCGACACCGAGCTCCGCGGTGCGACCCGCGTCCCTCGGTTGAGCCTGGCCGCCGACGGCCTCCCGACCGGTGAGACGTTCGCGGAGCCCAAGAGCCACGTACGCCTGTCGCGTGAGGAGCTGCTCGAATCCGCTGGCATCGACTCCGGCACCCTCGACGCGATCGAGGAGTTCGGCCTGATCGATCGCCGGCCC
The DNA here is from genome assembly GCF_001428805.1 of Aeromicrobium sp. Root236. Lineage (NCBI taxonomy): Bacteria > Bacillati > Actinomycetota > Actinomycetes > Propionibacteriales > Nocardioidaceae > Aeromicrobium > Aeromicrobium sp. Root236. The sequence continues at coordinate 579,570 of NZ_LMIS01000001.1, read as the reverse complement.
ACCCAGACCTACTACGACGGCGAGGCGCTGCAGGTCGCGGCGCTGGTGGGGGAGTTCGTCGAGCTCGGCATCGAGCCGCGCCACCTCCGCATCTTCCGGACGGCGGCCGACCGCGAGGTCGCGCTGTTCGAGCAGGTCGTGACGCCCCGCGCGCGCCAGCTCGACAAGGAGGCCAGCGAGCAGACCGTGTCGGCGCTAGCGGCCTTGTCCGTGCGACTGCAGACGGTCCTGGTCAGAAGCCGATTGCGCGGTTAGTCCGGTGCGCGAGGTCGAGGTCGTGGGGGTACGGGTCGAGATGCCGACCAACCAGCCGCTGGTGCTCCTCCGGGAGCTCGACGGCGGCCGCTACCTGCCGATCTGGATCGGTGCCGTCGAGGCGTCAGCAATCGCGTACGCCCAACAGGGGACGGTCACGGCCCGGCCGCTGACGCACGAGCTGATGCAGCGGATCGTCGAGGCACTCGGCGACGAGCTCAACGAGGTGCAGATCATCGACGTTCGCGAGGGGATCTTCTACGCCAACTTAATCTTCGCCTCGGGCTCTGAGGTCGAGGCCCGGCCGTCGGACTCGATCGCCCTGGCCCTGCGGTCGGGGGCCCGGATCCTGTGCGCCGAGGACGTGCTCGACGAGGCCGGCATCCTCGCGACCACCGACGAGGACGAGGAGATCGAGAAGTTCCGTGAGTTCCTCGACGAGATCTCGCCCGAGGACTTCGAGAAGCCGCCCGAGGCGTGACCCTCAAGTCTTACGTGAGGGTTGAGGTCCGCGACACGCCCGGTTTTGCGCTCGGTCGTTGCTTTGGCAAAGTCTCACCCTTACCTTGAGAGAACTACCGAAGGTACACGGATGTAGTTCCGTGGAGGTAGTCTTCCCCAATACCAGCATTGGAAGGCATTTTCGGATGATCGAGTCACGCGACGACGACGTCACGGCCACCACGCAAGCCGTGGCAGAGGCCAGCGACCAAGGCCTCCTGTTCACCGATGATGTCTCCCCGCTCCCGGAGGACGCCGGATTCCGCGGTCCGACCGCGTGCAGCGCAGCCGGGATCACCTATCGCCAGCTCGACTACTGGGCCCGCACGGGGCTGGTCGAGCCGACCGTACGCTCGGCGACCGGTTCAGGCACGCAGCGCCTCTACTCGTTCAAGGACATCCTGCTGCTCAAGATCATCAAGCGTCTGCTCGACGCCGGGGTCTCGTTGCAGCAGATCCGCATCGCGATCGACCACCTTCGCGCCCGCGGCACCGACGACCTGACGCAGGTCACGCTCATGAGCGACGGCGCCAGCGTCTACGAGTGCCGCTCGGCCGACGAGGTCATCGACCTCCTGCAGGGCGGCCAGGGCGTGTTCGGCATCGCGATCGGCGGTGTGTGGAAGGAGATCGAGGGCTCGCTCCACGAGCTCCCGAGCGAGCGCGCGGTCGAGATCAGCCTCGCCGACGACGAGCTCGCCGCTCGCCGCCGCGCCCGCCTCAGCTCCTAGACGATACGTCTCGGCACCACCTTGGTAGGCTGGTGCTGCTGTCGACCGCGCGTGGGAGAGTTCGCCCAGGCGGCGCCGAAGGGGCAATTCCTCCCCGGAACCTCTCAGGCACCAAGGACCACGCGACCGAGGCAATTCTGGAGCACCTGACCTCGCGGTCGGGAGTGACAGAAGGGGAGGCGTAGTTCGACGCCTCTACCTTCGGGAGCTCCCTCGTGCCATCCGCATTCGCCAGTCGCCACATCGGTCCGACCCCGTCCGACCAGGACGCCATGGTCCGCCGCGTCGGCTACGACTCGCTCGACGCCCTGATGGCCGCTGCCGTCCCGTCCGGCATCCGCAGCGCCACCGCGCTCAACCTGCCCGCCGCACAGACCGAGTCGGAGGCGCTTGCGACGCTGCGTGGGCTCGCCGACCGCAACAACCCCGGTGTCGCGATGATCGGCCTGGGCTATCACCCGACCGTCACCCCGCCGGTGATCCGGCGCAACGTGCTCGAGGACCCGTCCTGGTACACGGCCTACACGCCATACCAGCCGGAGATCTCGCAGGGCCGGCTCGAGGCCCTGATCAACTTCCAGACCGTGATCGCCGACCTGACCGGTCTCACGACGGCCAACTCGTCGCTCCTCGACGAGGGCACCGCGGTCGCCGAGGCCATGACCCTGATCCGACGGGCCACCAAGGGCAAGGACGCGCTGCCGATCATCATCGACTCCGGGCTGCTCCCTCAGACGCTCGCCGTGACCCACACGCGCGCCGAGGCCCTGGGGATCGAGCTCGTCGAGGCCGACCTGGCTGCCGGTGTGCCCGATGTCGAGGCGGCCGGCACGATCATCGCCTACCCGCGCACCGATGGGCAGATCGTGGACCCGCGTCCGGCCATCGAGGCTGCGCACGCCTCGGGCGGCCTGGCCGTCGTCGTGGCGGACCCGCTGGCGCTCGTGCTGTTGGCCTCCCCGGGTTCGATGGGCGCGGACGTCGTCGTCGGCTCGAGCCAGCGGTTCGGCGTGCCGATGTTCTACGGCGGCCCGCACGCGGGCTTCATGGCCGTGCGCGAGGGACTCGAGCGACACCTGCCCGGCCGCCTGGTGGGTGTCTCGGTCGACAGCGCGGGCCGTCCGGCGTACCGGCTGGCCCTGCAGACTCGCGAGCAGCACATCCGCCGCGAGAAGGCCACGTCCAACATCTGCACCGCGCAGGTGCTGCTGGCCGTCGCCGCCTCGATGTACGCCGTCTATCACGGTCCCGACGGCCTCCGCGAGATCGCGCGTGAGGTCAACGGTTCGGCACGCCTGCTGGCTGCCGGCCTGCGCGCCGGTGGCATCGACGTGGCCGACGGCGGGTTCTTCGACACCGTCGTGGCGCAGGTTCCCGGCGAGGCGGCCGGCATCGTCGCCAAGGCGCGTGAGGCCGGCGTCCACCTGAGGCTGGTCGACGCCGATCACGTCGGCATCACGACCAACGAGACGACGACCAGCGCACACCTCGACGCGGTGTGGAACGCCTTCGGCGTGGCCGGCGTCGACGAGGCTCCGGACTCGCTCCCGGCCGACCTGCTGCGCACGGACGAGATCCTGACGCACCCGGTGTTCCACGAGCACCACAGCGAGACCCAGATGCTGCGCTACCTGCGCAAGCTCAGCGATCGCGACTACGCGCTCGACCGCGGCATGATCCCGCTGGGCTCGTGCACCATGAAGCTCAACGCGACGGCCGAGATGGAGCCCATCAGCTGGCCCGGCTTCGCCGACCTGCACCCGTTCGTGCCGGCCGAGGACGCCGCCGGGATGATCGAGCTCGTCGAGACGCTCGAGTCGTGGCTCGCCGAGGTCACCGGCTACGCCGCAGTGTCGATCCAGCCCAACGCCGGGTCGCAGGGCGAGTTCGCCGGCCTGCTGGCCATTCGGGCGTACCACCTGAGCCGTGGCGACGACCACCGCAACGTGTGCCTGATCCCGGCGTCCGCGCACGGCACCAACGCCGCCTCGGCCGTCATGGCCGGCATGCGGGTCGTGATCGTGAAGTCCACCGACCAGGGCGAGGTCGACCTCGCCGACCTGCGCGCGCAGTGCGAGGCGCACGCGGACGACCTCGCGGCGATCATGGTGACCTACCCGTCGACGCACGGCGTCTACGAGCACGGCATCACCGAGCTCTGCGACATCGTGCACAGTCACGGTGGTCAGGTGTACGTCGACGGCGCCAACCTCAACGCGCTGCTGGGGCATGCCGCACCCGGTCAGTTCGGCGGCGACGTCTCGCACCTCAACCTGCACAAGACGTTCTGCATCCCGCACGGCGGCGGAGGACCCGGAGTGGGTCCCGTCGCGGTCGCCGAGCACCTCGTCCCGTTCCTGCCGACGCACCCGCTGCACCCGGTGGAGAGCAAGCGCGAGGGCGTCGGAGCGATCAGCGCGGCCCCCTACGGCTCCGCCGGCATCCTGCCGATCCCGTACGCGTACATCGCGATGATGGGTGCTGACGGACTGACCGACGCCACGTCGGTCGCGGTGCTGTCGGCCAACTACATCGCCAAGCGCCTCGAGAGCGCGTTCCCGGTGCTCTACACGGGCGACAACGGCCTGGTGGCGCACGAGTGCATCCTCGACGTCAGGCCGCTCACGAAGGCGTCAGGGCTCAGCATCGACGACGTCGCGAAGCGGCTCATCGACTACGGCTTCCACGCCCCGACGATGAGCTTCCCGGTGCCCGGCACGTTGATGGTCGAGCCCACGGAGTCCGAGGACCTTGCCGAGCTCGACCGCTTCTGCGACGCGATGCTGGCGATCCGCGCCGAGATCGACGCGGTCGCGGCGGGGGAGTACGCCGACGGTGACAACCCGCTGGTGCACGCCCCGCACACGATGCGAGAGCTGCTCGACTGGAAGCACGCGTACTCGATCGAGACCGGTGCCTTCCCGGCCGGCTCCGTCGACGACAAGTACTGGCCGCCGGTGGGCCGGATCGACCAGGCGTACGGCGACCGCAACCTCGCCTGCTCCTGCCCCCCGATCGAAGCCTTCGCCGAGTGAACCTTGAGCTTGTCGACGAGGTCCTTTCGACAAGCTCAAGGAACGGGGGCTACTTCTCGACCTCGCGCCACCAGGCTGCGATGCGGTCGACCACCGGGGCGGGGGTCTTGACCCACATGACGTGGTGGGTCGTGCCGCCCTCGGGCACGGCGTCCTTGAGGTAGACCCAGCGGGTGGAGTGGTCGGGATCGAGGAACGTCTCGACGAAGATCTTGTTGGAGCGGGACACCGCATAGGTGTCGCCCTGCAGCTGCACGACCAGCGACGGGGTCGTGATGCGGTGGGGCACCGCGAAGGGCGGCTTGCCGGACCGGACGAACCGGGCCCACTCACGCATCAACGTACGGGCGCCAGGTGCCCCGAAGAACGGCTTGGGCACGAATCCGCGGAGCCGTGCCACGACCGGCACGCTGACACCGAGGAACAGCACCGGCAGCCCAGCCTTGGGGTACGACCGGAAGTGCGGCACCGAGGCGCCGACGGCCACGAAGCCGTCGCTCGGCTCGTGGTGCAGCTCGTGCCCTGCCGAGATCTGCGCGCCGAGGCTGTGTCCCAGCAGGATCACCGGGCGATCGGGTTGGTCGGCGCGTGCCTTGGCCACCTCGTCGGCGATGACGGCCATCTCGCTGGCGTAGCTCCAGTCATGCGTCCGCGACGCGATCGGCTCGCCACGTTCGAAGCCGCGAGTTGGCAGTGCCTTGGCCTCCCAGCCGCGTTGCTCGAACTCCTCGACGAGCGGCCGGTAGAAGCCGGACGGCACCGCCATCGCGGCGGAGATCAGGACCAGGGGTGCGGGCATGCGGCACATCATGACACGACCACTGTCAGCGTCGCCCGAGTCGGTGGGTTCGAGACGCCCGGTCGCGCCGATAGGTTTGTGCCATGAGCGATCCTCACGTCGACCTGCTCGAGAGGGTCCTGGTCACGACCCGGCGTACGGCCGAGGGGCTGACGCCGCAGGACCTGGACCGCCGGACGCCGTGCGAGGAGTTCGACGTACGGCGACTGCTCGAGCACGTCATCGGCTGGCAGCAGGTCACCGCGGCGTGTGCGGCCGACCGCGAGCCACCGTTGCTCGACGGGTCGCCGACCTACCGGGCGTCATCCGAGCCCGAGCGCGACCTGCGCGAGGCATCGGAGCGTCTGGTCACCAACCTGCGGGCGCGCACCGACGAGACGATCACGATGCCCTACCGCGGGCTGACCCCGATGCGGGTCATGCTCGACGAGCTCATCGCCGAGGCCGTGATCCACACGTGGGACCTGGCTGCCGCACGCGGGCTCGAGATCGCCTTCGACCCAGATGTCATGGATGTCGCCCATGACGGTCTGACCTTGCTGCTCGGCGAGTCGTTCGCCGAGATGGGTTTCCGGGCATCGGCAGCACCGCAGCACGGATCCTCGAACGACCTCCTCCGACTGCTCGTGCGCAGCGGACGGGTGCCCGCCGATTGGACGGCGTGACTTGTCTCTCCGGCGGCACGCCCTAGCAGTAGGTCGGGCAGATGTCGCCGTCCGAGTCGTAGTAGGCGTTGACGATCTTGCGGAGCACCTTGATCGTCGCATCGAGCTGGGCGATCCCCTTGGACCAGTGCTTCGCTCGGTAGTGGCCGAGGAAGGCGTCCAGGGACTGGAGCAGCAGCGTGTGCGCCGACCCGGTGAAGCAGCCTGCGACGTTGGTGTAGGTGTCGCTCACGCGAGGCACGTAGCGCTTCCAGCTCGAGGTGCTTCGGTGGGCGTTCAGGTAGGTACGGGAGCTCTGCAACGAGCTGGCCGCGCTGTCCACGGCACCGATGTTGCACTGGAGCCCTCCTGACGCCGTGGCGGCGGTTGGCGTGAGCGTGACGAGTCCGAGGGAGATGAGGAGCGCCGCGAGTGCGGCGGAGATCTGGAGACGCATGAAGAACCTTCCCGAGCAGATGTGAGTAGCGAGCATACACAGTCGTGACGGATTGTCTCATCGGCCCGTTCGAGCCATCGGTTGGCAGCACGCGGCCTCGGCCCGCGTGGCGAGCGCGAGCCCTTTCGCGGAGTGGTCGCCGACCTGGCCGGCTTCGCCGCCGACTGGTGAGTGTGAGGTGTCTCGCTCCGCTGTGCGGGCTCTTCGACCGCGTGACAGCATCGAAGGCATGCCAGACCCACGACTCGACCGCTACACGACGCCCGCATCACCAAGGGCGATCGTGCTGCTGCTGCACGGCGGACAGCAGCGCAACGTGGAGCCGGTCGAGAACAAGCACGCGAGCTGGTGGCGGATGGCACTCATGGCGCGTTCACTGCGGCGATTCGCGCGCCGCAACGAGATCGCCCTGAGCCTGCTGCAGTATCGCGTGCGCGGCTGGAACTCCGAGACCGATCCCGCTCCGGTCCGCGACGCTCGTTGGGCGCTCGAGCAGCTGACCGCGGAGCAGCCGGGCGTGCCCGTCGTGCTGGTCGGCCACTCGATGGGCGGTCGTACGGCCTGCCGCGCCGCGGGCGACCCGGCCGTGGTCGGCGTCGTCGGACTGGCGCCGTGGCTGCCGCCGGGGGAGCCCAACGGCGCGATCGCGGGTCGCTACCTGCGGGTCCTGCACGGCTCGGCTGACCGGTGGACCTCGCCGGCGGCCAGCAAGGCGTACGTGGAGCGGAGCCGGGGGCTCGCGACGAGCGCCACGTGGCAGTCGCTGGCGGGCGCCGGACACTTCATGGCCCGCCACCTGTCGGCCTGGCGACGCTTCGTGGAAGACTCGGTCACGGAGATCCTGACCGCCACCTCGCACGAGGAGGCCCCGAACGAAGGCATTGCGTGACCGACCTCGTGGCGTACGTCGTCGCCCTGGCTGCTGCCCTCGTCGGGGCGTTCGCCGGCTGGCACACGCTGAAGCAGCGGCCGTTCAGCAATCCGTTGTTCTACGCCGTGGCGGCGCTCGAGGTCATGCTCATCGCGCTGCTGGTCGGCGGCTCGATCGCGCTCGGCTCGACCGACCGTGACGTCGACGGCGTGTTGTTCGTGTCCTACCTCGTGACGATCGTGGTGATCCCGCCGGCCGCAGTGCTCTGGGGCATCGCCGAGAAGTCGCGTTGGGGCACCGGCGTGGTCGTGGTGGCGATGCTGACGGTTGCCGTCCTGTGCGTACGCCTGCTCGGCATCTGGAAGAACGCGTATGTCTGACACGTCCCACGGCTTCGGGCGGGTCCTCGTGGCGATCTACGCGGTGTTCGCCCTCGCCGCGTCCGCACGCTCGATCGTGCAGCTCGCCACCAAGGCCGACGAGGCCCCGTTCGCGTACTCGATGTCGGCGTTCGCCGGCCTGGTCTACATCGCGGCGACGATCGCGCTGGCCCGCAGCCTGCGGGGTCTTGCCCTGGTGACGATCAGCATCGAGCTCGTCGGGGTCCTCGTGACCGGCGTGCTGTCGCTGGCCGACGACTCGCTGTTCCCGGACCAGACGGTGTGGTCGGGATTCGGCGAGGGTTATGGCTTCGTGCCGCTCGTGCTGCCCCTCGTGGGACTGTGGTGGCTGCGGCGGACGGCCTCGTCAGGACAGAGCTAAGGCCCTACGCACTCATACCGCGTAGGGCCAGATCCATTCAATCCCGATGGCCACTCCAGCCTCGGTAGCGACACGGAGAAGTCTGGATGAATTCCGAGTACGTCCTGGTCTCGCGGTGGCGGGTCGACCGCGGCCGCGAGTCGCTCTGGGACGTCCTGGAGGCGCTGTTGGACACCCCGGACCCGTTGCCGTGGTGGCCATCGGTCCAGGTCATGGCGTACGACGGTGACAATCTCGACGTACGGGCCTCGAGCGGCCTCGGCTACTCCGTGACGTTCAGGCTCGCCAACCTGCAGGCTCACCGGCCGGACCGGTTGAGCTTCACCTCCGAGGGCGACCTGCGGGGGCGCGGCGTCGTCACGTTCGTGGAGCTCACGCCGGGGACCTCCGCCATGGACATCGACTGGCGCGTGGCGACCGATCGGCGGTGGATGCGGTGGACGTCGTGGCTCCTGCGGCCGGTCTTCGTCGTGGGGCACAACATCGTGATGCGTCAGGGCGAGAAGCACCTCAACGCGTGGCTGGCGGCCCAGGACGGCTGACCGTCACCGGGCCGCCGGCTCGTCAGCCCGCGACCAGCTCGCGGCGGGCGGCCAGCGTCGCCAGGCACGCCTGCGCGACCTCACGACCCTTGCCCACGAAGTGCTCGGCGAAGAAGCGATGATGCTCCTCGGTCTCGTGGAATGCGTGCGGCGTCAGCACGAGTGAGAACACCGGGACCTCGGTGCTGAGCTGCACGGACATCAGCCCGTCGAGCACGGCGGCCGCCACGAACTCGTGCCGGTAGATCCCGCCGTCGACGACGAGGGCGCACCCGACGATCGCATCGTGCTGTCCGGCCTGCGCGAGCGTCTTGACGTGCAGCGGGATCTCGAGCGCCCCCGGTACGTCGTACACGTCGACCTGGCCGGCGGCCGCGATCTCGTCGACGAACCCGTCATACGCCCGGTCGACGATCGCCGCGTGCCAGCGGGCACGGACGAACGCGATGCGCGGGGCTGCTGTGTGTGAACGGTCATTCATGAGTGATTCCTTCTGTCATGACGACCCAAGGCTGTGCGCCGAACCCGTACGGGCGTTCAGCGCCGCTCTCTTCCATCCGGACTGTGACCGTCGGCTCCGGAGTCTGACCGGATCTGCTGACCCACCGTCAGCTTCGACGATGGCGCTCGCGGGCTCGGGCGTTGCCGCCCCTACCGCCGGTGGGGAGTTCCACCCCGCCCTGAGAACGTGCTGTTGTGTGTGCCTGAACGATAGCGAATCGGGCTCGCCGGCGACGTCATGCGGTAGTGTCCTTCCTCGCACCGTCCCGCATCTCGCGGGCGACGACCGAAGGAAGGCGGGCCCCATGACGTACTCATGGCTCCACAGCTCCTCCTTCGGCATGCCCGGAACCTCGTCGCGGCGCGACGAGAGCCGCCATGCGGACGATGCCCCGTACCCCGGAACACCCCTGGCCTAGCCAGCTGCTCCGGAACCACGAGCCTCGACCGCATCCGCGGCCGGGGCTCATTTTTGTTGTATCCATCCACCCACAGGAAGAGAAGATCATGGAGAAGATCTCCCAGCGGCTGTTCAGCTGGGCATCCATCCTGGACGCGAAGGCTCGCGACCAGGCACAGGCGGCGAGCACGATGCCGTTCATCCACCCGCACCTCGCGCTGATGCCGGACGCGCACCTCGGCAAGGGAGCGACCGTCGGCTCGGTCATCCCGACCCTCGGAGCGATCATCCCGGCAGCCGTCGGCGTCGACATCGGTTGCGGCATGATCGCGGTCAAGACCGCGTACGCCGCCGACGACCTGCCGACCGATCGGCGCGCGCTGCGTGAGGCGATCGAGCGGGCGATCCCGCTGTCGGCGGGCAACGCGAACCAGGCCATCACGCGGGAGCACACCCGGGTACGGCTCGCTGAGCTGCGCGCTGACGCCGAGAAGGCGGGCTTCGACCCGGCTGACCGGGCGGCACGGTGGGAGAAGCAGCTGGGCACGCTCGGCTCGGGCAACCACTTCATCGAGGTCAGCCTCGACGAGGACGACCAGGTGTGGCTGTTCCTGCACTCGGGCTCGCGCGGCGTCGGCAACATGATCGCGCAGCGGCACATCAAGATCGCGCAGGACCTGTGCCAGAAGTGGTGGATCGATCTTCCCGATCGTGACCTCGCCTACCTCGTGGAGGGGACGGACGAGTTCTGGGCGTACATCCGCGAGCTGCGGTGGGCGCAGAGGTACGCGCTGCTCAACCGTGAGGAGATGATGGACCGGGTCGTCACGTGCTTCGCCGACTGGGTCGGTGTGGACGAGGTGGAGCGGGTCGAGGAGATCAACTGCCACCACAACTACACGACGCAGGAGAAGCACTTCGGCAAGGATGTGTGGCTGTCGCGCAAGGGTGCGATCGATGCGTCCCTCGGCACACCGGGACTCATCCCGGGGTCGATGGGCACGCGGTCGTACGTCGTGGTGGGCAAGGGCAACGCGCTCGCGCTCAACTCCTCGCCGCACGGCGCGGGCCGGGAGTACAGCCGCTCCCGGGCTCGGAAGACGTTCACCCAGGAGGACCTGCGGGTCGCCATGGGTGACATCGAGTACCGCGACACCGAGGCGTTCATCGACGAGATCCCGGCTGCGTACAAGGACATCGACGTGGTGATGGAGGACGCCAAGGACCTCGTCGAGGTGCGGCACACGCTGCGGCAGATCGTCAACGTCAAGGGCGACTGACAACCCCGCGATTTGTGACGAACGAGGCGTTTCCCACGACGGGACACGCCTCCAACGTCACAGATCGCGGGGGTCTGGCCGGGGGCTGGGTGTCAGGTGCCGGGCCAGGCGGGGGAGAGGGTCACGACGTCGCCGAGGATCGTGATGGCCGGCGGCTCGGCGCCGACGGCGGTGGCACGCTCGGCGATCGTCGACAGCGTGCCGACCGTCACCCGCTGGCCGTCGCTGTAGCCGCTCTCGACGAGCGCGGCCGGTGTCTCCGGGTCGTGACCTGCGGCGATGAGCTCGTCGGCGGTCTCGGCGAGCCGCTTGACGCCCATCAGCATGACGATGGTGTGGGCCCGATTGCGGGGGAGGTCGGCCAGCGACTCGTGGCCGGTGACGACGGTGAAGCCGCGCGAGACACCGCGATGCGTGACCGGTATGCCGGCCGCGGCCGCAACGGCGATCGCGCTGGTGACTCCCGGCACGACCTCCACCGGGATGCCGGCGTCGCGACACGCGATGAGCTCCTCACCGCCGCGGCCGAAGACGTACGGGTCGCCGCCCTTGAGCCGGACGACGATCTTGCCCTGCTTGGCGCGGTCGACCAGGATCGCGTTGATCTCGTCCTGGGGGATCGGGTGGTGATCCGGCTTCTTGCCGACGTCGATGACCTCGACGTCGGGCGACAGCTCCGCGAGCACACCGTGCGGGGCGAGGCGGTCGATCACGACGACGTCGGCCTCCGCCAGCAGCCGTCGGCCACGAGTCGTCAGCAAGCCGGCGTCACCGGGCCCGCCGCCGACGAGCGCGACGAAGCCGTCGGGGTGATGCGTGCGGTGCCGCAGCGGGAGATCACCCGACTGCAAGGCGGCAGCCACGCCGTCACGCAGCGCGGCAGCGCGTCCGGCGTCGCCGCCTCCGCTGACCGCGACCGTGACGTCGTCGACGCGGGCGACAGCGGGCGACCAGGCGGTCGCGTGGTCGGGGTCGCCGCCCTTGAGGCACCAGAGCTGGAGCGCCTCGGCGTCGTCGGCGACCTGCCCGTCGACAGCCGGGTCGGCGGTCGCCGTCTGCACGAGCCAGGCGCCGTCGAGGTCGCCGCTCTCGTACGTCCGGGCGACCCACTCGACCTCGCCCCGGTCGATCGACGAGGCGAGCGAGTCCGAGACGACCGGCGCGATCACGACGACGCGGGCGCCCGCGTCGAGCAGCGAGAGCGTACGGCGGGTGGCGACGTGCCCGCCACCGACGACGACGACCTTGCGGCCGGCCACACGAAGGGTGAGCGGAAAGCTTCCGTTCGAGCCCGAGGTCATACGAGAACTGTAGTCTCGCCGATCGCGTCCACGGCCGCCTTGGTGTCGAGCAGCGCATCGCCGACCATGCCGGCAGCCAGCGTGCCGCCGTCCTGCGCGTCGATCAGCAGGAACGCGCCGGTGCCGCGGGCGTGGATGTACTCCTCGGCCGGGATCGGCGCGGCCAGACGCAGCGTCACGTGGCCGATGTCGTTGAGGCCCAGCGACTCGGCGGGGAGCAGCTGCGCGTTGTCGAGATCGAGCTTGCCGCCGATGCCCTTGACCATGGCCTGGACGGTCTTGGTGCCGTGCTTGAGCAGCACCTTGGTGCCCGGCACCAGGGCGCCCTCCGCGAGCCAGGCGATCGTGCCGTCGATGTCCTGCGTGACGGGCGGGACGCTGCGGGACGTCACCAGCAGGTCGCCGCGCGAGATGTCGATGTCGTCCGCGAGCCGCAGCGTCACGGACTGGGGGGCGAACGCCTCGGTGAGCTCCTTGCCGGCGAAGTCGATGCCGGTGACGGTGCTCGTACGACCGCTCGGCTGCACCGTGACCGCGTCACCGACGCGGACGAGGCCTGAGGCGATCTGGCCGGCGTAGCCGCGGTAGTCGCGGAACTCGTCGCCGGCGGCCGACTGGGGCCGGATCACGAGCTGGACGGGGAACCGCAGCGGCTCGGACTGCGGCGAGCCGACGGGGGAGAGCTGCTCGAGGTACGACAGCAAGCTGGGCCCGTCGTACCACGGCGTACGGTCGGAGCGGTCCACGACGTTGTCGCCGTCGAGGGCGGAGACCGGGATCGTGGCGACGTCGTAGAGGCCGAGGCTGCGAGCCGACTCGAGGACCTCGTCGGAGACCCGGTTGTAGGTCGCCTCGTCGAACTCGACGAGGTCGATCTTGTTGACCACGACGATCACGTGCGGGACGCGCAGCAGCGACGCGACGGCGAGGTGGCGGCGGGTCTGCTCCTGGATGCCGTGGCGTACGTCCACCAGCAGCACGACCACGTCCGCGGTGCTCGCGCCCGTGACGGTGTTGCGGGTGTACTGCACGTGCCCGGGGCAGTCGGCCAGGATGAACGAGCGCTCGGCGGTCGCGAAGTAGCGGTAGGCCACGTCGATCGTGATGCCCTGCTCGCGCTCCGAGCGCAGCCCGTCGGTCAGCAGGGCCAGGTCGGCGGAGGCGAGGCCGCGGTCACGGCTGACCCGCTCGACCGCGTCGAACTGGTCGGCGAGCACGGACTTCGAGTCGTACAGGAGGCGCCCGACGAGGGTGGACTTGCCGTCGTCGACCGAGCCAGCGGTCGCCAGGCGGAGCAGCGTCCTCATCAGAAGTAGCCTTCCTTCTTGCGGTCTTCCATGGCTGCCTCGGAGGCGCGGTCGTCCGCCCGGGTCGCACCCCGCTCGGTGAGTCGCGTGGCGGCGACCTCGACGATCACGTCGTCCACGGTCACTGCGTCGCTCTCGACGGCTCCGGTGCAGGACATGTCACCGACCGTGCGGTAGCGCACCTGGCGCTTCTCGACGGTCTCGCCCTCGCGCGGCTGTGACACGTCGCTGACGCTGATCAGCATGCCGTCGCGCTCGAACACCTCGCGCTGGTGGGCGTAGTAGAGCTCGGGGAGCTGGATGTCCTCGGCGCCGATGTACTGCCAGACGTCGAGCTCGGTCCAGTTGCTGAGCGGGAACACGCGTACGTGCTCGCCGGGACGGTGCTTGCCGTTGTAGAGGTTCCACAGCTCGGGCCGCTGGTTGCGCGGGTCCCACTGGCCGAACTCGTCGCGCAGCGAGAACACCCGCTCCTTGGCGCGGGCCTTCTCCTCGTCACGCCGGCCGCCGCCGAACACCGCGTCGAACTTGTGCTGCGTGATGCCGTCGAGGAGCGGCTGGGTCTGCAGCTGGTTGCGGGTGCCGTCGCTGCGCTCGCGCAGCCGGCCGTCGTCGATGTAGTCCTGCACGCTGGCGACCTCGAGCCGCAGGCCAAGGCGCTCGACGGTGGCGTCGCGGAACGCGAGCACCTCGGGGAAGTTGTGGCCGGTGTCGACGTGCATGACCGGGAACGGCACAGGCGCAGGCCAGAACGCCTTGACCGCGAGGTGCAGCATCACGACCGAGTCCTTGCCGCCGGAGAACAGCAGCACGGGGCGCTCGAACTCGGCAGCGACCTCACGGATGATGTGGATCGCCTCGGACTCCAGCCACTCGAGCTGGGTGAGACGGCGTTCGTCGGTCAGGGTCATCGGTGCCTTTGCGTGAGTCTGGTGCAGGGGATCAGGCGTGCAGGCCGCACTCGGTCTTGTCGAGCCCCGCCCAGCGGCCGGCCCGCGGGTCCTCGCCGGGCGCGACCCGGCGGGTGCAGGTCGCGCACCCGATCGAGGGGTAGCCGTCGTTGACCAGCGGGTTGACGATGACGTCGTTGTCGTCGGCGTACGCCAGCAGGTCGTCGAACGACCATGCGGCCAGGGGGTTCACCTTGACCAGGCCGTTCTTGTCGTCCCAGGTGACGAACGGGGTGTTGGCGCGCGTCGGCGACTCGTCGCGGCGCACACCGGTGATCCACACCTCGTAGCCCTGCAACGTGTCGTGCAGCGGCTCGACCTTGCGCATCTGGCAGCACAGGGCGGGATCGCGCTCGTAGAGCTTCTCGCCGAACTCGGCATCCTGCTCGGCGACGCGGCGGCGCGGCTTGACGTCGACGATCGTCAGCTGCATGGACGACTCGACGGCGTCGCGCGTGCCGATCGTCTCGGCGAAGTGGTAGCCGGTCTCGAGGAACAGTGTGTCGACCCACGGGAGGTGGCTGGCCACGACGTGGGGGAGGACGGCATCGGCCATCGAGCACGCGACGGCCGTGCGGTAGCCGAACTCCTCGGCGACCCAGGCCAGGATCTCGGCGGTGTCGGACTCGGCGAACCGTGCCTGGGCGGCCTCGGCGACGGCCTTGAGCTCGTCGTTGCTGCGCCTCGGCGCGAGCATCGACTCGCGCGACGACAGGTGAGCCGTACGCTCCTCGTCGTGGGCGATCTGCTGCTGGCGCCGCTCGGCAAGGGTGAGCACCGTGGGGGCCATGCTGCTCACCTCTTCCGGTCGTCGAACGGTCATCGTCCGCGCTCCAGAATAGGTCGCCCCTGTGTGCCGTCCCAGCACGTGGCGAACTGTCCGCATGACGGAACGCAAACACGTGATCCAGGTCACATCACGCGTGATTGAGCAGACCGGGACTGGGGTAGTGCTTTCTGCGGTGGCCACCGTCACCACTGAAGAGAGGGAAAACCCATGGCGTTCATCTTGTGGATCATTGCGGCGATCATCGCGATCTACGGAGTCCTGCGTCTCGTCCGCGGAGACATTCTGATCGGCATCGTCCTGCTGGTCGTCGCGTGCCTCGTCGGGCCAGGGGGATACAGCATCTTCAAATAGCTGAGGCGAAGGGCCGCGCACCTCGTGCGCGGCCCTTCGTCATGTCCGGCCAGTGGGGTTAGCCTCACTTCTATGCCCCGCTTCATCGACATCCACCCCGACAACCCCCAGCAGCGATCGGTCGACCAGGCGGCGGCCGTGATCCAGGACGGTGGGCTCATCGCCTATCCGACCGACTCCGGCTATGCGCTCGGCGCCCAGCTCGGCAACAAGGACGCCCTCGACCGCATCCGCACGATCCGACAGCTCGACGACAAGCACCACTTCACGCTGGTGTGCAAGGACTTCGCCCAGCTCGGCCAGTTCGTCCACGTCGACAATGCGATCTTCCGTGCGGTCAAGGCGGCCACGCCCGGGCCCTACACGTTCATCCTGCCGGCGACCCGCGAGGTGCCCCGGCGGCTGCTCCACGAGAAGAAGAAGACCGTCGGCGTACGCATCCCTGACAGCAAGATCGTCACGGCGCTGCTGACCGCCCTCGGGGAGCCGATGCTCTCCACGACGCTGATCCTGCCGGGCAGCGCGGAGCCCATGACGACGGCGTGGGAGATCGCCGATGCACTCGACGGGCAGGTCGACGCGGTCATCGAGTCGGGCGCCGACGTCATCGCCGAGCCGACGACGGTCGTCGACTTCTCCGACGGGTTTGCCGAGGTCGTACGCGTCGGCGCCGGCGATCCCGCTCCGTTCGAGTAGCCGTCAGGCGTCGGTCGCGGCCGGCAGGGTGACCCTGACGACCAGCCCGCCGCCTTGCCGCGGCTCGGCGACCACGTCGCCCTGATGCGCGGCGGCCACCGACCGTACGATCGAGAGCCCGAGTCCGGCACCCTTGGCCGTCGCGAGCCGGTCGTTGTCGAGCCGGCGGAACGGTTCGAACAGCATCGGGATGTCGTACGGAGGCACGTCGGGTCCGGTGTTGCTGACCTCGAGGTGCACCGTGGCGTCGTTGCCCATGCGGGTCGTCACCCTGACCCACCCGTCAGCCGCGACGTTGTGCCGGATGCCGTTCTCGACGAGGTTCTGGACGAGGCGCTCGAGCAGCAGGGCATCGCCACTGACGACGGTCTCGTCGAGGTCCTCGGTGACCACCACCCCGGTCGCGTCCGCCTCGCGAGCGGTGTCGGCGACGACGTGCTCCACGACATCGGCGAGGTCGACGGGCGCCTGCTGGATGACCTCGTTCTCACTGCTGGCCAGCAGCAGGAGACCCGTGATGAGCCGCTCGTGCCTGCCGTTGATCTCCAGCAGGTCGTCACCGAGCTGAACGAGGTCCGGGGATGCGGACTTGCGGTGCATCGCGACCTCGACCATCGCGCGACTGAGCGTGAGCGGCGTACGGAGCTCGTGCGAGGCGTTGGCGACGAACCGGCGCTGCCCTGCGAACGACCGGTCGAGGCGTTCGACCATCGTGTCGAACGTGTCGGCCAGGTCCTTGACCTCGTCATCCGGCCCGCGCAGGGCGATCCGCTCGTGCAGGCCGCGCTCGGCCACCGGTGCGGCGGCGATACGTCGGGCGGTCTCGGTGACCTGGCGCAAGGGCGCAAGCGTGCGCCCGGCGATGAGCCAGCCGAACCCGACGGCCACGCCGCCGACGATCGCCAAGGCGATGCCGCCCTGGGTGATCAGCGAGGTCGTCGCCGCGTTCTCGATCCGGCTGCGTTCGCTCACGAGGAACTTCTCGGCGTCGCCACCCGTCAACGTGTCGCCGTTGGCCGTCACGGTGGTGCCCTTGCCGATCGTCGGCGGGGACTCGCCGGGGCCGAGTGAGGCGAACCTGACGCTCCCGCCGCTGCTGATCTGCTGGTGGAACAACGCGTACGTCGAGCCGAGCAGGACGATCCCGGCGGCGAAGAACAGGCCGCCGTAGATGAGCGTCAACCGGGCGCGGAGCGTGATGCGCTGGGGGAGCAGTCGGCGTACGTGCATGACCGTCATGAGATCCGGTACCCCACTCCCGTGATCGTGTCGACGAGTGAGGGCTCGCCGAGCTTGCGCCGGAGCTTGTGGATCGTGAGCCTGACTGCGCCGGTGAACGGATCGGCGTTCTCGTCCCATGCCTTCTCCAGGAGCTGCTCGGCGGAGACCGTGCCACCGTCGGCCCGCAGGAGCTCGGTGAGCACCGCGAACTCCTTCTTGGACAACGGGACGTAGCGGTCACCCCGGAACACCTCGCGACGCGAGGGGTCGAGCGTCACCTCGCCGCGGCGCAGCACCGGGGGAGCCGCGGGTCGTGAGCGGCGGCCGAGCGCGAGCACGCGGGCTGCCAGCTCCTGGAACGCGAACGGCTTGGTCAGGTAGTCGTCGGCGCCGATGCCGAGCCCCATCACCCGGTCGGTGATCTCGGCGGCCGCGGTGAGCATCAGCACGCGCGTCGGAGCGGGCGACGCGACGATCTGCCGGCAGACCTCGTCGCCGTGGATGACGGGGATGTCGCGATCGAGGACCAGGACGTCGTAGTCGTTGACGGTCAGCCGTTCGAGCGCCGCCGACCCGTCGTGCGCGATGTCGACGGCATGGGACTCGTCCCGCAACCACTCGGCGATCGCGTCGGCGAGCCTCGGCTCGTCCTCCACCACCAGTACGCGCATACCTGCTCCTTCGTCGGCTCCCGCCATCGTCCGGGAGCCCGCGTTTCCTCGACGTTAGCGACGGGGGAGCGCCGCACGACGCCGTTCGCGCGGAAACACAGAGGAAACTCAGGCCCGCGTTCGATGGGTTCGACAACGGTCGGATCCACCGGCCGGACGGCACGGAGGAACCCATGAAGCGAACACACACCTTGCTGGCGGCGTTGTTGCTCGGCCTGACCCTGATCCTCGCCGGGTGCGGCTCAGGCAGCGGGTCCGACGACGACGGCGTGGCCAGCGCGACCGGCAAGGACTCGAGCGACTCCAAGGACTCGAAGGACACGTCGAAGGAGGACCGCGACGCACAGGGCCTCAAGTTCGCGAAGTGCATGCGTGAGCACGGGGTCAAGATGGAGGACCCGAAGGGTGGCCGCATCACGATCAAGGGTGGCCCGGGCCAGGAGAGCACGATGAAGAAGGCTCAGGAGGCGTGCCAGAAGTTCCTCCCGCAGATCTCCGAGTCGGACCGCAAGAAGATGACCGAGCACGCCCTGAAGTTCTCGCAATGCATGCGCGAGCACGGGGTCGAGAAGTTCCCGGACCCCAAGGGCGGCGCGATGCGGATGGACGAGGGCATTGCCGAGGACCCGGACTTCGAGAAGGCGCAGGAGGCCTGCCAGAAGTACATGGGCGGGCCGTCGATGAAGGACGAGAAGAAGTGAGGCTCGCGATCCGGCGTCCGGCGAGATCGAGGCGTGATGAGCGACCACGACGACGCGGCCGGACACGTACGGTTGCCATCGCCGGAGCCGCGGTGGTCGTGCTCGGCGGGGTTGCCGCGACGGTCGTGGGGCTCGGCGGAGGTGACGGCAACAAGGCCAGCGCCGACACGGCGTTGCCGCCGAACACCACCACGGTGAAGCGGGAGACCCTGCTCGACACCAGCACGACCGCCGGTGAGCTCGGCTACGGGACGGCGACGACGGCCAGCAGCCGACTGTCCGGCACGGTCACGGACCTGCCGTCGGTGGGTGACACGGTCAAGCGCGGTGAGGCGCTGTACGAGGTCGACGACGTGCCGGTGACGCTGATGTACGGCTCGTTGCCGGCGTACCGCGAGCTCAAGGACGGGTTCGAGGGCGCCGACGTCGAGCAGCTCGAGAGAAACCTCGCGGCGCTGGGCTACGTGGGCTTCGACGTGGACGAGGACTTCACCTCCAACACCGCCGCCGCCGTCGAGCGCTGGCAGGAGGACCGTGGCCTCGAGGAGACCGGGGTCGTCGCCCTCGGCAGCGTGGTGTTCGCACCCGCCAAGGTCCGGATCGACGGCCTGACCGCGGAGGAGGGCTCGGCCACGGCGCCGGGCCAGGAGGTGCTGACGTTCACCGGGACGTCGAAGGCCGTGACGGTCGAGATCGACACCGAGGACCAGAGGCTCGCCAAGAAGGGCGGCAAGGTCACCGTCGAGCTGCCCAACGGCGAGACCCTCAAGGGGGTCATCTCGGACGTCACGACGGTCGTGAAGCCGTCGGACGATCCCAACGGGGAGGACGAGACCAAGGTCGAGGTCACGGTCGACATCCCGGGCAGGAAGGCGCAGAAGCTGTCTGCGCCGTTCGCCCTGGCGTCGGTCAACGTGACGTTCACGGTCGACCGGCGCAAGGACGTACTGACGGTCCCGGTCGCGGCGCTCCTCGCGCTGCAGGAGGGCGGGTTCGGTCTCGAGGTCGTCAAGGGCGGCACCTCGAGCTACGTCCCGGTCACCACCGGGCTGTTCGCGGACGGCAAGGTCGAGGTGTCCGGCGACGGCATCTCCCGCGGCACGGTCGTGGGGATGCCCAAGTGATCGCGCTCGAGGGGGTCACCAAGATCTATCCCGGCGGTGTCGCCGCACTGGCAGGTGTGTCGCTCCACATCCGGCGCGGAGAGCTGGCCGCGATCGTGGGACCGTCGGGATCCGGCAAGTCCACGATGCTGCACGTCGTCGGTACGCTCGACCGTCCGACGGCCGGGCGCGTACGGATCGACGGCCACGACGTCGCAGCGCTCAGCGACGCGAACCTGTCTGCTCTGAGGGCCGGACGCATCGGCTTCGTGTTCCAGCAGTTCCACCTCGCCGGGGGCACCTCGGCGGTGGACAACGTCGCTGACGGGCTGCTCTACACGGGGCTGCGCCAGTCGCAGCGCCGCAAGCGCGCCGCCGAGGCGCTGGAGCGCGTGGGCCTCGGCCATCGCCTTCATCACGAGCCGCACGAGCTCTCCGGCGGCGAGAAGCAACGAGTCGCGATCGCGCGAGCCGTAGCCGGTGAGCCGGCACTGGTGCTGGCGGACGAGCCGACCGGGGCGCTCGACTCGGTGTCCGGCGCGGGTGTCATGGACCTGCTGCGCGAGCTCAACGCGGAGGGGACGACGGTCGTCATCATCACCCACGACCACGCGATCGCCGACTCGCTCCCAAGACAGGTCCGGATGCTCGACGGCCGCATCGTCGAGGACTCGGCCCGTCCACGCACGGAGGTGGCGGTATGACCGCGACAGTCCTCACGCCCGCCCGGATGTGGCCACGGGACGTGCTCAAGGTCGGCGCGGTGGGGCTGCGTACGCGTCCGCTGCGGGCCTTCCTCTCGTCGCTGGGCATCGCGATCGGGATCGCCGCCATGGTCTCGGTCGTCGGCATCTCCTCGTCGTCCCAGGCCGAGCTCGATCGCAAGCTCGACGCGCTCGGCACCAACCTCTTGACGGTGACGCCGGGTCAGACGTTCGGCGGCGACGACGCCACCCTGCCCGACGAGTCCGAGTCGATGGTGGCGCGGATCGGCCCCATCGAGTCCGTGTCGGCCGTCGGTGAGCTGTCCGACCTGAACGTCTACCGGACCGACAAGATCGACGAGGCGGAGACCAGCGGCATCTCCGTGCTGGCCGCTCGCACGAGCCTGCGCTCCGCCATCGGCGTCGACGTGCGCAGCGGCACCTGGCTCAACGCCGCGACCAGCCGTTATCCCGCGACGGTGCTGGGCGCCAAGACGGCGGACCGCCTCGGGATCAGCCACGCGGGGCCGGACACCAAGGTCCTGATCGGTGGCGAGTGGTTCACGGTCGTCGGCATCCTCGAGCCGGCGCCGCTGGCACCCGAGCTCGACACCGCCGCACTCGTCGGCTGGTCGGTCGCGAAGGCGTTGCTCGGCTTCGACGGGCATCCCACGACGGTCTACACCCGCTCCGACCCCGACAAGGTCGAGCAGGTGCAGTCGGTGCTCGGCGCGACGGCCAACCCGGAGCAGCCCAACGAGGTCGAGGTCTCCCGGCCCTCTGACGCCCTCGCCGCGCAGAAGGCAGCCGGCGAGGCGTTCACCGGTCTGCTGCTCGGCCTGGGTGCCGTCGCACTGCTGGTCGGCGGCGTCGGCGTCGCCAACACGATGGTCATCTCGGTCCTCGAGCGCCGCGCTGAGATCGGCCTGCGCCGGTCGCTGGGCGCGACCCGCGGCCAGGTGCGTACGCAGTTCCTCGCCGAGTCGCTGTTGCTCTCGACGCTCGGCGGCTTGGGCGGCGCGGTGCTGGGTGCCGTGGTGACGGCGGGCTACGCGGCGTACCAGGACTGGCCGGTGGTGGTGCCGGCATGGGCCGTGGCGGGAGGCATCCTCGCGACGGTGGGGATCGGCAGCCTCGCCGGCCTCTACCCGGCGATCCGGGCGTCCCGGTTGTCCCCGACGGAGGCGTTGGCGACCCCATAGCGTCGGAGGCGGGGCATACGATCGGCACATGGCTGAGCCGACGTATGTCCTGGTCCCCGGCGCCGGAGGCCAGGCGGCCTACTGGGACCTCGTGCGCCGCGAGCTGAGCGAGCGTGGGCTGTCCAGCATCGCGGTCGACCTTCCCGGCGACGACCCCGCCAAGGGCCTGCCTGACTATGTCGACCTGATCGTGGCAGCGGCGGCAGGTCTCGACGACGTCGTGATCGTCGCCCAGTCGCTCGGCGGGTTCAGCGGCCCGTGGGCGGCCGCCCGGCTGCCGGCATCGCGGATCGTCCTGCTCAACGCCATGGTCCCGCTCCCGGGCGAGACCGCAGGCCAGTGGTGGGACGCCACCGGCTCGGCAGACGCCAGACGCGACAACGACATCCGTGAGGGTCGTGACCCCGACGCCAACTTCGACATCGAGACCTACTTCCTGCACGACGTACCGGCCGAGACGATCGCCGCGCTCGGTGACGAGGAGTACGGCGAGGCCGACGCGGTCTTCACCACACCGTGGGGGCTCGACGCCTGGCCCGACATCCCGACCACCGTGCTGGCCGGCCGCAGCGACCGGTTCTTCCCGTTCGCGTTCCAGCAGCGCGTGGCGCGCGAGCGACTGGGCATCGAGGTCACCGAGGTTCCGGGCGGTCACCTGGCCGCGCTGAGTCAACCCGCGGAAGTCGCCGAGGCGATCGTCTCGACGACCTGAGCACCGAAAGGACACACATCATGGTCAGTTACGGCACCCCGTTCAGCGGCTTCTCCGTCGCGGACATCCCGGCAGCCAAGGCGTTCTACAGCGACGTCGTCGGCCTCGACGTCGAGGAGTCCGATGGCATGCTCCATCTCGACCTGGGCGACGGTCACCGGGTCTTGGTCTATCCCAAGGGCGAGGCGCACTCGCCGGCGTCGTTCACGGTGCTCAACCTGCCGGTCGACGACGTCTCGGCCGCCGTGCGCGAGCTGGCGGGCCGACGCGTGACGTTCGAGCGCTACGACGGCATGCCGCAGGACGACGACGGCGTCATGAAGGGCAACGGCCCCGACATCGCGTGGTTCACCGATCCTTCGGGCAACGTCGTGTCGGTCATCGGCGCTGCTGGCCCGGGACGCTGACCGGCGTCCTGGCCCGGGACAGCACCACCAGCGGCAGGGTGATCGCGAGCATCAGCACCCCGCCGAGCATGAGCTGCTCGGGTGAGATCGCGTTGAGCGCCAACGTGCTGAGCAAGGGTGCGGCGAACCCGACGTACGTGAGGCTGTAGAACACGGCGTTGAGCGTGCCGAGGTCGTCAGGGTGGGCCAGGCTCTGGACCGCCGTCAGCCCGCCGACCAGGATCAGCCCGTACGCGGTGCCGAGCAGCATCGCCGCCGGCACCACGAGCCACGTGGCGTCCGACGACGCCAGCAGCAGCCCGACGAGCAGGCCCGCGGCGGCGGCAACGAGACCCGAGCCGATGATCAGGCGTGGATCGTGGAGCCGCTTGCCCACCGGCTGCACCGCAACCCCGGTCCACAGCGTGAGCCCGGTCAGCGCACCGGTGACGGCGACGGGGGCCACGCCGATGTCGACGAAGGTCGGGATCGTGGCGAAGCTCGTGGCGGCGGCGCCGAAGACCCACGGTGCCGTGAGGGTGATGCCGAGCACGAACGGACGCGAGCGCATCGCCTGCCAGACCTCCGACCTGCGGTGGGTCTCGTCCGCGGACCTGGGCACGAACGGCTCGGGAGCGTGCCAAGCGAGCACGATGACGCCGGCCATCAGCACGAGGTGAGGGACGTACGGCAGCACCGTCGGGCCGGGCAGCCACTGCCCGAGGAGGCCGGCGACGAGCGGTCCGGAGCCGAAGCCGGCCGACAGCGCGAGGGCGGCGCGCCGGGCTCCCGTGCCGGGCGGCCGGTCAGCCGACAGCTCCTTGACCCAGGCGCTGCCCGGCGCGAATGCCGCCCCCGACGCGATGCCCGCCACGAGACGGCCGAGGAGCAGCACCCCGAGGTGTCCTCCGCCGACCAGCAGGATGACCGTGCCGATGAACGACAGGACGAGCACGGGACGCATGACGCGGCGGCGACCGATCCGGTCGGAGATCGGCGCGACGATCAGGAGCGCCGGGACGAGCCCCAGCGCGTACGCCCCGAACAGCGCGGTCACGGCCTCGCTGGAGGCGCCGTCGTGCTCGCGATAGACCAGCAGCATCGCGGCGAACTGGTTGGCGCCCCAACCCACGGCAAACAGCGCCGCCGCCACCCGCAGCCACGCAGGGACACGGGACGTCAAGGGCACCGATCCACTCTAGGGCGGGCTCGGACGGTCAGGCCGTGCGGGCCGCGAGGTCGAGGCCGTAGAGCGCCTTGTCACCGTCGATCCCGGGGACGAGGACCTGCCACCCGCGGCCACCGTAGAGCCGTGCTGCTGCGCCGTCGTCAGGAGTGGTGGCGAGGAGAGCCTTCTGCTGCGGCAGTCCCTCGACGAGGTGGTCGTGCAGGAGGCCCGCAATGCCCTGACCTCGGTGCGCTGGGTCGACCACGATGTCGACGAGCTCGAAGTGGTCGCCGACCCAGGCCTCGACGATGTCGGCCGGGGCGGCACCGGAGAGCCAGTCGCTCCAGAACTGACCACGCTTGCCGGTGAACCCGTAGGCGTAGCCGGAGGCCGTGCCGTCCGTCGTCGCGAGCATGAGGCGGAAGCCCGCGCGCCGCGAGTGCCGGGGGATCGTCGAGCTGACGAAGTTGTCGGCGTCGAGCTGGCTCTCGGGGAGGCTCGGATCGCCGTAGGCGGCGAGGTAGATCGCGGAAAGGGCACTGCGGATCTCGGCGTCGATCTGCTTGCGCGTCACGGCCTGCACGGTCGTCGTCATGTCTGGATCAACCGGTTGCGACCTGCATTCATTCCGTGGCTCCTCAGATGTGTCGGTGGTCGACGCGTGGCATGCGCGGCCCGCGCCGCTCGCGTGTGGCGAACGGGCTCAGGCGGATGAGCTGCACGACCCGGAACCGGTGAGGGCGCCAGGGCTCGAGCACCTCGGCGAGCTCGGCGTCGTCGATCGTGTGGCCGAGCAGCGCGGAGCCGACGTCCTTGGCGACGTGGTAGTCGCCGAACGGCACGGCGTCGGCGTCGCCCAGAGCGCGGCTGCCCACTTCAGCAGCGGTCCACACGCCCACCCCCGGGATGCTGCGCAAGCCCCGGTAGACGGCGCCATGGTCGTCACGGTGCGTCGTGGCGAGCCGATCGACCTGCCGGCCCACCCGGGCGCACGCCTGGGCCGTGCGTGCGCGCTGGGGGTCGACGCCGGCACGGTGCCAGTCCCACGAGGGGATGGCAGCCCATTCCTCGGCGGTGGGGAAGACGCGCATGCCGGACGGTGCGGGACCGGGCGCCGGCTCGCCGAATCGCAGGTTGAGCCGGCGCCAGGCGGCGAACGCGTCGAGGCCGACGACCTTCTGCTCGATCACCGCGGCGATCAGCGCCTCGAGGACGCGGCCTGTGCGTGGCACGCGGAGCCCGGCATGGCGGCGGAACGCATCGGCCAGGACGGGGTGCTGGGGCCGGAATCCCGACGGGTCGTCCTCGGCACCGACCAGACCTCGCAGCCCGTCGAGCAGCTCCGCAGCACCGGGCCCCCAGGCCTCAGCGCGTACGAGCGAGGGCTCCGGCTGCTGCAGCACGTAGGTGACGGGTCCGGTCTCCATGCGGCTCGTGCGCCACAGACGTGCTCCGTCGCGCTGCGTCGTCGGGTCGCCCTTGCCCCGGCGGAGCAGGCCCAGGGTCTGTCGCACGTTGACGGCGGAGTCGAGCCGCAGCTCGCGGCTGAGGGAGACCTGGGACGCCGCGACCATGAGCCCAGTGTGCCTGTCGCCACCGACGGCGTCAGATGAGGCGGCGTCGTTGGGGCCGAAGCCAGGCGAGGAGCCGGCGCCACCACGGCGGGGGAGTCGCGGCGGCCTCGTCGCGACGGATCTGCTCGAGGACGGCCTTCTGCTGCGCCACCCGCGCGGCGCGACGCTCCCGCCACGCCGCGATCTCGACGTTCGCGTCACGCAGGGGCGTGATGACCGGTGGACCGCCTTGCAGCTGGCGGCGTGCGTCGACGATGCGGGCGTTGAAGTCCTCGATGGCCCGGCGCACGCCCTCAGGCGTCGTCTCGTGATCGAGGGTCTCGTCCATACGAGCGTCCTCGGTGCGCAGTGCGAGCGCCGGCGGGAGCACGCCGGTGATGCGCTCGCGCTCGATGAGCCGTTTGAGCCACCAGTCGGGGTCGTGCGGTGCGTCGAGGCCGGGGATCGGCTTGCCGGTGCCGGGCAGGTTGTCGAACTCGCCGCGCCGCATCGCCTGCTGGACCTGGAGCTCGACCCACTGAGCCTGGTTGGCGAGCCGCTTCTCGCGCGCCTCGGCCTCGTCCTGGTCGTCCTCGTGACCCTCTGACGCGGCAGCCTCGGCCTCCAGGCGCGACCGATATTCATGCCTCTTGCGGTCGCGGGCGCTCATCGGGATCACTCCTTCAGGTCGTACGTCCAGCATGCCACGGCGTCGTCGCGAAGACCGGCCGTGGGCGTACCGACGAGCTCATGCCATGTGGTTGACTCGGTAGCAGACATGTCGTCACTCCCACGTTCGCAGAGGCACCCATGACTGACCACCAGCTCATCGATCACATGGAGACGCTCAGGAGTCGGATCGAGGCATGGCTCCGCGACCTGCCGCCCAGGGAACGGCTCGACGAGCTCGGCACGGTCCACGAGACGCTGCGGACGATGAACCAGATGGTCAAGGCGTTGCGCCGCGACTCGCTCGTCGAGCTCGTCGACGAGTGGGGGATCGCGCGAGTCAGCGCTGCGCTGGGGGTCTCGGAGGAGCGCATCCTGCGGCTCATCGCGGAGCCGGTTTCCTGACGGCTTCGCGACGTCGGCCGACGCCAGGCGCGCAGGTCGACCGCGACTGAGGATCCGGGTCGCTGCGGCTGATCCGGGACGCCATGGCCCACAGCATCATCCGGAGCTCGGCTCGGCCGACGGCGTCCTCGGCGCAGCTCATGTCAGCTCTTCCTTGAAGCCCTGGCGCCACGACGGGTAGCGCAGCTCCCAGCCGAGCTCACGCTTGGCCTTGGCGTTGGAGAACGCGCGCCCCTCCGTCATCATCAGCACGGCGACGGGGCCGGCGAGCAGGCGTGCCAGCCACACCGGCACGCTCATGGGTCGCTTCGCGCCGGCGCACTCGGCCAGGTAGGGGAGCCACTCGCTGGCGGGCGCCGGGTCGTCATCGACGATGTTGAACACCCCTCGGGCCTTCTGCTCGATGGCCAGGACTGTCGCGCTGGCCGCATCGTCGAGATGCACCCACGAGCTGTGGCCGGCGCCGTAGCCGACCAGCGGGAACTGGCGCTTGCGGATCAGCTCGACCTGGTCGTCGGTGGCGCCGGGGCCGTACAGCCCGCCGTAGCGCAGGACCACGCCGTTCGCCTCGAGGACCGACTCCTCGAGGTGCTGGATGGCCTTCATGCCGGGGTTCGCCACGGTGCCCGGCATCAGGTTGAGCGGCTCCTCCTCGGTCTTGACCCAGCCGCCGGACTGCTCGCCGTTCCAGCTGGCATAGCTCTGCGCGACGACGTGGGAGACCCCGCTGGCCGCTGCGGCGGCCAGCAGGTGGTCGGTGCCCTCGGTTCGAAGCCGGTTGGTGGTGGCGAACCAGCGGTCCATGTGCTTGATGTCCGGCTTGCCGGCGATCGCCGTCATCTGGTGCACGACCACGTCGGGCTTGGCGTTGGCGACCGCCTCGGCGACCGAGGCCGCGTCCAGTCCGTCCATCACGACGCTGTCCGCACCGAGCTGGTCGAGGAACCCGAGCTTGGCGGCGCTCGTCGTCGTCGCGGTCACGTCGTGACCTCGCGCCACGAGCTGCGGCACCAGTCGCCTCCCGAGGACACCTGCTCCACCTGCCACGAACACTCGCATCGTCATCACCCTTCTTGTCGTCGAATCCTTCGTCTGAAGGTGTGACGACGCAGCGCCCCGGAATGTGACAGCACCCTTGTGCAACCGAGGGTTGCGCATGCGACAGGCCGGTGCTAGATTGATACGCAACCGATGGTTGCTATATCAGGAGGACGCATGGAGTACGCCAGCATCGACCGCGAGATCCACATCGACGCACCGCCGGAGGTGGTGTTCGAGGTGATCAGCACGCCCGAGCACGTACGGGAATGGTGGAGCGTGTCGACGGACTTCGAGCCGGCGCCGGGATCGACGAGCGAGCTGGTGTGGGCCGACGGGGAGAACCCTCGGGCGCATGTCGAGCAGCTGAGCGTCGTCGTCGCCGATCCGCCGCGGGTGTTCAGCTTCCGCTGGACGCATCCGGCGGGGGAGAGCGCCGTCGGAGGCAACTCCAACCTCGTGACGTTCGAGCTGGAGCCGGCCGGCGCCGGAACGCTGCTCAGGTTCAGCGAGACCGGGTTCCGGGAGCGTGGCTGGGAGGCCGCGGCGATCGAGGAGCGCTACCTGTCGCACAGCGAGGGCTGGGACCGCTTCGTGCCGATCATCAAGACGTACGCCGAAGGGCTGGAGGCGGCATGACGACTGCCGTGGACGACGACCTGTGGTCGGCGATCGGTGATCCGACGCGGCGACGCATGCTCGACCTGATGCTGCGCGGCGACGGCACGGCCACGTCGCTCAGTGAACAGCTTCCGGTGACCCGGCAGGCAGTGGCGAAGCACCTCGGTGTCCTCGACCGGGTCGGGCTGGTGCAGGCCACCGCAGCGGGCCGCGAGAAGCGCTACCGCATCGACCAGGCCCAGTTCACCCGCGCCGTGGCCCAGCTCAACGACGTCGGGCGTACGTGGGACGCACGCCTCGGCCGGATCAAGCAGATCTCCGAGGCCATCGCCAAGAACCGCAACCCCCAGGAGTGAACGACCAGTCGACCGCGACCGCGGCCGCACGACATCACAAGGAGAGAACCATGGTGGACATCCTGCATCGAGTGGGAATCACGGCCTCGCAGGAGGCCGTCTACGAAGCGCTGACCACGACCGAAGGGCTGGCCGGCTGGTGGACGAGGGACGTACGCGGCGACGGCGATGCCGGCGGCGTGCTCCAGTTCCGGTTCGAGGGCGCGCCGGAGCCGAACGGCTTCGACATGAGCGTGCTGGAGGCCAAGTCGGCCGAGCGGGTCCTGTGGGAGGTCGTCGCCGGACCGGAGGAGTGGATCGGCACGCACGTCAGCTGGGACCTGACGACCGAGGACGGCTACACGATCATCATGTTCGCGCACCGAGGATGGCAGGAGCCCGTCGACTTCATGTACCACTGCAGCACCAAGTGGGCGACGTTCCTGATGAGCCTGAAGGCGCTGCTGGAGACCGGCACCGGTGCGCCGGCCCCGGAGGACGAGCGCGTCAGCAACTGGCACTGAGCCGGCTCAGGCTGCCGGGTCGGCGAACCAGATCGTGCGGTGCGTCCACTCGCCGGGTCCGAGCCGCTTGCCGGAGCAGACGATCAGCGCGACCTGGGGAAGGCCGTCGCGGGCGTAGTAGGGCGCATAGCCCTTGCTCGCGAGCACCTCGATCCGCTTGCTCACGGTGTAGCAGAGCTCGGACCGGCCACCGCGCAGGATGATGCGGTCGCCCTCGTGCAGCTTGTCGAGCATGACGTTGCCGACCGCGGAGCCGTCGGGCCAGGTGTGGGCGTTCAGGAGCACGTTGCCGCGCTCCGAGCCGGGCTTGATGCCCGGCCGGTCCCACGCGAACGTGAACTTGGCCGACGTCGGCGGGACGCCCGGCACGTTGCGCGAGTCGCGAGGCAGGGCGAGCACCTGACCGTCCTTGACGACGTGCGGGATCGTGACGCTCGTCGGCGTGAACGGCGTGGTCGCCGGCCGGGCGCACGTGCCGCTCGGGACGGCCACGGGCTGGAGCACGGGGGAGCCCATCGCGAACGGCCGGCCGGTCGTGTCATCCGGCCTGAGCAGCCAGGCCACGCCGGCGGCGGCAACCAGCGCGACGACCACCAGGACGACGACGAGGCCCTTGGGCGAGGCGCTTCGGTGCTCGGCTGTCGTCATCCCTCAACGGTAGGCCGTGCCACCGCATGACCGCAGGGCAATGCCCCCACGGGGCTACCGAGGAGTCAGGACGCAGAACTCGTTGCCGTCGGGATCGGCCATGACGACCCAGCTGACGTCGTCGCCCTGGCCGATGTCGATGCGCTTGGCGCCGAGCCCGATGAGCCGCTCGACCTCGGCCTCCTGGTCGGTGCCGGCCGGGGGAGCGATGTCGAAGTGGATCCGGTTCTTGCCGGTCTTCGGGTTGACCGGCGGCCCGCCCCACGACATCTTCGAGCCGCCCGCGGGCGACTGGATCGCGGTCTCCTCGTCCTGGTCCCAGACGAGCGGCCAGCCCAGCGCCTCGCTCCAGAAGTAGCCGACCGCCTGGGTGCCGTCGCAGTTGATCGCCCCGATGAAGGCGGTGTCGGCGAGGAAGTTGTTGCCCGCGGGGATGACGCAGAACTCGTTGCCCTCGGGGTCGGCGAGCACGACGTGGCCCTCCTCGGGCGTCTGGCCGATGTCGAGGTGGGTGGCGCCGAGCTCGAGGGCCCTCGCGACGGTGCGTTGCTGCTCGTCGGGGGTCGCGCTCGTCAGGTCGAAGTGGGTCTGGTTGGGTCCGGTCTTCGGCTCCTGCGTCGGGTAGAACGCGACTCGGTACGCCGTGCCGTCCGTCGGCACGAGCTGGAAGCCGTCCTCGTCCGGCACGGTCTCCCAGCCCAGCAGCCCGGCCCAGAACCGAGCGAGGCGTTCGGGATCGTTGGCGTCGAACGTGACCGAGTCGAGGTTGGAGGTCATGCGTTCGAACGTATCAACCTCGCCGCCCGAGCGTCACTCGTCCGGCTGGGGCGGCGCTGCCGGAAGTCGTACGGTCACGGTGAGGCCACCGCCGGCGCGCGGGGCGAGGTCGAGGGTCCCGTCGTGCGCCTGGGTGATGCTCTTGACGATCGCCAGGCCGAGCCCGACGCCTGCGTGGTCGCTGCGTGCGCGCTCGGTGCCCCGTTGGAACGGCTCCGCGAGCGTCGGGACGACCTGCGCCGCGAGCGGCTGCCCGGTGTTCTCGACCGTCAGGACCACGCTGCGGCCCTCGACCGTGGTGCCCACCCACACCGTGCCCTGATCGGGCTGGTTGTGGACGATCGCGTTGTGCACCAGGTTGACCGTCATCTGGAGCAGCAGGGCGTGCGAGCCGATCGTGGGGGTGGTCTCGCCGGAGGTCTTGATCACGAGGCCGCGCTGCTCGGCCAGGGGGAGGAGCGTCTCGTTCGCTTCTTCCGCGACCAGCGACAGGTCCATCCGTTCCCGGGTGAAGGACCGACGATCGGCGCGACTCAGCAGCAACAGCGCCTCGGTGAGGTCGATCGCGCGGGCGTTGACGAAGTGGAGGCGGTCGACCAGTTCGCCGTTGTCGCGGTCGGGGTCGTTGCGGGCCACCTCCAGCAGGGTCTGCGTGATGGCCAGCGGGGTGCGCAGCTCGTGGGACGCGTTGGCGGCGAATCGTTGCTGCTCGGCGACCTGGGCCTCCAGGCGTGCCAGCATCGTGTCGAAGCTGTCGGCGAGCTCGCGGAACTCGTCGTTGCGCCCCTCGAGCCGGATCCGGTGGGACAGGGAACCTTCTGCCGCCAGCCGCGTGGCATGGGTGAGCCGGGTCATCGGGGCGAGCATGCGGCCGGCCAGGAGCCAGCCGCCCACCAGCCCGAACAGCAGCAGGAAGACCATGGCCCAGGCGGCCTTGGGCGCGAAGGCCTTGACGAGGTCGGAGCGGTTGGGCACGCGCTGAACGTCCGTGAAGATCACGTCGGGCACGTAGCGCAGCAGGAAGACCCACACGACGGCGAGCAGCATGCCGCCGGCCACCACGAGGAAGGCGGCATAGCTGAGCGTGAGCTTGAGCCGGACGCTCAGGCCCGGCGACCTATCCATGCTCGTCACGCCCGTCGGGGGCGGTGTCGATGCGATAGCCGACGCCCGGGACCGTGGCGATGACCCACGGCTCGCCGAGACGCTTGCGGAGCGCAGAGACGGTGATGCGTACGGCATTGGTGAACGGGTCGGCGTTCTCGTCCCACGCACGCTCGAGCAGGTTCTCGGCGCTGACGACGCCGCCCTCGGCCTCGACGAGGACCTCGAGCACGGCGAACTGCTTGCGGGTCAGCGCGACGTAGCGGCCGTCGCGGAAGACCTCGCGCCGGAACGGGTCGAGGCGCAGCCCGGCGATCTCGCGCACGGGCGGGCGGCTGTAGCCCCGCCGACGATCGAGGGCCCGGAGCCTGAGCACCAGCTCTTGCAGCTCGAACGGCTTGGTGAGGTAGTCGTCGGCGCCGAGCTCGAACCCGGACGCCTTCTCGTCGAGCCGGTCGGCGGCGGTCAGCATCAGGATCGGCATGCCGCTGCCGGAGGCGACGATGCTCTCGGCGACGGCATCACCGGACGGCCCCGGGATGTCCCGGTCGAGCACGGCGATGTCGTACGCGTTGATGCTCAACATCTCGAGCGCGGTGTCACCGTCGCCGGCGATGTCGGCGGCGATCGCCTCGAGTCGCAGACCGTCGCGAATCGCGTCGGCCATGTAGGGCTCGTCCTCGACGATCAAGACACGCATCCTCTGATGCTACGAGCCGGACCGTATCGTCCGCGTATCCAAATGCTCATACGCGCTGGCAACGCCGCCTTTCCTTGACTGGCGGCATGGCATTCACACGACGCACTCGGACACGATCGACGGTCATGATCGCGCTGGCAATGCTCAGCGCGGCCCTGCTCGTCGACCTCGGCTACCAGTCACTCACCGCCTCGTCCTCCTCGGCGAGCCCGACCCTCGACACCGTGCGACGCCTCACCGGCGGGCATCGTGCGCTGGGCGTCGCCGACGGGCGGGTGCCAGCCGGGACGACGGTCTTCGACGACGACGTCCCGGCGGTGGCCGACCTCGACGGCGATCTCCTGGACGCCCTGCGGCGCGCCGCATCCGACTCCGGGATTCGGTTCGAGGTCAGCAGCGGCTGGCGCTCCAAGGCGTACCAGGCGAAGCTGCTCCGTGATGCCGTCTCGAAGTACGGGTCGAAGGCCGAGGCCGCCCGGTGGGTGGCCACCCCGGACACGTCGCCGCACGTCACGGGCGACGCGATCGACATCGCCGGCACGGATGCCATGGTCTGGCTGTCCAACCGGGGCGCAGCGTACGGGCTCTGCCAGGTCTACGACAACGAGCCGTGGCACTACGAGCTGCGACCGGACGCCGCCCGGGACGGTTGCCCGCCCCGATACGCAGACCCGACGCAGGACCCGCGGATGCAGGGGCAGGGATGAGCCTGACGGTCGAGCCGATCGGCTCGGAGGAGCACCTCGCGCACGTGCAAGCGCAAGGATCGGGCAGCTTCCTGCAGACTCCTGCGTGGGGCCGGGTCAAGACCGAGTGGCGCAGCGAGTCCCTCGGCTGGTTCGACGGCCGGAAGCTGGTCGGCACCGCCCTGGTGCTGCACCGACCCGTGCCCCGGCTCGAGCGATTCACGCTCGCGTACGTCCCAGACGGCCCGCAGATCGAGTGGACCGGATCGCTGGCTCAGTGGCTCGACCCCTTGGCGGCGTACCTCAGGAGCCGCGGCGCGTTCGCGATCCGTCTCGGCCCGCCCGTGCGCACCAGGACGTGGAGCGCCGCGCAGGTCAAGCAGGGCCTTGCGGACCCGGGCGTCACGAGCCTCACGGACCTGGCCGGTGCCGAGACCTCACCGGTCGGCATGGCCGTGAACGGCCAGCTCAGGGCTGCCGGGTGGCTGCCGCAGAGCCCGGAGCACGGCTTCGGCGCCGGGCAGCCGCAGTTCACGTACGAGATCCCGCTGGCCGGCCGGACCGAGGACGACCTGCTCTCCGGCATGAACCAGCAGTGGCGCCGCAACATCAGGAGGGCGGCGAAGGCAGGAGTGGAGGTCACGGTCAGCGAGGACCTCGTGGTTTTCCACGAGCTGTACGTCCACACCGCCGAGCGCGACCGGTTCACCCCGCGGCCGTTGCGCTACTTCGAGACGATGTACGCCGCGCTGCGCTCCGAAGCCCCTGAACGCATCCGGCTGTACGTCGCCCACCACGAGGGCGTGTTGGTGGCGGCGACGATCATGGTGCAGGTGGGTGCGCAGGCGTGGTACTCCTATGGCGCTTCGTCGACCGCGAAGCGCGAGGTGCGCGGGTCCAACGCGTGCCAGTGGGCGATGATCCGCGACGCATTGGCCGACGGGTGCGAGGTCTACAACCTGCGCGGCATCACGCCGACCCTCGACGCCGACGATCCGCACGTGGGCCTGATCCAGTTCAAGGTGGGCACCGGAGGTCATGCGGTGCAGTACGTCGGGGAGTGGGACCTGCCGTTGCGGCCGGCGATCTATCGCGCGTTCGGCCGCTACATGAGGTGGCGCGGGCGCGGCTAGGAGCGTCGACAGAGTCGATCGACGAGGTCTCCCAGCACCGTGACGAGCGCGGTGGTCAGCACGACGCTGGCCACCGACACCGCAACGGTCAGCGCGGCGAGCCCGATCACCGTCTCGTGCCCTGCAACGTGCGGTCCACCAGGCGATCGATGACCTCGGTGAGCGGCAGCCCAGCGGCGGCCATCATCCGGGGATAGCGGCTGTACGACGTCAGTCCGGGCAGGGTGTTGACCTCGTTGAGCACGACGGTGCCGTCGTCCTTGAGGAACATGTCGACGCGGGCCAGGCCCTTGCACCCGAGGGCACGGTAGATCCGCTTCGCGGTCTCCTGCACGCGAGCGCGCGCGTCGTCGGAGATGTCTGCGGGGACGATCGGGGTCGAGTTGTCGGAGCCCTGTTCTGGCGTCGCCTCCTGGTGGATCCGGAAGAACCCGTGCGTCAGCGCGATGCGATCGACCTCGCCGGCGACCAGGCCGAATCGTTCGCTCAGGATCGCGCAGCCGACCTCACTGCCGACGACGGCCTCCTCGATGAGCACCTTGGAGTCGTACTGCTTGGCCGTCACGACCGCGCTCAGCAGCTCGGCCTTCGAGGACACCTTGCTGACGCCGAACGAGGAGCCCGAACGGGCCGGCTTGACGAAGACCGGATAGGTCAGCCCGTCGGGCTCGATGTTCTCGTTCGCGGCAACTACCCAGTGGTTCGGCGTGGCGATGCCGGCGCTGGCTGCCACGACGTACGCGAGGGACTTGTCCATGCACAGCGCCGAGCTCGGCACGTCGCACCCGACGTACGGGATGCCGGTCAGCTCCAGCAGTCCCTGGATCGCGCCGTCCTCGCCGCGCTTGCCGTGCAGGACGGGGAAGACCAGGTCCAGGGGAATCGTCCGGTACGAGTCGCCGTCCAGCGCGAGCAGGCCGCGGGTCGAGCTGTCGGGCGAGAGGATCACGGGGGTGCCGGCGCTCTCCCAGCCGGGTTGCGGCCCGTCGCACAACGTCCATGCACCGCTCGTCGTGATCCCGACGAAGAACGGCTCGTACCTCTCCGGGTCGAGGCTCTTGGCGACCTCCTGCGCGGACTTGACGGAGATGGGGTGCTCCTCGGAGGAGCCGCCGAACAGCACGGCGATCTTGAGTCTGGTCATGGGTGCTCGCTCTCGTAGGTCAGGCAGTGGGTCAGGGAGTCCTCGACGGCATCGGCGAGGGCGTGGTCGGTGAAGTACGCGGTGTGCGGGCTGATCAGCACGTTGGGCAGCTCCTGGAGCCGCGCCAGGGGAGTGCTCGCGATGGGCCGGTGGCGGCAGTCGGCGTAGAACACGCCCTCCTCGCCCTCGACGACGTCGAGGGCCGCCCCGCCGAGCCGGCCGCTCTCCAGCGCCGTCGCGAGCGCCGAGTTGTCGAGGAGCGGGCCGCGGCCGGTGTTGACGATGACGGCACCGGGTTTCATCTGCTCGAGCCGCCGGGCGTCGAGCAGGTGGTGGGTGGCGGGTGTCAGAGGCGTGTGCAGCGTGACGACGTCGCTCACCCGGAGCAGCTCGTCGAACGTGAGGTACTCGGCGCTCGTCGTGGAGCGCAGGTCGTGGGCGACGACCCGGCTGCCGAAGCCGTGCAGTCGGTCGATCACCGCGGCGCCGATGCGCCCGGTCCCCACGACGCCGACGGTCAGGTCGCGCAGCTCACGGCCAGGGGTCTCGTGCAGGCGGTAGTCGTGGAGATCGGCACGGCGTACGACCGAAGTGGCGTGCCGCAGCGCCATCAAGATCAGCATCAGCGTGTAGTCGGCGACGCTGTCGGGGGAGTACGCCACAGTGCCGACCGTGATGCCGATGCTCTCGGCGTACGCCACGTCGATGTGGTTGTCGCCGATGCTCCGGGTCGAGACGTACTCCACGCCCACTGCGCTGAGCGCGAGCAGTAACGAGTGGTCGATGCGTGACTTGTGGCCCACGCTGATGCACCGGTTGCCGGCCGCCAGGCCGAGGTTGTCGGCAGTCACTGGTTCGTCGGTGATCGTGGAGGTCACGCGCAAGCGTGGCGACAGGTCACGGAACAGCGCGGCTTCGTGCGGCCCGCAGCCGAAGGCCGTGACGCCCGTGGTCACACGGGCAGGGCGCAGGCGGCGTATCGCGGGGCGTACCGGTGGCCGGTGGATCATGCGTCAAGTCAAGGTGGCCGGCCGTTGCCCGTACGTATGCGGTTTTCGATACGCCGACGATATGTGGCCGGCACCTATCGTCGGCGTATCGATTTCCCGATACAGGCCGGCAACAGTGGGATTCCTTCACTGGAACCATGAACAGTCACGATGATTTCGCGTACGTCGACGAGCTGGTCCCGGGAATCCGCTGGGACGCGAAGTACGCGACGTGGGACAACTTCACCGGCAAGCCCGTCGACGGCTATCAGGCCAACCGCATCGTGGGCACGAGGGCGCTGTGCGCTGCCCTGGAAGCGGCCCGCGACAAGGCGGCCGCCCGTGGCTTCGGGCTGTTGATCTGGGACGGCTATCGCCCGCAGCGCGCCGTGGATGCCTTCCTGCGCTGGTCACGGGAGCCGGAGGACGGCCGGACCAAGGCACGGCACTTCCCGAACATCGCACGAGCCGAGATGTTCGACCGGGGATATGTCGCCGCGAGGTCGGGGCACAGCCGGGGGAGCACGGTCGACCTCACGCTCTTCGACCTCCGGACGGGAGAGCTGGCGGCCATGGGTGGCGACCACGACCTGATGGACCCGGTGTCACACCACAATGCGCCGGGCACCGCGCCGGTCGCAGCGGCCAACCGGCGGCACCTTCGTGCGGTCATGGAGACCTGCGGCTTCGCTTCATACGCCTACGAGTGGTGGCACTACACGCTGACGGATGAGCCGTACCCGGACACGTACTTCGACTTCCCGGTCACGTGAGATCACCTCCGCGTGGGGGATGATGTCGAGAAACCCTGACTCGCGGAGGAGACACATGGCGAAGTTCCTTGTGCTGAAGCACTATCGAGGCGGTCCGGCGCCGGTCGTCGACTATCCGCCGATGGAGCAATGGGAACCCGCCGACGTCGACGCGCACGTCCAGTGGATGCGCGACTTCGCGACGCGGCTCAAGGAGTCGGGGGAGTTCGTGAGCCATCAGGCGCTGTCGCCGGGTGGCGCGTTCGTGCGGCACGGCGGCGAGGGCCGGCCACCCGTCACCGACGGACCGTTCGCGGAGACCAAGGACCTGATCGCCGGCTGGCTCATGATCGACGTCGAGTCGTACGAGCGAGCGGTCGAGATCGCGGGGGAGTACTCGGCCGCGCCGGGACCGGGCGGGGTGCCGCTCTGCGAATGGCTCGAGGTGCGCCCGTCGTATGCTGCCGCGCCCAGCGACGCGGAGTGACCGAATCGCCGTGAACGAGAGTCTGCTGCGGGAGCTGATTCCCGCGGTCACGGGCGTCCTGGTCCGGCGCGGCGCTGACTTCGCGACCGCCGAGGATGCGGTGCAGGACGCACTGCTGAAGGCGCTGGCGACGTGGCCGGCCGACCCTCCGGATGACCCCAAGGGCTGGCTGATCACCGCTGCGTGGCGCAAGTTCCTCGACGCCACGCGGGCCGAGAGCTCACGGCTCGCCCGTGAGAACCGCCTGGCCGCCGAGCCTGCCCCGGGTCCCTCCGACTCGTCCGACACGTTGCAGCTGTACTTCCTGTGCGCGCACCCGTCGCTCACGCCGTCGTCCGCCGTCGCCCTGACGCTGCGCGCGGTCGGCGGGCTGACGACACGGCAGATCGCCGAGGCGTACCTCGTCCCCGAGGCGACCATGGCCCAGCGCATCAGCCGCGCCAAACGCACCGTCTCGGCGGTGAAGCTCGATGAGACGGGGGACGTGGCGACGGTCCTGCGGGTGCTCTACCTCGTGTTCAACGAGGGCTACAGCGGCGAGCTCGATCTCGCCCAGGAGGCGATCCGACTGACCCGCCAGGTCAGGGCGCTGACGCCCGACGAGGAGGTCTCCGGGCTGCTCGCGCTGATGCTGCTGCACCACGCCCGCCGCTCGGCGCGTACGACAGCTGATGGTGCTCTCGTGCCGCTCGCGGAGCAGGACCGGTCGCAGTGGGACACCGGCATGATCGCGGAGGGCGTGACCATCCTCCAGGACGCGCTTGCGCGAGACCGACTCGGCGAGTTCCAGGCGCAGGCCGCGATCGCCGCTCTCCACGCCGACGCCCGGACGGTCGAGGAGACCGACTGGGTGCAGATCGTCGAGTGGTACGACGAGCTCGACGGCCTGACCGACAACCCGGTCATCCGGCTCAACCGCGCCGTCGCGGTGGGGGAGGCGGACGGAGCGCAGGCCGGCTTGGCGGCGCTCGAGCAGGTCGATCGGGAGGTGCCAAGGCATCGGGCTGCCGAGGCGTACCTCCGCGAGCGAGCCGGCGACCTCGAAGGCGCGGCCCGCCTGTACGCCGATGCTGCCCGCGCTGCCAGCAACCTCGCCGAACGCGATCACCTGACCCGCCAGGCGGCCCGTCTCAACGGCCTGCTGCGCAGCTGAACCAACTTTTCCTTGCGGATCGATGTCGAGAACGCGTGGTCGGCGCCGTCCCTGATGTGAAGCGACCATCAAACGCAAGGAGACACAGGGAAATGACTGACCAGCGCAAGCTCATCGTCCAGCAGTGGGTCACCGTCGACAACATCGCCGCGGAGGAGGACGGGGGACTCAGCTTCGTGACGGTGGAGCCGTTCTCCGACAGGACCGAACCGGCGTACAAGGACAGCATCATGGGCCTCATCGACTCGGTGGACACGCTGATCCTCGGCGCCAACACATACGCCCAGTCGGTGGGCTACTGGCCCACGGCCAGCGACCAGGGGGAGTACGGCGAGAAGCTCAATCGACTCACGAAGGTCGTGGCGTCGTCCACGCTCGAGGAGGCGCCGTGGGGCGAGTTCCCTGCCGCGACCGTGACTCGCGACCCGGTCGCCACGGTCCGCGACCTCAAGCAGCAGAGCGGCAAGGATCTCTGGCTCTGGGGGAGCCTGACGCTCATGCGCTCGCTGCTGGCAGCCGGTGTCGTCGACGAGCTCCGGCTGATGGTCTGCCCGACGTCGCGAGGCAAGGGGACCCGCGTGTTCGAGGACCGTCAGGACCTCGCGCTCGTCGAAGCCACCGGTTTCGAGAACGGTGTGGCACTCATGCGATACGAGATCACGAAGTGAGGAGCTGACCATGGACCGCAACGATGTTCGTGATGTCCTGAACAAGCCGTACAGCCAGGAGCTGCTGGCTCGCGACGTGACCCGACTGGCCTACGTCGGCACGGACGGCACGCCCCGAGCCATCCCCATCGCGTTCGCGTGGAACGGTTCGACGATCGTGATGTCGACCGCGAAGAACTCGCAGAAGCTCGCGGCACTCCGCGCCAATCCGGCGGTCGCCCTGACAATCGACACCGAGGTGCATCCGCCCAAGATCCTGCTCGTACGAGGTGTGGCCGAGCTGGACTACGTCGACGGCATCCCCAAGGAGTACCTGCAGATGACGAGCACGTACGAGATGACTGCCGAGCAACGGGTCGAGTGGGAGGCCGAGGTGCGCTCGCTCTATCACGACGGCATGGTCAGGATCGTCGTCACGCCGACGTGGGCGAAGCTCATCGACTTCGAGTCGACGCTGCCCAGCGCGGTCGAGGAGCTGGTCCGCCGGCGCGAGGAACGGAGGGTGTGAGAGCCATCGAGCCAGCGTGTCGTCCACGTACGGATCTCAGATTCAGGTCGCATTGTCACAAACGGCCCAGTGCTGGACACTTCCAGGTATGCAGGGACTGCCATGAGCTCGAGCTCTCCGCGAGGCCGCGCCATTCTGGCGTCGGCGCCGGTTGTCGTCGCGACGGTCGCGGCCCTGCTCGCTGCGCCTTCGCCGGAAGCCCGCGTCGATCCTGGAGCCGACCTCCGGACGGTGAGTGCGCCGACGTCAGGTGGCACAGCAACGCTGGCGGACGCGGTGAGCCTCGTGGTCGCGCCTGAGTCCGGCGGAGCTTCGGCCACCGAGCCGACCGACACGGCGGCTGACCCCAAAGGCAGGGGAAACCTCGTCATCTCAGGGGTGGTGATGGTTGCCAACACCGACGGGTCCGCGACGCTGTCGGCGACGTTCGTGGGCGGCCGAGAGCCCATGGCGCTCAAGGCGGTGTCCCTCAGCACGGAGAGTGGCGATCTGGCTGTGGCAAGCACCGCCATGTGGCTGCCGATTGTCCCCGGCAAGGAGAGCCGGGCCGGAGATGCCTCGGACGCCGGGGGATTCGTCGTACCGCGAGGGTTGGCGCCGGACCAGGTCGTTCGCGTGCAGCTCCAGTTCGACAACGGCACGTGTGCGGTGCTCGACGCTCCCACGGTGCGCCGGACGCGAGCTCACGACGAGGTGTTCCCGACGAACGGCCAGAGGCTGGGGCCGGGGAAGCCGACAGCCTTCAAGCCGAGCTGCCCGAAGGCCTAGCCGTGGCCGGCTTCAGCCCTGAAGCCAGGTCACGCGCCCGAGGTCGGCCGTGAACACGACGGTGGCCCAGTAGCGCCGCGCCTTCGCGTTGTGCTCCAGGTCGTTCGAGCAGATGCTGAGAAAAGCTCCCGCGACGTGCCGCTCCAGGTGGAACTGGTCCGTCACAGCCCCGCACGGGTGGGATCCGGGTGCCTTCGGCCTTTGGAAGACCTCCACGGAGAACTCCGGCCCGAGCGCTTCGCTGCTGTAGCTCGAGACCCACACCCGACGCGCGGGCCTCTGAGCGGGATCGGAGGCGATGCTGTTGAACGTGAATCCGGGTTCGTCGTTCGTCCTGGCCCCGGCGGGAAGGCGGAGGGGCACCAGGACCGGGAACTCCTCCGTCTTGGCCCAGTCCGTACGAAGGTCGTGGCGTGTGAGCGAGCTGAACTCGCCCGGGTCCGCGGCATCGGCCTCGTGGACGTGCGCGAGGACAGTGAAGGCGAGCGTGCCGAAGAACACCAGCGCCACACAGATCGCCAGGAACCGCCGACCGGTCAGCTCGCCCTGAACGGTCATGACCTGGTCCGATCTGATGGGCTTGCGGAGTCAGCTGTGCTCGGGATTGAGCGTTTGCTAGAGCGCGTGGTCCTGCCATCTGCCCGCGATCTCAAGGTAGGCCGGGGCGAAACCGAAGCGTACGAAGCCATTCTTCTCCAGAACGCGCTGCGACCTGACGTTTTCGGCCAAGGTGCCTGCCTCGATCCGATGCAGGCCCAGCTGGCCGAACGCGTGCTCCTTGATCTCGCCCAGCGCCGCGGTGGCCAGCCCTCGGCCGTTCGCGTGCTCGCTGACCCAGTAGCCGACGCCGCAGGACTGGAACGGGCCACGCACGACGTTCCCGATGTTGATGCGACCAACGACCTGACCTGAGTCGTCGAGGATCACGTGCGGATAGGTGAGACCCTGTTCGTGCCGCTCGAGCGCCTCGTCGACGACGGCTCGTTGTCCCTCGACCGAGAAGTAGTCGATGCCGCGATCCGGCTCCCACGGCGCCAGGAAGTCGCGATTCATACGAAACAGCTCCACAAGGGCCGGGACGTCGTCGCGGGTGAGGAGGCGTGTGGCGTTCATCAACTCATGATCACCGATCCGGCTCATCTGTGCGCACGCGGCTCTCGCCGAGGCAGGGGAGCGGGCAGCCTGCGTTCACATCGCCACGGCGCTGAGCGTGCGTGGCGTCAGGGCGCCGCGGTACGAATTGCGGTCAGGGCCGCCGTGTACGGGTCGGCGGAGTCGCGGACCAGCTCACCGTCGCTCAGGAGCAGGAGAAGCATGTTGGCGCCGTCGCCGCCGTACACGCGGGCGGCCAGCATGGCCCGCTCCCAGCGGAGCACCAGCTCGACGCCAAGGGCGTAGCTCGGGGCGCCGCTACTGAAGAAGGCCTTCAAGCGCCCGAGCCCGGCCATGGCGGCCAGCTGTGTCTGGATCTTGCCGAAGTCGAGGGGATTCTGAGCGCCTTCGGTGAATGATGCGGCAAAGAGGCGCGCAGCCAGGACGTCCTTGTCCTCGCCAAGCAACGTGGCCACGTTGTCGTCGACAGGCTTGCTCATAGCCGAAACGCTACCAAGTCGCGCTCAGTCAGCTGATTCTCGAAGCAGAGCGCATCGCGCCCGGTGCGGGGAGTGGGAGCCGAGGCCCGGGCGCCTTCTACTCACCACAAATTGACATAATGTGCATTATCGGACAAACGGATACAGCGGGAATCACGCTCAGGCGGGCTTGCTGGTGACCATCCTGGCGGCGAAGAAGCCCAGCAGGCCCCCGGAGACGTAGCGCTGCGTCTGGAGTACGCGTGGATGCTGGGACAGGTATCTGGCGAGCGACGCGGCGACGAGAACGATCAGGGCGTTGACGCCGACGCCGACGATGATCTGTGCGCTGCCGAGCTGGAGGAACTGCCACCACGCCGCACCCAGCGCAGGATCGATGAACTGCGGGATCAAGGCTGCGTACAGCAGCGCGATCTTCGGATTCAGGAGGTTCGTGAGCAGCCCCATGCCGAACAGTCGTGCCGAGGAATGTGGATCCAGCTGGCGGGGCTCGAACGGCGAAACACCCCCAGGTCGCAGGATCTGCCAGGCGAGCCAGGCGAGGTAGGCAGCGCCCAGGACCTTCACGGCGTGATAGGCCTCTGGCACGGCCGCGAACAGCGCGGACAGGCCGGCGGCTGCGGCAAGCAAATAGGCGACGAACCCGAGAGCAACACCGGCGAGCGACACGAGCCCGGCGCGCCTACCCTGCGAGATCGCCCGTGATGTCAGGTAGACCATGTTCGGGCCTGGGATCAGCACCATCCCCAGCTCGAGCAGGGCAACGCCGAGGAATGAGGTGAGCGACACGAGTTCCACGGCCTCAAATTATCGGCCCGGCGGCGGCCTCGGTGCGCCGGGATGCGTGACATCGTCGACGTGTGACCTCCCCATACGCCGTACGCCCTGCAGGAGCTGACGATCTCACCTCGGTGCTCGCGGTCCTGGCCGAGAACCAGGCTGACGTTCCTCTACAGCAGGACGTGCCGGCGGAGCGACCCGTTGCATCGGCGCTGCAGGTCGCCACCTGGGACCGGGTGCAGGTCTCCCCTGACGTCACCGTCTATCTGGCCGCGGACTCTGCGGGTGTTCCGGTCGGTACCGCATGTCTGTCGATCCTCCCCAACATCACGTACGACTGCCGGCCCACCGCGTTCATCGAGGCCGTCGTCGTGGCGTACGCCCAGCGTCGCCGTGGTGTCGCGACGCTGCTCCTCGAGCGTGTGCTGGCGGACTCGCGAGCCGCCGGATGCCACAAGGTTCAGCTGCTCAGCCACAAGAGGCATGCACAAGATGGCGCCCACGCGCTCTACACGTCGGCCGGTTTCTCCCCGGAAGCAGAGGGCTTTCGCCTCTATCTCTAACCAACACGGAGATATTCCTTGACACGAATATGCGTTGCGGAGAATACTGCTTGCCATGGAAGCACTCTTCACCGCGTTGGCCGATCCGGCTCGCTGGCGCCTCGTCACCTTGCTGGCTGAGCGACCCCGCCCAGTCGGAGTCCTCGCCCAGCTCGCCGGCGCACGCCAGCCGCAGACGACCAAGCACCTCCAGACCTTGGAGCGCGCCGGAATCGTCACGTCGCAGCGCAGCGGCCAGCGCCGGATCTACGCCCTGCAGTCCACTCCCCTGCGTGACCTCGCCGCGGCCCTGCAGGAGCTCGCCGGTGCGTCCGAACAAGTCGGCTCGCGAGAGACCTTCGACCAGTACGGCCTCAGCCTGAAAGCCGAACGCCTCGCCGCGGACCAGGCCGGGTGGGCCGATGGTCGTACGTTCAGCTTCACCAGGGCTCTGGCGGCGAGCCCTCAAGACGCCTGGCCGTACCTCACCGAGACCGCGTTGCTGTCGCAATGGTGGACGCCCCAGGACCTCCGGGTCTCCGAGCTCGTCTTCGACGCGCAGCCGGGCGGCCGCATCGTCCAGGAGTACCGCGACGTCGAGGACACCAGCGGTGCGGACGTCATCGTCGGCCGTGCAGATGGCGTCGTCGACGACGTGCGGCCGTACGAGCAGCTCGCCTACCGGCTGTCGCCGCAACTGCCCGGCGGCGGCACCGCGTTCACCGCCCACGTGGGCATCACCCTTCGACCGACCGCGAGCGGCGCCGATCTCGACCTCGAGCTGCGCATCACCGACAGCGCGACCGAAGCAGCGGACTTCATCGCCGGGATCGAGATCGGATTCGGGCAGAGCCTCGACCGTCTCGTGTCCCTCATCGAGGACGAGCCACCCACGACCAACAGCGAAAACCCGCACGACAACGACACAAGGAGCACGACATGACACAGCAGACCGACGGCCGCAGGGTCGTCACCAACATGGCCCTCTCGCTCGACGGTCGCTACGCCACGACGGACCCGATGGACATGGGATGGGTGATGCCGTACGCGATCACCGACGTCGCACGTGACCACCTGACGAACCTCTGGGAGCCGGCGACCACCGCTCTCCTGGGCCGGGTCAACGCCGAGGG
The DNA here is from genome assembly GCF_001428805.1 of Aeromicrobium sp. Root236. Classification (NCBI taxonomy): domain Bacteria; kingdom Bacillati; phylum Actinomycetota; class Actinomycetes; order Propionibacteriales; family Nocardioidaceae; genus Aeromicrobium; species Aeromicrobium sp. Root236. The sequence goes on along the minus strand of NZ_LMIS01000001.1, from coordinate 534,820 downwards.
ATTCCTCGGGTTCTGGCCCACCGTGATCGGCATGGAGGGCGCCGATCCGCGCGACGAGGGCTTCGCCAGGTGGCTCGTCGAGAGTGACAAGGTCGTGCTGTCCTCCACGCTCGAAGACGCACCCTGGGAGCGGACCGCGATCGTGGACAGGCCGACCGACGAGGTGGTCGCTGACCTCAAGGCGACCGAGGGCGGCGACATCCTGGTGCTCAGCAGCGCCAGCGTGATCAAGGCGCTGCTGGCTGCCGACCAGGTCGACCGCCTCGCCCTGACGGTCTTCCCGGTGTTCCTGGGCGGCGGTCCGCGTCTCTTCGACGACGGTCTGCCGGCCCGCAACGCGTGGTCCCTGGTCAGCCAGGCGGCCGGCGAGCACGGAACCCTGTCACTGGTCTACGACCGCGTCCGCTGACCCCGGCCGGTACGCAGGCCCGGCCCGGTCGAATCGACCGGGCCGGGCTTCGTGCGTCAGCCGCCGACGTAGGCCGCGAGGTGCTTGCCGGTGAGCGTCGACTGGCCGGCCACGAGATCGGCCGGCGTGCCCTCGAAGACGATCGTGCCGCCGTCATGGCCGGCACCGGGACCGAGGTCGATGATCCAGTCGGCGTGCGCCATGACCGCCTGGTGGTGCTCGATGACGATGACGGACTTGCCCGAGTCGACCAACCGGTCGAGCAGACCCAGGAGCTGTTCCACGTCGGCGAGGTGCAGGCCGGTCGTCGGCTCGTCGAGGACGAAGACGTCGCCCTTCTCCCCCATGTGCGTCGCCAGCTTGAGCCGCTGGCGCTCGCCTCCCGACAGTGTCGTGAGGGGCTGCCCGAGGCTGACGTAGCCGAGCCCGACGTCGGCGAGGCGCTCGAGGATCCTGTGAGCCGCGGGCGTGTGCGCGTCGCCGTCGGCGAAGAACGGCAGTGCCTCGCTGACCGGCATGGCCAGCACCTCGGCGATGTTGCGCCCGCCGAACGTGTACTCCAGCACCGACGCTTGGAACCGGCGTCCCTCGCACTCCTCGCACGTCGAGGCGACGGTCGCCATGACCCCGAGCTCGGTGTAGATGACGCCGGCACCGTTGCAGCCGGGGCAGGCGCCTTCGGAGTTGGAGCTGAACAGCGCAGGCTTGACGCCGTTGGCCTTGGCGAACGCCTTGCGGATCGGCTCGAGCAGGCCCGTGTAGGTCGCCGGGTTGCTGCGACGCGAGCCCCGGATCGCACCCTGGTCGATCAGCACGACGCCATCGCGTCCGGCGACCGACCCGTTGATCAGCGAGCTCTTGCCCGATCCCGCGACGCCCGTGAACACGCACAGCACCCCGAGCGGGATGTCGACGTCGACGTCGCGGAGGTTGTGGGCCGAGGCGCCACGCACCTCGAGCGCGCCCGACGCCGGACGCACGGACTCCCTGAGCGAGGCCCGGTCGTCGAGGTGCCGCCCGGTGATGGTGTCGCTCCCCCGCAGCCCGTCGAGCGTGCCCTCGAAGCAGACCGTGCCGCCGCTCGTGCCGGCTCCAGGTCCGAGGTCGACGACGTGATCGGCGATCGCGATGGTCTCGGGCTTGTGCTCCACGACGAGCACGGTGTTGCCCTTGTCGCGCAGCTGCAGCAGCAGCGTGTTCATCCGCTCGATGTCGTGCGGGTGCATGCCGATCGTCGGCTCGTCGAACACGTACGTGATGTCGGTGAGCGACGAGCCGAGGTGGCGGATCATCTTGGTGCGCTGCGCCTCTCCCCCGGACAACGTGCCCGACGGCCGGTCGAGCGAGAGGTAGCCGAGGCCGATCTGGGCGAAGGCGTCGAAGAGGTGCTGGAGTCCGGCGAGCAGTGGCGCGACCGACGAGTCGTCGATGGTGCGCACCCACTCGGCGACATCGCTGATCTGCATGGCGCAGACCTCGGCGATGTTCTTGCCCTTGACCTTGGAGGCCAGCACCTCCTTGGTGAGGCGCGTGCCGTCGCACTCCGGGCAGGTCTGGAACGTGACGGCACGCTCGACGAAGGCGCGGATGTGGGGCTGCATCGCGTCGAGGTCCTTGGACAGCATCGACTTCTGGATCTTGGGGATGATGCCCTCGTACGTGAGGTTGATGCCCTCGACCTTGATCTTGGTCGGCTCGCGATAGAGCAGGTCGTCGAGCTCCTTCTTGGTGAACTTGCTGATTGGCTTGTCCATGTCGAAGTAGCCCGAGCCGCTGAAGATGCGGCCGTACCAGCCGTCCATGCTGTAGCCCGGGATCGTCAGCGCTCCCCCGCTGAGCGACTTGGACTCGTCGTACAACGCGGTGAGGTCGAAGTCGCTGACCGCGCCCATGCCCTCGCACCGCGGGCACATGCCGCCGAGGTAGACGGCGTTGCGGACGACGCTCTTCTCCGTCCGGCCGGCCTTGTCGGTGCTCATGACGCCGCTCGCTGTGCGCGTCGGGACGTTGAACGAGTAGGCCGTCGGTGGACCGATGTGTGGCTCGCCGAGCCGGCTGTAGAGGATGCGCAGCATCGCGTTGGCATCCGTGACCGTGCCGACGGTCGAACGCGGGTTGGAGCCCAGGCGTTCCTGGTCGACGATGATCGCGGTCGTCAGCCCGTCCAAGAGGTCGACCTCCGGGCGCGACAGCGTCGGCATGAATCCCTGCACGAACGCGCTGTAGGTCTCGTTGATCATGCGCTGGGACTCCGCAGCGATCGTGCCGAAGACCAGGGAGCTCTTGCCCGAGCCCGAGACGCCGGTGAAGACCGTCAGGCGGCGCTTCGGGATCTCGATGCTGACGTCCTTGAGGTTGTTCTCCCGGGCGCCCTGGACGCGGATCAGGTCGTGGCTGTCCGCCGCGTGCACGTCGCTCGGGCTGCTCGTGGCGCTCATGTCGGGCTAGCTCACTTCCTGGATGCGGATCATGTTGCCGGCGGGGTCGCGGAAGGCGCAGTCGCGGACGCCGTAGGGCTGATCGGTCGGCTCCTGCACGACCTCGGCGTCGGTGGCCTGGACCTTCTCGAACGTCCCGTTGAGGTCCCTGGTCGCGAGGAGGATCCAGCCGTACGTGCCCTTGGCCATCATCTCGGAGATCGTGCGTCGCTCGTCGTCGGTGACTCCGGGATCGGCTGCCGGCGGGGCGAGCAGGATCGACGTCTCGGGCTGGTTGGGCGGTCCGACGGTGATCCAGCGCATCGTGCCCTGGCCGACGTCCTGGCGTACCTCGAAGCCGAGCGCGTCACGGAAGAACGCCACGGAGGCCTCGGGATCGGTGTGCGGGAGAACGGTGGTGTGAATCGTGATGTCCATGACTGTCACGGTAGCGGCGGCCCAGGACGCATCGCTTCTCGATTCCTGACCGACTGGCTCAGCGGGCTGCGTCCTGCTGTTCCTGGCGTTGCCTCAGCAGAGCGGCCTGTTTCTCGACCTTCTTCCGAAACTCCTGGCGCGCCTTCTCCATCTGCTTGGCCTGCTCATCGACCTGGCGGCTGATGTCGTCCCGCGCGCTCGGCCCGTGCGACGAAGGCTGCGCGTCGGGCGTCGACGTCTCCCCAGTGTGCGCCCGGGCGACACCGATCGCGGCGACCACGAGCCCGACACCTGCCACAGCCATCAGCACGCGTTTCATGTCATCCGCCCAGTCCTCGAAGGTGCTTCATTGTCGGGTTCAGGTGACAGGGTGTCAACGGTCCCCTCGCCGCCCGCGAGGTGGCTCAGGGCAGTGGCCGGACGTGCGGGACGCTCAGCGTCCCGTCCGCGGGGCGTACGGGACTGGGGTGGGTGGCGTTCTGGCCCACCACCGCGATCACGACGCACGTCACAGCGACGTGGACGCAGGTCCGCCACCAGCGAAGACCGCGCTCGAGGGCCCGGCGGGTCGGAGTCGCTGCGGAGACGTTCACACCTTGTATATGTCCAGAACGGTGAGAATGTGACACCAAACTGCAATGTATCTCTGCGCGGACGGCCTGAAATCGGTCAAAGTCGCCGGAATCGACCACTATTCTTGACCCATGACCGACCAGCAGGTGACGACGAGGCACGAAGCGCCACCCGTGGTGCGCAGCCTCGACATCACCGCCAAGGCCGGCCTGCTGGTCCTGCTGGCGATCGCGCTGATGTTCCCCGACCTCGGCCACATGCGCGGCAAGGCAGCCGGCCTGCGCGCCGTCACCTATCCCCTGCTCGCGTTCTCGGTGCCCGCGCTCTGGTACGTCTTCTGGCGTGATCGCGCGTCGTTCCCGTGGGTCGCTGACCTCCTCGTGACCGTCACCTGCTTCACCGACACCCTCGGCAACCGGATGAACATGTACGACACGATCGTGTGGTTCGACGACTGGATCCACTTCATGAACACCGGCCTGCTGACGGCCGGCGTGATCCTGTTGACGCTCCACCGCACGGCGACCCTGGGGGCGACCATCGAGCGTGCGCTGGCCTTCGGGGCCACAGTGGCCATCGGCTGGGAGATCGCCGAGTACTACGCGTTCATCAGCACGTCCTCGGAGCGCCGTGGCGCCTACACCGACACGCTCGGCGACCTGTTCCTCGGCACGAGCGGCTCGGTCGTCGCGGCGCTGGTGGTCCATCGCCTGTGGCAGATGGGTCGGCTCGCGTCTGCGGCTCCCCAGCTCGAGCCGCTGCGCGCCTGACGCCTGACTGAGCCCAGGGTGGGTCTGAACCCCCTGCGGACGGGGTCCCAGCGCCATCGTGCGTGCCGCTGAACCTCCATAGCGTCGAAGGCATGACCACGCAGCAGGACGTCCGCCCGCCCGACCGTTACGTCAGCCTGTTCGGCGACCTGATGCGCGACGTACGCGAGCAGGGCCTGCTCGAGCGCCGCTACCTCTACTACTGGACCCAGATCGGGCTCGCAGTTGCCGCGTTCGCGGGTGTCTGGGTGGCCTTCTTCATCATCGGCAACTCGTGGTGGCAGCTCGTCCCCGCCGCGCTGCTCGGCATCGTGGTGACCCAGTTCGGGTTCCTCGGCCACGACGCGGCACACCGGCAGATCTTCGCCTCGCCACGGTGGAACGCGTGGTCGGCGAGGATCTTCGCCGGAGCGTTCGCCGGCCTGAGCTTCGCGTGGTGGCGCACCAAGCACAACCTGCACCACAAGGCGCCCAACCAGGAAGGCATCGATCCGGACATCGCCGCCGGCGTCGTCGCGTTCACCCCTGCCATCGTCGCCGAGCGGACGGGCTTCGCGGGGTGGTTCGCCCGCCACCAGGGCTGGCTGTTCTTCCCGCTGCTGACCCTCGAGGGGCTCAACCTCCACGCGGCAAGCGTCCAGGCCGCCCGGGACAAGACCTCGAAACAGCCGTGGCGCCGCACGGAGCTCGCGATCGTCGTGACCCGCCTGGCGGCGTACGTCGCCGTGCTGCTCGCGTTCCTCCCGCTGGGCAAGGCTCTGGCGTTCTTCGCGGTGCAGATGGCGGTGTTCGGCGTGTGCCTCGGCGCGTCGTTCGCGCCCGCCCACAAGGGGATGCCGATCGTCCCTCCGGAGATGAAGCTCGACTTCCTGCGCAGGCAGGTCATGGTGTCACGCAACGTACGCGGCAACCCGCTGACCGATGTCGCGATGGGTGGCCTCAACTACCAGATCGAGCACCACCTGTTCCCGAGCATGCCGCGCTGCAACCTCAAGAGGGCCCGGCCGACCGTGCGCGCGTACTGCGAGCGCGAAGGGATCGACTACATGGAGGTCGGGCTGTTCGAGTCGTACGCGATCGTGGTCGGCTATCTCAACAACGTCGGCCTGCGTGCCCGCGACCCGTTCGACTGTCCGCTGGCCGCTCAGCTGCGTGGCTGATTGCGATGACCTCGCACGTACTTGTCACATCGGCGTCGACGGTGTCGTCTGAGGGGCATGGCTCCGACCCTCCAGCGCACGCTGCTCCTGGTGCTCGCCGCGACCGGTGCCTACACCGGCCCGTGGGCCTCGATCGCCCCACGCTCCTTCTACGACTCGTTCCCGGGTCTGGGGAGGGTCTGGATCGCGGTCGACGGGCCATACAACGAGCACCTGATCCGCGATGTCGGCACGACGTACACGGCGCTGCTGGTCCTCAGCCTTCTCGCGGCCATCAGCCTCAAACCTGGCGTGGTGGCGATCGCCGGCTGGACCTGGCTGACGTTCGGCACGTTGCACCTGTCGTACCACCTGCCGCACCTCGGCGACCTCGACCGCACCGACCAGGTCCTCAACGTCATTGCGCTCGTCGGCTCGTTCGTCCTCGCGGTGCTGCTGGTGATCCCGCGGCGGGATCCTGTGGCGCGCGCGTGATGCGGTTACGCTCTGCGCCATGACCGTCGCCTTCCTCGTCACGTCGCTCATCGTCGTGGCCTCCCCCGGCACCGGCGTGCTCTACACGATGGCGGCCGGCCTCACCCGCGGCGCACGGGCGAGCCTGGTCGCGGCGTTCGGCTGCACGCTCGGGACCCTGCCGCACATCGTCGCCGCGATCACCGGACTGGCGGCGCTCCTGCACACCAGCGCCGTGGCGTTCCAGACCCTGAAGTACGCGGGCGTCGCCTACCTGCTCTACATGGCTTGGAACACCGTGCGCGACAAGGGCGCGCTGAGCGTCGAGGCGGAGCACGAGCCCAAGACGGCTCGGCAGGTCATCACGTCGGGCGTGCTGGTCAACATCCTCAACCCGAAGCTGTCGATCTTCTTCGTCGCGTTCCTGCCGCAGTTCGTGAGCTCAGGCGAGCCGCACTATCTCCTGCGGATGCTCGAGCTGAGCGGGGTCTTCATGCTCATCACGTTCGTCGTCTTCGTCGCGTACGGCGTCTTCGCCGCGGTGATCCGTGATCGGGTGATCTCGCGGCCGTCGGTCCTGACCTGGATGCGGCGTACGTTCGCGGGCGCGTTCATCGCCCTGGGTGCCAAGCTGGCCTTCGCCGAGCGCTGAGGTCGTACGTGCGTCAGCGCTGCTTGCGCTTCGTGAGCAGCAGCTCGACCGCCTGCGTGACGCGGCGTTGCCGGGTCTCGTCCTTCTTGGCGGCGACGATCCAGTCGACGTAGCTGCGCTTGTGGCTGAACGAGAGCGACTCGAAGAACGCTTCTGCCTCGGGCGACGCGCGCAGCGCCTCGGCGAGGTCGTCGGGGGCCTTCATCTCCCGTGGCGCGGTGTCGAGGGCGATCTCGACATCGACCTCGTCGCCGGCGCCCACTCCGGCGGCCGACCGGTTCTCGGCGCTGAGCGGGATCATGAACCGGCCGCCCATCGGCGCGATGGTGGTGCGGTACGTGTGGCCGGCGATCGTCACCGTGACCGGCGGCCGCTTGCCGCCGCCGAGTGTCTCGACCACGTCAGCGGGCACCTCGATGCCTGTTGCGGTCTTGCCGCCGAGCTCGACCGTGCTGTGGAACTCCATGGGCAGATCCTGTCACTCCCGCGCCGCCCGCGTCAGTCGTAGACTCGCGCCATGACCACAGACCAGGGCATCCACGAGCACATCTCGGCACTCGTCGCCGAGGAGAAGGCGCTGCGTGAGCAGCTCAGCAAGCATGAGGTGACGCCGGCCGAGGAGCACGCCCGGCTGCAGAAGCTCGAGGTCGAGCTCGACCAGGCGTGGGACCTGCTCCGCCAGCGCAACGCCAAGCGCCAGTACGGCGAGTCGCCCGACGACGCTGCGGAGCGTTCGCCGGACGTCGTCGAGAAGTATCTCGGCTGAGCCTTCACCGGCCCTGAGCACCGCTTTGGGCTCAGGTGCAGGATGGCGGCATGCAGATCACTCGCTTTGGCCACGCGACCGTGCTCGTCGAGTCCGCGGACGCCCGCATCCTGATCGATCCGGGCGCGTTCAGCCCTGACACGCCCTTCGAGCTCGAGGGGCTCGACGCGATCGTCGTGACTCACCAGCATCTCGACCACATCGACCAGAACCGCGTCCCGGGTCTGATCGAGCGCAACCCCGATGCGCTGCTGCTCTGCGACCCGGAGACCGCCGCGGTGCTGGACTTCGGCGACTGGCGCCAGAACGGCGACGGTGTGCAGACCGAGGTCAAGGGTGTGACGGTCCGCGGTGTCGGCGCCCAGCACGCCGTGATCGTCCCTGAGCTCCCCCGCGTCGCGAACGTCGGCGTGACCGTCAGCGCCCCCGGCGAGCCCACCCTCTTCCATCCCGGCGACACCTATGCGTACGCGCCGGAGGGCGTGGACGTGCTGGCGGTGCCGTTGAGCGCGCCGTGGGCCAAGGTCAGCGAGACCGTCGACTTCGTCCAGCGGGTCTCCCCCACGACCCTCTTCCCGATCCACGACCTCACGATCTCCGAGCTCGCGTACGGGATCTACTGGGGCCACGTGGCGAACTTCGGCGGCGTCGAGGACGCCCGCAGGCTGGGTCAGAGCGATGCGACCACGGCGTGACGACGCCCTCGGCTCGCCGATTCTGGCAAGAATTGAAATATCTCATAACTGAGATATGGTGAAAGACATGACCGTTCGCGACGACTATCTCTCCCGCATCGGGGCACTCATCCGTGACGCACGGCAGCACAGCGGCCTGACGCAGGCTGAACTTGCGACCGAGCTCAAGACGAGCCAGAGTGCCGTGAACCGTATCGAGAAGGGGCAGCAGAACTTGACGCTCGACATGCTGGCCCGCATCGGCAGCGCGCTCGACTCCGAGCTCGTGACGGTCGGCACGTCGGGGCCCAGCCACCTTCGCGTCGCCGGCGGCACCACGCTGTCGGGCTCGATCGACGTCAAGTCCAGCAAGAACGCCGGCGTCGCGCTGCTGTGTGCGTCGCTGCTCAATGCCGGCACCACGGTGCTGCGCAAGGTCGCGCGCATCGAGGAGGTCAATCGCCTGCTCGAGGTGCTGACCTCGATCGGCGTCAAGGCCACCTGGCTCAACGAGCAGAACGACCTCGAGCTCATCGTGCCCGAGAACCTCAACCTCGCCGCGATGGATGCCGAGGCGGCCAGGCGTACGCGCAGCATCATCATGTTCCTCGGCCCGCTGATGCATCGTTACGACGACTTCGAGCTGCCGTACGCCGGTGGCTGCGACCTCGGCACCCGCACGGTCGAGCCGCACATGACGGCCCTGCGACCGTTCGGGCTCAAGGTCGTCGCGACCGAGGGCAGCTATCACGCGACCGCCGCCAAGGGCGTGGGCCCGGAGCGTCCCCTCGTGCTCACCGAGCGTGGCGACACCGTCACCGAGAACGCCCTGCTGGCCGCGGCGCGCTACGACGGCGTGACCGTGATCCGCAACGCGAGCCCCAACTACATGGTCCAGGACCTGTGCTTCTTCCTGGTCAAGCTCGGTGTCGGCATCGAGGGCATCGGCACGACGACCCTGCGGGTCACCGGCAAGCCGGTCATCAACTGCGACGTCGAGTACGCCCCCAGCGAGGACCCGATCGAGGCCATGAGCCTCATCGCAGCGGCCATCGTCACCAAGTCGAGCATCACGGTGCGGCGCGTGCCGATCGAGTTCATGGAGATCGAGCTCGCACTGCTCGAGGAGATGGGCTTCCAGTACGACCGCGGTGAGGAGTATCCCGCCGAGAACGGTGAGACCCGCCTCGTCGACATCACGACGCACCCGTCGGCGTTGCACGCACCGATCGACAAGATCCACCCGATGCCGTTCCCCGGCCTCAACATCGACAACCTGCCGTTCTTCGCGGTCATCGCGGCAACGGCCGAGGGTCAGACGATGCTGCACGACTGGGTCTACGAGAACCGCGCGATCTACCTCACCGAGCTCAACAAGCTCGGTGCCTCGGTCAAGCTGCTCGACCCGCACCGCGTGCTGATCGAAGGGCCGACGCACTGGAGCGGCACCGAGCTGGTCTGCCCTCCGGCGCTGCGGCCCGCCGTGGTGATCCTGCTGGCGATGCTCGCCGCCAAGGGCACCTCGGTGCTGCGCAGCGTCTACGTCATCAACCGCGGCTACGAGGACCTCGCGGAGCGCCTCAACGCCCTGGGCGCCCAGATCGAGACCTTCCGGGACATTTAGGCCCCGCCCGACCTCAGCCCCAGGCGCCGGCGACCTGACGCGTCGAGACGTTGACCCGGTTCCACACGTTGATCGCCGCGATCGACAGGATCAGGGCGCCGAGCTGCTGCTCGTCGAAGTGCGCCGCCGCCTCGTCGTACACGTCGTCCGGCACCGCGTCCGCCTGGTCGCTGAGGCGCGTGACGGCCTCGGCCAGCCCGAGGGCGGCCCGCTCGGCGTCGTCGAAGTACGGTGCGTCGCGCCAGCCCGCAACGGTGTCGATCTTCTCGTCGCTCTCCCCCGCCTTGCGCAGGTCACGGGCGTGCATCTGGAGGCAGACGCTGCATCCGTTGATCTGGCTCGCGCGCAGGTTGACGTACTCGAGCGTGGTCGGTGAGATGCCGGTCGCGAGCACGGCCTTGGTGAGCCCGTGAAGCGCCTCCATCGCGCCGGGGATCGCGATCGCGGGGTTGTCCATACGTGCCTGCATGATGGTGCTCCTTCGGTTCGTGTCACATCCTTGGCGTGTGATCCGTCAGGGCTATGACGCACCACGAGAGGGGAATGTGACCGATGTCAGACACCGAGTTCCTGGCGGAGCGCTTCGAGCAGAACCGGGATCACCTGCGTGCCGTGGCCTATCGCATGCTGGGGTCCCTGACGGATGCCGAGGACGCGGTCCAGGAGTCCTGGATCCGCCTGAGCCGCGTGGACGCCGACGAGATCGACAACCTCGGCGGCTGGCTGACGACCGTCGTCGGACGGGTCTGCCTCGACATGCTGCGGTCGCGCAAGACCCGCAGTGAGCAGCCGCTCGACGTACGCCCGAACGACCCGGCCGGCTCACCCGACACCCGCATCGACCCGGAGTACGAGGCAGAGCTCGTCGACTCGGTGGGCCTGGCGATGCTCGTGGTGCTGGAGAAGCTCACCCCCGCCGAACGGCTCGCGTTCGTCCTGCACGACATGTTCGCGGTGCCGTTCGACGACATCGCAGCCATGATCGGACGCACTCCCGACGCCGCTCGGCAACTGGCCAGCCGCGGCCGTCGCCGCGTGCAGGGATCCGATCCGCTGACCGGCACGCCGCTGCCTCAGCAGCGCGAGATCGTCGACGCGTTCCTCACGGCAGCTCGAGGTGGAGACTTCGAGGCACTGGTCACGGTCCTGGACCCAGACGTCATCCTGCGCGCCGACACGGGACACGGACCGCCGGTGCTCGTGCGCGGTGCGCGCAACGTCGCCAGCGGTGCGATCTCCTTCCGCACGCCGGGACGTCAGAGCCTCCCGGTGCTCATCGACGGTGTCGTGGGCATGGCCGGGGTCGAGGACGGACGGGTCATCTCGGTGCTCCGGCCGACCTTCGCCGACGGCCGGATCGCCACGATCGACATCACGGCAGACCCGGAGCAGGCGGCTGCGGTGGAGCTGGAGTTCCTCGACTGACGGCAGCGAGCGAACGACGCGTGGGAGTGGTCGACCCGCATGGACCCGGGAGGGCTTAGTTTGAGCGCGTGACCGGTTTTCTCGACGCCCCTCCCCTGGCGTTCGCACACCGCGGCGGCGCCGGGACCGCGGGCAACGTGGGCATCGAGAACTCGCTCGCCGCGTTCGCGCACGCGTACGAGCTGGGCTATCGCTATCTCGAGACGGATGTCCGCATGTCGTCCGACGGTGTCGTCTATGCGATCCACGACGCGGCCCTGGACCGGCTCACGGGCAGCGCCGACCCAGTCGCGACGCTCACCGCCGAGGCGCTCGACCTCCAGCGGCTCGACCAGCGTGAGCCGCTCGCGCGTCTCGATGCCCTCTTCGAGGCGTTCCCCGAAGCGCGGCTCAACATCGACGTGAAGTCCGACGACGTGGTGGAGGCGACCTGCGCGATCGTCGAGTCCCACGACGCTGTCGGCCGTACGTGCCTGTCGTCGTTCTCCCACGCTCGCCTGGTGCGCATCCGCCGCCGGCTCCCCAACGTCGCCACCTCCGCGTCGAGGCGCGAGGTCGCCGCCGTCAAGCTCCTGCCGCGCCGGCTGCTCAGACCCAAGGCCGTGTGCCTGCAGGTGCCCGCTGCGTATCGCGGGATCCGGGTCATCACGCCGCGACTCGTGCGCAAGGCGCACGCGCTGGGCCTGCAGGTGCACGCCTGGACGATCGACGACGCCGACGAGATGCACGCCCTGCTCGACCTCGGCGTCGACGGCATCATCACCGACCGCACCGACGTGCTCAAGGACGTACTCGTCGCCCGAGGAACCTGGAAGGACCCGTCATGACCCGAGGTGCCAAGGTCAAGGCCAATCCGGAGCAGAGGGCGTGGTTCTTCTACGACTGGGCCAACTCGGCGTACATCACGACGATCGGCACGGTGCTCTACGCGCCCTACCTGACGAGTGTCGCCGAGCGGGCGGCGTGCGGGTTCGTCGGCGACGACGACCGCAAGTGCGTCGAGAACCTCTCGGTCCTCGGCCTGTCGGTGTCGGCCGGCTCACTGGTGTTCTACGTCGTCACGCTGGCCACGGTCATCTCGGCGTTCGTGCTGCCGATCGTGGGGGCGATCGCCGACCGGGTGGAGTCCAAGAAGACGCTGATGGCCGGGCTCGCCTGGTCGGGTGCGGCCGTCGCGGCGCTGATGTTCTTCGTGACGGGCACGAACTGGCAGCTCGGCGCCGGTCTGCTCGTCGTGGCCAACCTGTTCTACGCCTCGTCGATCGTGGTCTACGACGCGATCCTGATCGAGATCGCCGAGCCGGACGAGCGTGATCGGATCTCCTCGCGCGGCTGGGCGCTGGGCTATCTCGGCGGCGGGCTCCTGCTGGCGGTCAACCTCGCCCTCGTGACGCTCACGCCGTTCGGCCTGTCGACGGAGCTGGCGGTGCGCATCAGCCTGCTGTCAGCGGCGATCTGGTGGGCGTACTTCACGCTGATCCCCTATCGCGGCATCAAGGACCGGGCGCCGCGTGGTGTGGTCCCGGTCGAGGGCACGTCGTTGATGCAACGCAGCTTCGGGCAGCTGTTCCGTACGCTGCGGGAGCTCCGCAACTATCCGCAGACGTTGCTGTTCCTCGTCGCGTACCTGTTCTACAACGACGGCATCCAGACCGTGATCTACTCGGCGTCGGTCTACGGCGACAAGCAGCTGGGGTTCGAGACCAGCACGCTCATCGCGACGATCCTGATCGTGCAGTTCGTCGGCGTGGTCGGCGCGCTCGTGTTCGGCCGCCTCGCGGCGCGGATCGGCAGCCATCGCACGATCCTGTACGGCCTCGGCATCTGGATCCTCGTCGTCTGCTTCGGCTACTTCCTGCCGGCGGACCGGATCGTCCCGTTCCTCGTGCTCGCGGTGGCGATCGGGCTCGTCCTGGGCGGCACCCAGGCGTTGTCGCGGGCGTTCTTCTCCCAGCTCATCCCCCGTGGCCGTGAGGCGGAGTACTTCAGCCTCTACCAGGCGTGCGAGCGCGGCACGAGCTGGCTCGGGACACTCGTCTTCGGTGTCGTGCACCAGCTGACCGACTCGTACCGGCCGGCCATCCTCGCCCTCATCATCTTCTTCGTGGTCGGCGGCGGGCTGCTGTGGAAGCTCGACGCCCGGCAAGGCATCGTCGAGGCCGGAAATCAGGCTCCTGCGATCGTGTGACCTCGCTGACGCGTACGCATACGCGTTTAGGGGAATCTCATGTGCGTCATTTACGTTGTAAGAGGTAAGCAACACGAGAGGGGACGCACATGGCTGAACGTGCATTGCGAGGTGCTCGGCTCGGGACACAGAGCTTCGAGGACGAGCGCGGCGTGGAAATGGCTCCCCGTCAGCAGGTCGAGTACGTATGCCCCGACGGGCACACGTTCACGGTGACGATGGCGGACGAGGCGGAGATCCCGTTCGAGTGGGAAGACCCCAAGACCGGCCAGATCGGTCAGCTCGCCAACGGAGTCAAGCCTGAGGGCAAGGCCGAGAAGCCGATCCGCACACACTGGGACATGCTGCTCGAGCGTCGTTCTGAGGCTGAGCTCGAGGAGATCCTCACGGAGCGGCTGGAGCTGCTGCGTGGTGGCGAGATCGGACCGCCTCACCTTCACCGGCCCGCCAAGAAGAGCGCGGCCAAGAAGAGCACCACGAAGAAGAGCGCCTGAGACCCAGTCTCCGGCACGACCAAGGACCCCGGCTTCGGCCGGGGTCTTTCCGGTTCTGGTGGGTGGCCGAGATCGACTCCAACGATTCTCCAATCGGCAGGGCCTAGCGTCCGTCGTGGTGTCGTCCCACTCCCAGGAGAAGCCATGAAGCCCACCCGCCGTCTCGCCGCCGCAGGCATCGCCCTCGCCGTCTCCCTCGCCCTCGCGGCTTGTGGCGGCAGCGATGAGCCCAAGAAGGATCCTGCGCCGACGAAGTCGAGCGCCAAGCCGTCGCCGAGCGCGACGGCGTCGGCGTTGACCCTCCCGGAGTACATCAAGCAGGTCGGCGCCACGGAGAAGGTCCTGACTCGCGAGGACAGCGACGGCGTCACGGTCGACCTGCCGGTGCCCGACGGCTGGGAGACGACCAAGGACTACGGGGACGCTGGTTCGTACGGCGCGATCGTCTACACGGACGCAGCCGACCCGGCGAACCCGCCACACGTGCTGGCGCTGTTCTCCAAGCTCGAGGGCGACGTCGAGGCCGACAAGATCCTGGAGTACGCCCCGCAGGAGCTGAGGAACCTCGACGGCTTCAAGGAGCTGTCGCCGGCCAGCCCCAGCAAGCTGGGTGGTTATGACGCCGTGCAGTACGGCGGGACGGTCGACGTCAAGGGCAAGGCGATGCTGATCGCTCAGAAGACCGTGGTGGTGCCGGCTGCGTCCGGCGGTCTCTACGTCCTGCAGCTCAACGCGTACGCGACGCAGGACGAGGCCGACGTCCTGACCGCCGTGATGAACGACATCGACAGCTCGACGAGCATCTCGTGATGGGCGCGAAGCGGCAGATCACCGCGATCCTTGTGGCAGCTGCACTGGTGCTGACGGCGTGCGGAGGTGGTTCGGACGAGAAGGGGACGTCCGGGCCGCCGAGGACCGCTGTGAGCTCGGTGAAGATCGACGGCGATCGTTCGGCGCCTGTGAACAAGCTCGCCATCAAGGCGATAGCCGACCTGCAGGACTACTGGACCGTCGAGTTCCCGAAGCTCTATGGCAAGAAGTACAAGCCGGTCAAGGGTGGGCTCTACGCCTCGACGGAGCAGTCCACGAAGGGTCCGAAGTGCGCGAACAGCTACTCGGACGTCCAGGGCAATGCGTTCTACTGCAAGCTGGACGACTCGGTGGCGTGGGACGCGCAGGACCTGCTGCCGTCGTTGCAGAAGAAGTATGGAGACTTCGTCATCCCGGTCGTGCTGGCACACGAGTGGGGGCACGCGATGCAGCAGCGGGCGGGGTTCTTCGACGCCAACAAGCTGACGGTGTCGTCAGAGCTCCAGGCCGACTGCTTCGCCGGCGCTTGGTCCGCCCATGCCGCCAAGGCGAAGATCTTCAAGATGACCGCCGGCGACCTCGACACGGCCCTCGCCGGAATCCTGGACCTGCGCGACAACCCGGGCACCGACGCCACCGACGCCTCGGCTCATGGCAGCGGTTTCGATCGGGTCAGCGCGTTCCAGGACGGTTTCGACAGCGGTCCGAAGAAGTGCAAGGCCTATCACGACGGTGAGCCCGTCGTGCTCGAGCTGCCGTTCAGCACCCAGGAGGACGCAGACCGCGGCGGCGACGCGCCGTACGACGAGATCGTCAACAAGGTCCCGTACGACATCGAGGACTTCTTCTCCCAGCTCTACCCGGGGATCTCCGGCGGCAAGGCCTGGAAGCCGTTGTCCGGCTACAAGCCGTACGACCCGGCGAACCCGCCGACGTGCAACGGCGAGTCGACCTCCGGGTTCTCGTTGTTCTACTGCGTGCCCGAGGACTACATCGGGTTCGACAACGTCGGCGTCATGCCCGAGGTCTACCGACAGGGCGGCGACTATGCGGTCGCGACGCTGTTGACGACCCAATGGGGCCTGGCGACCTTGGCGCGGCTCGGCGACAAGTCCGACGAGAAGACCGCAACCCTCAAGAGCGACTGCTTCGCCGGCGGCTACACCGCAAGCGTCATCCTGCACAACCGCGCCAAGACCAGCAGCTACAGCATCTCTCCCGGCGATCTCGATGAAGGCATCAAGGCGCTTCTGGTGTTCCGTGGCGACGGCGACAGCGAACGCCAGGGCGCCGGCTACGGCCGGGTCGAGGCGTTCCGCCAGGGCGTCATCGATGGTGCGAACAGCTGCCTGGACCTCAAGGCGAAGAAGTGAGCAGCTCGCGGCGGGCGGCGATCATGGGATCCCACACGCGCTCGCCGGTCACTTCGGCAACGCGTTCGGCACGGGCGAGGATCGAGAGCGCCGACTCGCTGCGACCATGATGACTCTCGATGTCGGCGAGCAGGCAACGCAGCATCGACGTCGCGGCGGTCGTACCGTCGATCGTGTACTCCTCGAACGCACGCGCGGCCTCGGGGCCGAGATCGATCGCGGTGTTCTGCAGGGTCTGGGCCCACAGCTCGATGATGCGGGCCACGGCAGCCCACTGGTCGCTGCCGGCGGCCCGGAACGCCTTGTCGACCTCGGCTGCGCGCTCGGCCGTGCCGTCGGTGATTCCCAGGATCGCGGCGATCTCGATCTCGGCCACGCTGTTGACCAGGGCGCTGAAGACGTCGCCACGGCTCTGCGTGAGCTCGATGGCCTCGGCCAGGTAGCGGCGTGAGGCCGCCTCGTCGCCGCGCGACGCCTCGCCGATGGCCATCCAGCACAACGCCCGCGGGTGGAAGAAGTGGAGCGGATCCGTCACCGTCTCCGGCGCCGGGAACGTCGTCATCATGTGTCGTCCTGCAGCGACGAGACGGTCGACGTCGCCGCGAAGCACCGAGATCATGATGTCGGCGAGGTCGCTCACCTCGCCGACGTCCCGTGCATCGGACGACTCGTACTCCTCGCGCAGACCACGCGCGATCGCCTCTGCCTCGTCGAGGCGCCCAGTCCCACACAGCATGAGGCAGTGCATCGCGGCCGCGCTGTAGTACCCGCGTCCCTTCGACGCCTCCCCGATCTCGAACGCCCGCCGGATCGCGACACCGGCCGCCTCGTCCGTCTGGCCGTGCAGGATCGTCCTGGCGCCGGCCAGGTGGAGCCACAGCATCGCCTCGCGGTCCAGTCCATCGGGTGTGGGCGTGAGACGCGCACAGATCTGGACCGCGCGCTCGGCGAGGTCTGCGACGTCGGCGTATCGCGATCGACCGAGGGCCCTCTGGACGACTGCATCGATGATCGTCACAGCGGTTTCGGCGTCGAGCTCGGGTCCAGCTCGCCAGGCGTGGTCAGCGAGCGCGACTGCACGCTCGTACGCCGCCGTCGTGACGGAGGACGCACCCAGTCTCGCAATCGTCGCGTGCACGACCGTACGAGCGGCGACGTCCTGCCGAGCGAGCAAGGCGTCACGCACCAACCCGTGGCTGAAGCGGTAGTCCCCCGGCCGGTCTCCGACCTCGTCGAGCAGACCTGCGAGATAGGCGGGTGCGAGGTCTTCGTGAACCCGCGAGACCGGTACGTCAAGGACGTCGGAGAGCCCGGCCACGTCGATCTCGACCCCCATCACGGCAGCCGTGCCCAGCAGCCGGCGGGTCCCTTCGGCGAGCTCGCCGAGCCGATGATCGAGGACGCCGAGGACGGTGTGCGACACAGGGGCGTCGTGCCCGGACTCGGCGATCGTCCGCGCGACCTCCTGCAGATACAAGGGGTTGCCGCCCGTCTCACGCCACACCTTGTCGGCGGCCTGTGGACCCATGCCGGAGCCGATGATCGACTCGACGAGCTCCGTGGCGGGCCCGCGGTCCAGCCCGGAGAGGTGCATCGATCCCGGGCTGGAGGAGCGGAGGGTCCGGTCGAACCCCTGACGATTCATGGGTCTGCCGTCGCCGTAGAACGTCCACGTGGCGATCACGGTCACCGGGAGCCTCGGGAACTGCGCGAGCAGCAGGATCAGGACGTCGTACGTCTCGTCGTCCGCGTGGTGCAGGTCATCGAGGACCAGCAGCACAGGAGCGCGCGATGCCAGCGATCGCAGTGCGGTGACCACCCCTTCGACCAGTGCGAAGCCGGTCGCACCGAGCCGACCGCTCGGGGGCGTCTCGTTCCATTCCGGCACGATGGCGTCGACAGCGCCAGGTGCGTCGCGGATCACGGCCCGACGGGCGTCCGGGCCGAGCTGCTCACCGAGCTGGCGCAGCACCTGGATCCAGGTCCACAACGCCGGCAGGCCGACCCCCGCAGGGTGAGCCGCCCAGGCAGCCGGGCGTCCCGTCTCCTGCGCGGACGTGAACGCCGCCTGCGCGAGGGCGGTCTTGCCGATGCCGCTCTCGCCGGTGATCATCGTCAGCCCGGCGCTCGTCTCGCGGAGCGAATCCAGCTCGCTGTCGCGACCCACGATGCGGTGAGCGTCTGACGCCTCTCGGGTCGTCCGGGCGGGTGTCACGCGTAGCTCCGGATCGTGGGCCTGGATCTTGGCCAGCAGGGCGCGGATTCCCTCGCCGGGCCGGCTGCCGATCTCACGATCCAGGACCTCTCGGGCTCGGTCATACGCGAGAAGAGCGTCAGCGTGACGACCGGAACGGTGCAGAGCCAGCATCAGGTGCCCCCACAAGCGCTCCTGCAACGGGCTCCTCGCGACGGCTGACTCGAGCTCGGGGACCAGGTCGGAGTCGCGACCGAGCTGGAGACAAGCGTCGAACCATGCCTCCTGAGCCGTGTCGTGCAGCGCCGCCAGGCGTACGACGTCAGGGCGGATGAAGTCGGCGTCGGCGAGCTCACCGTACGGAGGTCCTACCCACCGCGAGAGAGCTTCCGTGAGCTGATCGGAGGCCGTACGCACGTCCAGCCGCACGAGTGCTTCGCGACCCGATGTCGCGAGGTCCTCGAACTCCATGAGGTCGACGGAGTCTCCGTCCCGGAGCTCGAGCCGATATCCGAGGGGGCCGGAGTGGAGCCTCTCGACGCCGTCGGCGTGCAGCACCCGACGCAGGTTGGTGACGTACGAGCGCACCGAGACCGGCGCCTTGGCGGGCGGGGCGTCGCCCCATACCGCGTCCACGACCTGGCTGATCGTGACGACAGTGCCCACTCGCGACAGCAGCACGGCGAGCACGCGTCGCTGCTTGGGACCGCCGACCCCGACTGGCGTGCCGTCGATCAGGACCGTGACCCCTCCGGACACGCGGTAATGGACAGACCCGGGAGATGAGGTCACACGCTGCACGTGCCGATTGTGCCGCACCTGTCTGGTTTCCGAGTCGATTCCACAATGTCCATGCATACTCGGGTGGGCCCGGCCCGCCTCAGCGGGTGCCGTCGGTCAGTGGACCGTGGATGACGACGGCGCCGCCTTCACGCTGTGGGGCCTGCAGTCAGAGCTGATCTGGCGTCATTCGCCGTTCGCCTGTGGCCGGTAGAACGTCTCGATGACGCCGTCCGGGAAGGTTCGCGTCGACTGGAGCGTGAGGGACATCGGCTCGATGTCGGAAGGGGTGAGGCGTACGCCGCGGCCCTGGATCATCGGAACCAGCACCAGTCCGACCTCGTCGACGGTTCCGATGTCGTGGAACGCCTGGATCGTGCTCGGGCCGCCGATGAGATGGACGTCGCCGGTGACACCGGCAGCCTCCATCGCCTGGACCAGCTCGGCAGCGGTCGACGCGGTCTGCACATCCGCGGGCGCCTTGTCAGGCAGAGCAGATGACGTGAGCACGAAAACCGGCTGCGTCCACGGCCAATCGGGCGCGTCCAGCGCGGGCAGGAACGTCGTACGGCCCATGACCACGCCCTCGCAGGTCGACAGGAACTCTGGCAGCCCGTAGGCGGTACGCCCTGGAAACCCCGGGAGCAGGAGCTGCACCGGTCGGCCGTCCGGTGTCGAGACGAACCCGTCCAGGGTGACGAACGTATAGGTGCGTATGCGCACGAGAGTGTCTCCTCCGTGTCGAGTGCTGCTTCGGAATCTAGTGCTGCGAGTCAAGTACGTACACGAGCTCCTGGATGCCCTCCTCGGCCGAGGGCAGGTTGGCCTCCCCCTCGCGGTCACGCTGGAACCCGCACTTCTCCAGGACGCGGATCGAGCCGACGTTGTGCGCCACGACATGGGCATGCAGCGGGCGGATCGGCACGTCGTCGAGCAACAGAGTGAGTGCCTGCGTGGCGACGCCGCGGCCCCAGAACTCGCGTCCGATCCAGTAGCCGAGCAGCTGCTGTCCGTGGTCCGGCCAGCTGCCGATGTTGCCCGCCACCACTCCGTCAGCGACGATCGTCCGCACGTACAGGGTGTCGTCGCTGCGGAGCTTCGCCCAGTGCGCCGCGACCTGCTCCTTGTCGCGAGCGGGGAACGCCGCCATCTCGACGGCCAGCGGGTCGGCCTGGTGCTCGAAGAACACCTCGACGTCCGGGTCCTCGACCCGCCGGAGACGAACCGTGGGCCGTGCGTCGTTCGCTCCGGACATCCCGGTCACTCCCCAGCCTGGAGAGCCAGGTATGCGTCGCGGGTGATCTCGTACTCGACCTCGCCGTGCTCCGCCCCAGGGAACGACTCGCTCGAGTCGAACGCGCGAGCGTACGTCAGGCCGACGCTGGCCATGGTGGCTCGGGAGGGACGGTTGATGGTGAGGGTCTGCGCGAAGATCCGGTTCAGCCCCACTTCGTCGAATCCATAGCGCATGAGCTCGCGCGAGCCCTCGCTGGCATATCCGAGACGCCAGTGCTTCCGCAGGAGCCGGTAGCCCAGCTCCGCCTCGCCATCGACCGTTGGCTGGTCGGGCCCATTCGGCGGCTGAAGGATCCACCAGCCGACGAACTCGCCGTCGACGAAGCCCACCCAGAACCCCAGACCCGGGACCTCCTCGGCGGCACGCATCCTCCGCTGGTGCGCTGCCTCGGTCTCGCTGCGGGAACGAGCACCCCGGTCCAGGTAGCGCATCACCTCAGGATCCGAGTCCAGCTCGACCTCGAGATCCAGGTGCTCGTCGGCAAGGGGCACCAGGACGATCCGCGCCGTCTTGAGCGTCGGCTGAGTCATGGGCTCATTATGGCCAACGGAGCAGACGTAAACGGTCCTGGTGCTCCCGCGGTACACCCCGTCGGCGGCCACGGCCGAGATGGCATACTTCGAGGTCGTCGGTCTCGACAGAGGCCGGCCTCGCGGACGTGGTGTAGTTGCAGCACGCTTCCCTTCCAGGGAATGGGTCGAGGTTCAAATCCTCGCGTCCGCTCCAAAGCCTGTTGTGCGGATGAGCTTGGCAGGAACACCGGCGACGATGGTGTCGGCAGGCACATCCCGCGTGACCACGGACCCCGCTCCCACGACGGCGCCGTCTCCGATCGTCACGCCCGGGACGACCGTCACGGAGGCCCCTAGCCACACGTTGCGACCGATGACGATCGGCGCCGGCAGCATGTCGGAACGTCGACCGGGATCGACCGCATGGTTGAGCGTCGTGAGGGTGCTGCCGTGCCCGATCAGCGAGCCGTCGCCGATGGTGATGCCCCCGGTGTCCTGGAAGCGACAGCCGAGGTTGACGAACACGTTCTTGCCGAGGGTCAGGTTCTTGCCGAACTCGGTGTGGAAGGGCGGGAAGAGCGCGACCGACTCGTCCACAGCCTTTCCGGTGAGTTCGGCGAGCATCGCGCGTAGCTCATCAGGGCTGCGGTAGCCGGAGTTCAACGCGCTGGTGATGCGAAAGGCGGTCTGCGCCGCATCGTGCATGAAGCGGTGGTGCTCCGACCCACCCACGATGAGCGCGCCGCTGTTGACGTGGTCCAGGAAGTCCTGCAGCTCCATCCGACTCAGCCCGCCTCGATGGTGGCGGTGACGGCACCGTCCAGCTCCGCGATCCGCTCTGCGGCGTCGCCGTCGAGCGACCCCAGGACCACGATGCCGTCGAAGTAGGACTGGTCACCGTAGTACAGGACCAGGTCGCGGCCCGGCGCGTAGTAGCCGATGGCCCCCACGTCGGGGTCCGCTCCTTCGGGCTGGCCCTTCAACGACAGCGCCGACGGCAGCGGACCGGTCTTCTCGACGCCGTCGTGGTCCGTCATGTCGATCGTCAACGGGAGCTGCCCGAGCAGATCGTCAGCTGCCGCGCTGTCCTCGAGGGTGCCGGTGAGTCGCTGCTCGCCGATGGTGATGCGGATGCGCATGTTCTCCTCCGTGTCGCTGCCGCCGGGGGTGGCGGCTTTCGCGTGGGGCACGCCGGTGCGAGTCGTGTCGCTCGGGCGTGGTGAGGGGGCCCCGGTGCCGGGGCCTTCCGAATCGCCGCAGGCCACCGTGGTGGCGGCCAGCAGCACCACGATCAACGCAGCCATGGAGGCCTTCACAGCGTGAGCAGCACCTTGATGGCGGAGCGCTCGTCCATCGCCTGATAGCCCTCGGCAGCACGATCGAGCGGCAGGGTGAGGTCGAACACCTTGCCCGGATCGATTGCTCGGTTCCAGATGAGCTGGATCAGGTCGGGCAGGAACTGGCGTACGGGTGCGGGTCCCCCGTGAATGTGGACGCCCGCCATGAACAGCTCGTCGCCCGGGATGGCGACGTCGTGCGAGACGCCGACGAACCCGACGTGGCCACCAGGCCTGGTGGAGTGGATCGCCTGCATCATCGCTTCCTGGGTGCCGACCGCCTCGATGACCGAGTGCGCGCCGAGGCCGCCGGTGAGCTCCTTGACCTTGGCGACGCCCGCCTCGCCTCGCTCCACGACGATGTCGGTGGCACCGAACTCGCGGGCCAGTGCCTGCCGGTCGGCGTGCCGGCTGAACGCGATGATGCGTGCGGCGCCGAGCTGCTTGGCGGCGAGGACGCCCAGCAGGCCGACCGCGCCGTCGCCGACGACTGCCACCGTCTTGCCAGGACCGACCTCGGCCGCGACGGCGGCGAACCACCCGGTGCCGAGCACGTCTGAGGCGGCCATGAGCGACGGGATGAGATCCGGCTCGGGCATGCCGGGGGTCGCGACGAGTGTTCCGTCGGCAAGCGGGACGCGGGCAAGCTCGGACTGCGTGCCGAGGGTGCCCATCAGCACCCGGTGCGTGCAGTACGCCTGATAGCCGGCCCGGCAGACCTCACAGGTGTTGTCGGAGGCCCAGAACGATCCGACCACGAAGTCTCCCACCTTGATGGTGTGCACCTCGGAGCCGATCTCCTCGACGACTCCCACGTACTCATGTCCCATCACCTGGTGGTCGACGGGCTCCGCGCCCCGGTACGGCCACAGGTCGCTGCCGCAGATGCAGGTCGCCGACAGGCGGATGATCGCGTCTGTCGGTTCGATGATCGCCGGGTTCTCGCGGTCCTCGACCCGGACGTCACCGGGCCCATGCATGACTACCTGACGCATCGTGCTCCTCTTCGTCGATGGTTCGTTGCGACGCCGTTCGACGCCACACCATCAGTCAACGTGAAGGCGAGACGGGCAGGAAGTCACTGTCGATACGTGTACTGACAGGGCATCCCTCGCGGCTTCGGCCCTGCGTCCCCCGGGCCTAGGGTTGTCATGTGGACCAGCGCAAGGACGTACGCCAAGAGGTACGCGAGTTCCTCACCACCCGACGTGCGCGCATCACCCCGGACCAGGTCGGACTCCCGACCACCGGCAGCCGCCGGGTGCCCGGACTGCGTCGGAGTGAGGTCGCGTCCTTGGCCGGACTGAGCGTCGAGTACTACGCCCGCCTCGAGCGCGGCAACATCGCCGGTGCCTCGTCCGGGGTGCTCGACGGACTGGCGCGAGCCCTTCAGCTCGACGAGACCGAGCACGCCCATCTGCTCGACCTGGCCCGTGCTGCAGACGGCATCCCCACCTCGGGACGAGCCCGTCGGCGTACGCCCAGCAAGGCTGCGTCCCGTCTCAGCCTGCAGTGGGCGCTGGAGGCGATCACCGAGGGCGTCGCGTTCGTCCGCGATCCTCAGCAGAACCTGTTGGCCACCAACAAGCTGGGCCGCGCGTTCTACTCCCCCGTCATCGGCGAGGACGGCCGGCTCCCCAACCTGGCGCGGTTCCAGTTCCTCGATCCTGCCTCCCGTGACTTCTATCCGGACTGGGAGCTGTTCGCCCAGATGTGCGTCGGCATCATGCGCATCGAGGCCGGCCGCGATCCTCACGACCGTGGACTGCAGAATCTCGTCGGCGAGCTCTCGACGCAGAGCGAGACCTTCCGCCGCCTCTGGGCAGACCACAACGTTCGTATCCACGGCTCAGGCACCAAGCGGTTTCACCACCCCGTCGTCGGGGAGCTGACCTTGGCGTACGAGGAGCTGGCCATCACCGCCGAGCCCGGGCTCGTCCTGATGGTCTACACCGCCGAACCGGGCTCGCCCTCGGCCGAACGACTCCGTCTGCTCGCCTCGTGGACGGCGCCCTCCGCCCCGTCAACCACCCCTCCCAGAACCTAGGTAGGAATCATGCAGATCACCCGCAGCTCGACCGACACCATGAAGGGACCCAGCGACTGGTTCACCGGGGACGTCTACATCGACTCGGTTGCCGCTGCGCCGCCGCCGTCGCGTGTGACCGCGGCACTCGTGCACTTCATGCCGGGAGCCCGCACCCACTGGCACCGCCACCCGTTGAGCCAGACCGTCTTCGTGACCGAAGGCGTCGGCCTGTGCCAACGACGGGGCGGTCCCGTCGAGGTCATCCGGCCGGGAGATCGCGTCCTCTTCGAGGCCGACGAGGAGCACTGGCACGGCGCCGCACCCCACCGACTCATGGTTCACCTCGCGATCAACGAAGGCGATGACCAGCACGAGGTCGTCCACTGGCTGCAGCCGGTCACCGACGAGGAGTACTCCGCGGCCCCAGCCGTGAGCTGAAGGTGACCGCGCCCAGGGTTAGGAACGGCGCAGGCGTGACGGCTTGGAGATCAGCCGCTGGAGGCCCCACACCGTCACCCGCCACAGCGCTTCGCGCACGATCCCACCGCTCATCTTGGACTCGCCGCGCTCACGCTCGACGAACGTGATGGGCACCTCGACGATCGTCATGCCGGCGCCGAGCACGCGGCGCGCCATGTCGATCTGGAAGCAGTAGCCCTGCGAGGCCACCTCGTCGAGCGGCAGCTTCTCGAGCGTCTGGCGGTGGAACGCCCGGAATCCCCCGGTCGCGTCCTTGACCGGGATGCCGAGCATCAGGCGGGCGTAGAACGTGCCGCCGCGGGAGATGAATCGCCGGTGCCACGGCCAGTTGACGACTCCCCCGCCGTCGACCCACCGCGACCCGAGCACGAGGTCGGCGCCGGCGTCGCTCGCCTCGAGCAGCCTCCCGAGGTCCTCGGGACGGTGCGAGCCGTCGGCGTCCATCTCGACCAGCACGTCGTAGCCGCGTTCGATGCCCCAGGCGAAGCCTGCGCGGTACGCCGAGCCGAGCCCTTGCTTGCCGCTGCGGTGCATGACGTTGACCCGGGGATCGTCGGCTGCCAGGGAGTCGGCGATCTCTCCAGTGCCGTCAGGAGAGCCGTCGTCGGCGATCAGGACGTCGACACCCGGCTGCGCGAGGTGCAGCTGCTCGACGATCCACGCGACGTTGTCGGCCTCGTTGTAGGTCGGGATGACGACCAGGGTGCGGGTCATGCCTCCGCCTCGGTGGGTTCGCTCACGCCTTCAGGTGTCCTTCGTCGAGTGCCGAACCACCATGCTCCCAGACCCAGCACCACCAGGACGTACTCCAGGGGCGCCCCGATGACCAGCGCCGGAGTCTTGCCGGACGCCAGGGTGACCTTGGCACTCAGCGTGGCCGGCTCGTGCATGGGTGCGCGCGCGACACCGCGGCCGTCAGGGTCGACGAATCCGGTGATGCCGTTGGTCGAGGGCACGGCGACCCACCGACCGGTCTCGATGGCGCGCAACCTCGAGATGTCCCACTGCTGCTCGGGCTGCGAGGTGTTGGTGAACGCGGCGTTGCTGGTCTGCACGACGATCATCTGCGCGCCGCGGTCGACCGCCCCACGGGTCACGCTGTCGTATGCGATGTCGTAGCAGATCGAGTCGCCGATGAGCGTGTCGCCGATGTGCAGCGCGCCGGGCTCGTCCCCGGCGACCATGTCGCGCGGGATGTCGCGGGCGAGGCGGTTGACGAAGAACCCGGCCTGCTTGCGCCACGGGACGTACTCACCGAACGGCACTGGCTTGAGCTTGACGTAGCGCTCCCCCGGGCCGTCGGCTGTCCACACGACGCCCGCGTTGTAGGCCGTGGAGCTGGTCGGGCCGTCGAAGATGCCGCCGACCAGGATCGGTGCGCCAATGCGCCTGGAGAGCGCCTGGATGCGCTGCTTGACCGGCTCGTCGAAGTAGGGATCGGTGTCCGTCGAGTTCTCGGGCCACAGCACCATGTCGGGTCGGGGGACCTCGCCGGCGTCGATCTTGTCAGCCAGCTTGTCGGTCTCCGCGGCATGGAGCTTGAAGATCTCGCCGATCGGCCAGGTCAGGAACACCCCGGGGACGTTGCCCTGGACGAGCGCGACCTGTCGGGTCCCGTCAGCCCCGGCGATGCCCGTCGGCAGGACGGCGCCGACCCCGGCGATCGCCAGCACCCCGGCGACGGCCAGACCCCTGGTGCGCCACGCGGACGTCGTCACCAGCACCACCAGCAGGGCGGCGACGAGGAACAGCACTGCACTCGTCCCCGGCATCGCGACCAGCCGGGCGTACGCCTCGAAGGGCGTGTCGATCGACGTGTGCGCCAGCCGACCCCAGGGGAATCCCGTGAACGGGAAACGCCCGCGAGCCCACTCCCCGAGGACCCACACCGCAGCGCCCCAGAGCGGCCACCACCGCAGACGGGCGGAGGCGCGCAGCGCCAGCATGATGGGGACGTAGAACAGGGCTTCGGCGACGACCAGCCCGACGTACGCACCATGGCTGACCGCGTTCATCCACCAGATGAGCGGCCCCATGAACGCGAGCCCATAGAGCAGGCCGGTGACCATGACCGTACGTTTGCGGGCCGCTCGCAGGGCGTGGGCCAGCCACGTGAGGCCGCCGATCGCCACGACCATCGCGTACGGCAGGCCGACCGGGTCGAAGTTGAGCGACGAGAGCACGCCGAGTGCCACGGCAGCGGGCCAGGCGATGCGCGCGCCGACGTCAGGCGTGAGGTGCCGTGCCGACCCGAGTCCGGCTGGTCCTGCTCGACCGGTGCGCGTCAGGGTCGCCCAGCTGGGTGTCACAGGACGACGAGCTCGCGTGGCGTGTTGTTGAGCACCTCGAGACCGTCGGCCGTGCACACCGCGATGTCCTCGATGCGGGCGCCGAACTGCCCCTCGAAGTAGATGCCGGGCTCGATCGAGAACGCCATGCCTTCTTCGAGCACGAGGTCGCTGCCCTCCACGATGTAGGGCTCCTCGTGGGTCTCCTGGCCGATGCCGTGACCGGTGCGGTGGATGAACAGGTCGCCGAAGCCCGCGTCGGCGATCAGGGTGCGACCGATGGCGTCGACGGACTCAGCCGTGACACCCGGCCGCGCATGCTCGCGCTGGGCCTGCTGAGCCGCGTGCAGCACCGCGTACGCCTCGGCGTAAGCGGCCGGGACGCTGCCGCCGGCGAGGTAGTTGCGGGTCGAGTCCGAGCAGTAGCCGGCGTGGGTGGTGCCGCCGATGTCGATGACGACCGGATCGCCCTCCTCGATGACCCGGTCCGAGACCTCGTGGTGCGGCGACGCGCCGTTGGGACCGGAGCCCACGATGACGAAGTCGACCGTCTCGTGGCCCTCGTCGAGGATCGCGCGGGCGATGTCGGCGCCGACTTCGCGCTCGGTGCGGCCCGGCCGCAGCCACTCACCCATCCGTGAGTGCACGCGGTCGATCGCGAGACCGGCCTCGCGCAGCGCATCGATCTCGTCGGCGTCCTTGCGGATGCGCAGCTGCTGGACGAGCTCGCCGCCGAGCACCTGGCGCGCATGGGGGAACATCTCCCTGAACGCGAACACCCGTGAGGCCCACATGTGGTCGTCGACCGCGATCGTGGCGGCGTCGCCGACCAGCGTGGCGACCAGCGCGTACGGGTCATCGGTCTCGTCCCAAGACTCGACCTGCACGTCGACGCCCGAGGCGACCGCGGCCGGCTTCTCGAGCGTCGGGACGACGAGCGTCGGGTCGCCGTCAGCCGGCAGCACCAGGCACGTCAGCCGTTCGAGCGGCAGCGCGACATAGCCGGTCAGGTAGCGAAGATCCGCCCCCGGCGTGATGAGGAGGGCGTCGATGCCCTGCGATGCGGCCAGTGCCTGTGCTTTGCGCCATCTGCTCACGAGAAGACGATACCCGCGCCGACCTCAGCGACAGTCCGTGCAGGTCGCAACCACACGTGACAGGTCCCATGCCCCGACCTAGTGTGTGGAGACCAACTCACGATCGGGGGATCAACAGATGCGCAGACTCTTGCCATCCATCGCTGCCGTCACCATGACGGCAAGCCTTCTCGTCGCGGGTCCGGCCACAGCCACAAGCCATACGCCGAGACCTGTCGACACCAGCAAGCTCACCAAGGCCGTCACGGTCAGTGGCATCGTCCAGCACCTGCGACAGCTGCAGGTCATCGCCAACCGCAACGAGGGCACGCGGGCATCAGGCCTGCCGGGTCACACGGAGTCGGCTGACTACGTCGCCAAGAAGCTCAAGCAGGCCGGCTACACGGTCAAGCGGCAGAAGTTCACCTTTCCGTTCACCCGCGAGCTGGAGCCCGCCACGCTGACCCAGCTCACGCCGACCGAGCGCGAGGTCGAGACGCACACGATGGACTACTCCGGAACAGGCGACGTGACCGGGCCGGTCATCCCGACCAACGACGTCATGATTCCGCCCGCGGCCGAGCCGAGCAGCACCTCTGGTTGCGAGGCCTCCGACTTCGCTCCCGCACCGGCCGAGCCGGCGATCGCCCTGATCCAGCGGGGCACGTGCACGTTCGGCGAGAAGGCGGTCAACGCCGCCGCGGCCGGCTATGACGCCGTCATCATGTTCAACGAAGGTCAGCCGGGCCGTGACGAGCTGCTGACCGGCACGCTCGGCGATCCCGTCGGCATTCCCGTCGTCGGCGTCTCGTACGAGGACGGCGCAGCACTTGCCGCGGACGGCGTGACCGCGAGGGTGACGACCAAGACCGAGACCGATCTCAACCGCGAGACCGAGAACGTGATCGCCGACCTGCCGGCGAAGGCTCTGAAGCACACCAACACCGACCAGGTCGTCGTGGTGGGCGCGCACCTCGACAGCGTGGCCGCAGGACCGGGCATCAACGACAACGGGTCGGGCTCGGCGACGATCCTCGAGATCGCCGAGCAGATGTCGGCGCTCAAGCTCACCAAGAAGCTCGAACGCCCCGTGCGCTTCGCGTTCTGGGGTGCCGAGGAGGCCGGCCTGCTGGGCTCGGAGCACTACGTGACATCGCTGTCCGACTCCCAGCTGTCGAAGATCTACGCCAACCTCAACTTCGACATGCTCGGCTCGCCCAACTACGTCCGCTTCGTCTACGACGGTGACGGCTCGGCGGGCGGCGACGCCGGCCCGGCTGGATCCGACGCGATCGAGCGGATCTTCACCGACTACTTCGGTGCGAAGGGCCTCGCGTCCGAGCCGACAGACTTCGACGGCCGGTCCGACTACGGACCGTTCATCGAGGCCGGCATCCCTGCCGGCGGCCTGTTCAGCGGTGCTGAGGGCATCAAGACGCCCGAGGAGGCCGCCGTCTACGGCGGTGCCGCCGGTGAGCCGTACGACGCCTGCTATCACGCAGCCTGCGACGACATCTCCAACCTCAACACGACCGCGTTGCAGGAGCTCGGCGACGCCGCAGCCCACGCGACGGCCGTGCTGACGATGTCGAAGACCGGGCTGTTCCCGGACGGCAGCCTCAAGGGCAAGGCGAGCAAGTCCAAGGTTCCGGCGCGGGAGCCCCAGCTCGTACGCTGAGCCGCTCGACGATCGGCGCCATCACCTGATCGGGTGGTGGCGCCGATCTGTGCATTCCGCCCCGCCGCGCGGGTCGTGGCTGCCATGATGTGGCGACTGACGAATGGGAGACGACGACGTGCTGCTGATGGACGGAGCGCTTGGCCTGGTCATCCTGGGCCTGTGGATCTTCTGCCTGCTCGACGTCATCTCGACCGACGAGTACGCCTGCCGCAACCTGAGCAAGGTCTGGTGGCTCATCCTCGTGCTGTTCTTCCCGCTCGTCGGCTCGATCGCCTGGCTCGTTGCCGGGCGACCCGAGAGCAGTCCGACGGCGTCGATGCCCTACAAGGGCAACCACGGTCACCCCTCGTTCCCCGAGTACGACCGTCCCGGGCGCGCCGTCGCGACCAACCCCGAGGACGACGAGGCGTTCCTGCGCAGCCTGCGGGAGCGCGCGGAGGAACAGCGTCGGGCCTACCGGGAGACGCAGCGCGAGCTCACCGAGAAGCAACGGCGCGAGCTCGAAGAGGGCGACAGCACCGCCGGCTGAGCGTCGCATCGCACTAGGCTCGGCTGCATGGCACACGGTCGACTGCTGCTCCTCGACAGCGCGAGTCTGTACTTCCGGGCGTTCTTCGGCGTCCCCGACTCCCTGAAGTCCCCCGACGGGACGGTTGTCAACGCCCTGCGCGGCATCCTCGACTTCACGTCGACGTTGACGACCCAGTACAAGCCCGAGGCGGTCGTCGCCTGCTGGGACGACGACTGGCGGCCGCAGTGGCGTGTCGACCTGATCCCGTCCTACAAGACGCAGCGCCTCGACGAGGCGGGTGGCGAGGCCGACACGACCGGCGGCTTGCTCGGCCCGCAGGTGCCTCTGATCGCCGAGGCGTTCGCCCTGCTGGGCATCCCCGTCGTCGGCGCACCCGACGCCGAGGCCGACGACATCATCGGCACGTTCGCGTCGACCTGGGACGGACCTGTCGACATCGTGACCGGCGACCGCGACCTGTTCCAGCTCGTCGACGACGACCGCGGCGTACGCGTCCTCTACGTCGCCCGAGGGGTGTCCAAGCACGACGTCGTCGACAACGCGTGGATCCGCGCGAAGTACGGCATCGATGCCTCGCAGTACGTCGACTTCGCGGTGATGCGGGGGGATGCGTCCGACGGCCTCCCGGGTGTCGCCGGCATCGGCGACAAGACCGCTGCCGTGCTGCTCAAGGAGTTCGGCGACATCGACGGCATCCTCGCCGCGGCGCAGGACCGCTGGTCGTCGATCAAGCCGCGCGTACGCCAGTCGCTGCTCGACTCGGGCGACTACATCGCCGCCGCGCGCACGGTCGTCGCGGTCAAGCGGGACGCGTGCGACTTCGAGGTGCTGACGGCGCCCGTCCAGGAGGAGGCATTCCGGGCGTTCGGCGAGACCTGGGGCCTCGGTGGCGCCACCGACAGGGCCCTGGCGGCCCTCGCCAAGGAGTAACCAGCAGTAGGTCCTTGAGCTTGTCGAAAGGACGTCTTTCGACAAGCTCAAGGAGCCGGACTCAGCTCGTCACGCTGGTGTAGGCGACGACGCCGCGGCGGAGCAGGTCGAGCGACTCGCGAGCGGTGTCCCGCAGCGGCCCCGGGCCCGCCGCATCGGCGACCTGGGCCACGACGTCGATGAGCTGTTTCATGGCCCGCACGAAGTCACCCGCCGCGAGGTCCATCTGGCTCAGCACGTCATCGAGCGACGCGCCCATGCTCCACTGCCAGACCGCGTGCGCGAACCCGAAGTCGGGCTGGTGCAGGAACCTCACCCGGTGCTCGCGCTCCAGCTGCTGCAGGTCGGTGCACAGCTTGGTCATGGTGTCGGCGACCGTGCGCACCGTCTCGGTCGGGTAGCGCGGGGCGGGCGCCTCGTCGGCGTTGCGCGACTCGAACGTCAGACCGCTCACCACGGCAGCCAGGTCGGCTGCTTCGAGGCCGTCCCACACGCTGCTGCGCAGGCACTCGCTGACGAGCAGGTCGAGCTCACTGTAGAGCCGCTGGAGCCGCTTGCCGTCGGGGGTGACCTGATCGCCGTCGAGATAGCCGAGCACGTCGAGGACCTCGCACACGCGGTCGAACTGGCGCGCCACGGTGTTGGTCCGTGACTCGATGCGACCGCGCTGGTTGGCGGTGTCACGCTCGAGCTTGAAGTAGCGCTCGGCCCATCGGGCGTGCTTCTCGCGGTCGGGGCAGCTGTGGCACGGATGGTTGCGCAGCTTGTCGCGGATCGAGGCGATGCGCGGGTCCTCGCGCGAGATGTTCTCGCGGTACGGCTTGTCCTGGCGCCACGCTACGCCCTCCGCCCGGTTGCGCAGCTGCGACGCCAGGTCGCGCCGCGACTGCGGGTTGCGGGCGTTGAACGACTTGGGGATGCGCATCGTCGTGATGGGCGCCACCGGGGTGTTGAAGTCCACCATCGCCAGCCGACGGGCGTGCCGGTTGGCGGTCAGCACCATCGGGCGCGGACCGTCGGTGTCGGTCGTACGACCCGGGTCGAGCACGACGGCGATGCCGGCCCAACGGCCGACCGGGACGTTGATGACGTCACCGGGCTTGAGCTTGACGAGCGACTCGACGACGTCCTGCCGGTCGGCGGCCCTGCGTGCCTTGGAGCCGGAGGCCTCGATGTCGCTGAGCTCGCGACGCAGCGCGGCGTACTCCATGAAGTCGCCCTTGTCGCACTCCACCTGCTCGCGATAACCCTCGAGCGCCTCGTCGGCCCTGCGGATCTGCGTGGCGAGCCCGACCACGGCTCGATCGGCCTGGAACTGCGCGAACGACTGCTCGAGCAGCTCGCGGGCGATCGTGCGTCCGACCTGGCCCACCAGGTTGACCGCCATGTTGTAGGACGGCTGGAACGACGAGTTGAGCGGGTACGTTCGCGTGCTGGCGAGGCCGGCGACCTGCTTGGGATCGAGCCCCGGCTGCCAGAGCACGACACCGTGCCCCTCGACGTCGATGCCACGGCGACCGGCGCGACCCGTCAGCTGGGTGTACTCCCCCGGCGTGATGTTGGCGTGGGTCTCGCCGTTCCACTTCGACAGCTTCTCGATGACGACCGAGCGTGCCGGCATGTTGATGCCGAGCGCCAACGTCTCGGTGGCGAAGATGATCTTGACCAGACCGTCGCTGAACAGCAGCTCGACGCACTCCTTGAAGGTCGGCAGCATGCCCGCGTGGTGCGAGGCGATGCCGCGCACGAGCGCGTCGCGGAACTCGTAGTAGCCCAGCACGTGGAGGTCGTCCTCCGGCAGGTGCGAGCACGTGGCGTCGACCAGGGCGCCGATCTCGGCCTGCTCCTCCGGCGTCGTCAGGGTCAGCCGCGCGTCGAGGCACTGCTTGACCGCCGCGTCGCACCCGACCCGGCTGAAGATGAAGCAGATCGCGGGCAGGAGGCCTTCGGCGTCGAGCCGCTCGACGACCTCGACGCGACTCGCCGTGCGGTGCCGACTGCGCGGCCGCTTGCCACCCTTGCCGGGCCGGCCCTTGTGCATCCGGGTGAACTGCCAGTCGTCGCGCGCGATGCGGGTCAACGCCTGGTTGACCTCGACGCCCTGGTCGTCGGCGCTCGACTCGAACAGAGGGAACATCTTGCGGCCGACGAGCACGTGCTGGTGCAGCGGCACGGGACGGCGTTCCTCGACGATCGTCACGGTGTCGCCGCGCACCTCGGTGAGCCAGTCGCCGAACTCCTCGGCGTTGGACACCGTCGCCGACAGCGAGATCACCGACACCGACTCCGGCAGGTGGATGATGACTTCCTCCCACACCGCGCCACGCATGCGGTCGGCGAGGTAGTGCACCTCGTCCATCACGACGTAGCCGAGCGTGTCGAGCGTGCGCGACCCGGCGTAGAGCATGTTGCGCAGCACCTCGGTCGTCATGACGACGACGGGGGCCTCGCCGTTGATCGTGTTGTCGCCGGTCAGCAGGCCGACGTTCTCGGCTCCGTGGCGGGCGACCAGGTCGGCGTACTTCTGGTTGGACAGCGCCTTGATCGGTGTCGTGTAGAAGCACTTGCGGCCGGTCTCGAGGGCGACGTGCACTGCGAACTCGCCGACGATCGTCTTACCGGAGCCGGTCGGCGCCGCGACGAGCACGCCGTGGCCGTCCTCGACGACCTTGCACGCCTCGACCTGGAAGTCGTCGAGCTCGAAGGCGTAGTGGCCGCGGAACGCAGCCAGGTGCGGATAGGCCCGGGCGGCGCGGGAATGGGCGTACTTCTCGGCCGGCGTGGTCATACCTCCAGCCTACGCGCGAACGGGTGATCCACCCGTCACGGCGCGGGTGGCGCGAACACCCGCAACGCCGCAGGCTGCACGGTCGTCGTCATGGGCAACGGACCGAGGCGTTCACCGTCCCCGTACGCCACGATGCCGGGCGACGACAGGGTCACCTCGCGGACCAGGTGACGCTCGAACTCGGGCATCGTGATGTGCGTGCCCTTGTAGAGCTTGGGGAACACGCGGATGAGCTTGCCCTTGCTGACCGGGTTGATCACGACGACGTCGAGGAGCCCGTCGTCCATTAAGGCGCCCTCGCAGATGCGGATGCCGCCGCCGAACGAGGGGCCGTTGCCGACCGCCACGAGCATTGCCTCGCGCTCGATCGTCCGGCCGTCGAGCGTCAGGGTGAACGCCAGCGGCTCGAACTTGCGCAGCTCGGCGAGGATCGCGATGTTGTAGCGCATGTTGCCGCGCGGCCAGGTCATCGCGTTGGCCCGCTCGTTGACCTTGGAGTCGAAGCCCGACGCGATCACGGTCGCGACGTACGCCTCGCCGGTGCGCGCGAGGTCGACCGTACGCACGTGGCCCGCGACGATCAGGTCGACCGCTGCGTCGACGTCCTTCACGGGGATGCCGAGGGAGCGTGCGGTGTCGTTGCCCGTGCCCGCGGGGATCAGGCCGAAGGCCAGGTCGGAGTCGGCCACGTGGTCGAGCACTCCGTGCAGCGCTCCGTCTCCCCCGACGACGATGACCCCGTCGAGGCCGCTGTCGATGGCCTGCTTGAGCTGGTCGCGCGCGGTCGAGGCGTCCTCACCCTGGATGCGGGTCGTGACGTGTCCCGCGTGGCCCAGGCGTTCGGCAGCCTGCGCGGCGATCGCTTCACCACGGCGTTTGCCGGAGGTCGGGTTGACGACGAGCGCATAGTGCATGCGAGCAGCGTAGAGGCTAGTCCTCGTCCAGAGGTGAGACCTCGTCGTCGGCGAGCTCCTCGGGCCGGGTCTTGGCCCGCTTGCGGTCCGTGAGCTTCGCGATGACCTCGGAGATGAGGTAGAGGATCGTCATGGGGGCGGCGAGGAACAGCATCGTCAACGGGTCGGTGCTCGGCGTCGCGACCGCCGCGAAGATGAAGATGCCGATGATCGTCCACGGCCGGGCGCGCGAGAGCTGGCTGGCGCTGACCAGCCCGAGCCGGTTGAGCATCACGACGACCAGCGGAATCTCGGCGGCGACGCCGAAGACCAGGACCGTGCGTATGACGAAGTTGAGGTAGTCCTCGAGGGACAGCAGCACGTCGACGGACGAGGGGGCGAAGCTGATGAGGACCTGGATCCCCTTGGGCAGCACGAGGTAGCCGACCACGATGCCGCCGGCGAACAGTGGCGCGCCGGTGGCCGTCAGCAGGAACGCCCAGCGCTTCTCGTTGCGGTGCAGGGCCGGGAGGATGAATCCCCAGATCTGACCGATCCAGACCGGGCTCGAGATGACCAGCCCGATGCTCAGCGCGAGCTTGAGCCGGAAGCTGAAGGCGCTCCCGACCCCGCCGTTCAGGACGAGGTCGGCCTTGAACCCCTTGCGCTCGAGGAGCGGTTGGATGCCGTCGACGTAGGGCTGCTTGAGGAAGTCGAAGGCCTGCGGATAGATGATCCAGCCGACGATGGTGCCCACCAGGATGGAGAGCACCGCGATGATGAGTCGTCGGCGCAGCTCACGGAGATGGCCGACCAGCGGCATGGTGCCACCGGGTGGGGTGGCACTGCCGCGCCGAAGCGCCAAGCGTCAGGCCTGTTCGGGCTTCTTGTCCGGCTCGGTCGTCTGCACCGTCTCGAGCGACGCCGGCTTGATCTCGTCGTCATCGTCGTCGTGCAGGGCCTTGACCTCGGTCTTGAAGATGCGAAGCGCCTTGCCTGATCCGCGCGCGAGCTCTGGCAGCTTCTTGCCGCCGAACAGCAGCAGCACGACTCCGAGCACGATGAGGATCTCAGTGGGGCCGATCTGGCGGAACATGGCTACTCCTAGATGAGCGATTCACTGCTCATCGTACGCGCGAAGCGCAAGAGCAGCTTGCTCGGACACGTCTTGGGCAAGTTCGAGTGGCTCGATCACGGTGACCGAGCCGGCGTTGCGCAGCACGAGGCGCCGCAGCCAGGCCCAGTCGGCGCCGTAGAGCTTGGCCCGCCAGACACCGTCGGCGTTCTGCTCCAACAGGTCGACCTGGTAGTACTCGGTCAGCCAGTGGGCGCGCGGATGCAGGTCGACGAGGGCGTAGGGGGTCTCCTCTCCGACGGTGAAGATGCCGTCGGACAGGTCGCGCTCCTGGACGTCGTGGTCCTCGGCGTCGACGTCCGTGACCTGCGCGTCGATGACGCGGTCGAGGCGGAAGAACCGCAGGTCCTGCGCCCTCAGGCACCAGGCCTCGAGGTAGAGCTTGCCCTGCTCGGTGAACAGTCGCCGGGGGTCGACGGCGCGTACGGACTGCTCGTCGCGGGCGACCGTCGCGTAGGTCAGCTGGAGGCGCTTGCCGTTGGCCAGGCCGTGCACGATCGCGGTGTGGATCGCCGGGTCGACCTGGTCGACCACGACGTCGACGGGCGCCGAGGCGCTGTCGCCGACCGCACTCTCGAGCTTGGCCAGCGCGCTGTCGATCACCGTGAGCTCCGATCCGCTCGCCGAGGCGCGCAGCGTGCGGAGCGCGACGATCAGGGCCACGCCCTCGCGCGCACTGATGCGCAGCGGGCGGGTCATGAACTCGGCGTCGCGGATGTGCACGACGCCGTCCTCCTCCAGGGCCGTGAGGTCGAAGTCGATGAGCTCGCCGGCGTACTCCCCCGTGCCCGTGTACATCAGCAGGCGCAGGTCGTCGCGGATGACCCTGGGGCTGACGCCGAACTCGGCGGCCACCTCGTTGACCGGGATGCCGTCGTTGCCCTGCAGGTAGGGCACCAACGCCAACATCCGGACCACCTGCTGGCGCGATCTGCTCATGCGCCCACCTCGAGGCTGCCCCGTGCCGCAGCCTTGAGCCGCTCGATCACGGCGTCACGTACGTCCGGGGGTGACACGACGACGACGTCCGGGCCGTAGGACGCCACCTCGGAGGCGAGCTCCCACCGCGACGAGTAGCGGATCTCCACCTCGTCGAGGTCCTCGCTCAGCGGGGTGACCTTCTCGGCAAGGCGGCGCAACGACTGCCCGCGACCGGTGCGGATCCGCAGGACCGCCGCGACGTCGGAGGCGGGCGGGAACAGCTCGCGGGCGATGTCCTTCATGTCGACGTCCTCGGGCACCTCGTAGGACCCCGGTGCACCGATCGTCTCGACCTCACCGACCACGCGCGACAGGCGGAAGATGCGGACCTCGTCGCGATCGAGGTCGAATCCGCCGACGTACCAGCGGTCGTGCCACGAGATGATGCCCCAGGGTTGCAGGTGACGCTCCATGGGCTCACGACCAGGACGGGCGTAGACGAACGAGATCGGGATGCGCCGGGTCACCGCCTCCCACATGCTGTCGAACGACGGCTCGTCGGTCGACAGCTTGGGCTCGGCCATGCGCAGGACGCTCGTGTCGACATCGACGCCGATGGCCTTGAGCTTGACCAGTGCCGTCGTCGACTCGCTCGCCAGGCCGGCATGCTCCCAGACCTGTGTCGCGAGCCCGATGACCGCAGCCTCCTCGCGGGTCAGCTCGAGATCGGGCAGCTCCGCCTCGTCCCGGCGGATGCGGTAGCCGGGCTCGTCGTTGAAGTACTTGTCGTTCTGGCCCATCTCGACAGTGATGCCGAGCTCGCGCAGCTCCTCCTTGTCGCGCTCGAACTTGCGGTCGAACGCCTGAGGCGTCGAGTCGCGGTAGTCGGCGATCGACTCGCGAATCTGGTCCTTCGTGAGGTACTGGCGACTGACCAGCAACGCGAAGATGAGGTTCATCAACCTCTCGGTCTTGCGTTCGGCCATGTCAGGAGGATGTCAGGAAGCGTCGAGCAAGTCGACCGCGAAGATCAGCGTGTCGCCCTTGCCGATCTTGCTGCCCGCCGGCGGCTTGTCACCGTAGGCCTTGTCAGCCGGGCAGACGATGACGACACGGCTGCCGACCTTCTGGCCGATGAGCGTGTCGTTCCAGCACTTGATGAGGCCGTCGCCGCCGATCTGGAAGGAGGTGGGCTGCTTGGACCACGACTCGTCGAAGACGGTTCCGGTCGGGTAGACCTGGCCGACGTACTGGACCGTCAGGGTCTGGCCGGACTTGACCTCGGGGCCTTTGCCCTGGATCACGACGTCGGTGCTCTCCTTGGTCTTCTTCTTGTCCATCGTCTTGGTCTTGGTGAAGCTGACCGGGTGCTTGTTGGCGTCGAGCTTGAGCTGCGGAAGGTCGGAGGGCAGCTTCTTGCTGGTGCCGGTCACCTCGTCAGGGATCTTGGCGACGAGGTCGAAGAGGAACACCATGGTGTCGCCCTTCTTGATGTTGTAGGACGGCTGTCCCGCGTCGCCGAAGCCTTCCTTGGGCGGGATCGCGACGAGGATGCGGCTGCCGATCTTCTGGCCGACGAGTCCCTTGACGAATCCGGGCAGCATGCCGTCGGACACCGTGAACGTGACGGGCTTGCCGGTCGCGTACGTGCTGTCGAACTGCTTGCCGGTCGTGCCGTTGACGCCGGCCAGGCTGATCTTGAGCGAGTCGCCCGAGGCGACCTTCTCGCCGCCGCCCTTCTTGAGGACGCGGGTCTCGGTCTTGGTGACCTTGAAACCTTTGTCGACCGTGACCTTGGGAGTCTTGGCCGAGCTGACCTTGACGTCGTCGAGTCCTCCCCCGCCGGAGTCGCTGCTGCCGCCGCATCCAGCGAGAACGAGGCTGGTGGCAGCGACAGTTGCCAGGAGAATACGACGCACGGGAACGACCTTCGCGGTGGGAAAACAGATCGTCGGTCATCCTAACGACAACGGACAAGCCGTCGGTCGTCACATCCCGTCGATCAACCTCTGCACGCGTTCGTCATGGGACCGGAACGGGTCCTTGCACAAGACGGTGCGCTGGGCCTGGTCGTTGAGCTTGAGATGGACCCAGTCGACCGTGAAGTCACGGCGCCGTTCCTGGGCCCGTTTGATGAAGTCCCCACGCAGCCGCGCACGCGTGGTCTGCGGCGGAATGGACTTGGCCGCGAACACGTCGAGGTCGTTGGTCACGCGGGCGACGGCGCCCTTCTTCTCGAGCAGGTAGAAGATGCCGCGGTCCCGGCGGATGTCGTGATAGGCGAGGTCGAGCTGCGCGATGCGCGGGTCGCCCCAGCTCAGCCCGTGCACGCTGCGGTAGCGGTCGAGGAGCTTGTACTTGATGACCCAGTCGACCTCGCGCTCGACGAGCGACAGGTCCTCGGACTCGACGGCCTTGAGCGTACGTTCCCAGAGATCGAGCGCCCGGGTGATCGTCGGCGTGTGCAGCCCGTGCTTGTCGACGAACTCGGCGGCCTTGCCGAAGTACTCGGCCTGGATCTCCAGCGCCGAGAGCTCGCGGCCGTTGGCCAGCTGCACCTTGCGGCGACCGGTCATGTCGTGGGCGATCTCGCGGATCGCGCGGATCGGGTTGTCCAGTGTCATGTCGCGCATCGACACGCCGCCCTCGATCATGCGGAGCACCAGGTCGGTGGTCGCGACCTTGAGGAGCGTCGTGGTCTCGCTCATGTTGGAGTCACCGACGATGACGTGCAGGCGGCGGAACCGCTCGGCGTCGGCATGCGGCTCGTCACGGGTGTTGATGATGGGCCGCGAGCGGGTCGTGGCGCTGGAGACGCCCTCCCAGATGTGTTCGGCGCGTTGGCTGACCGAGAAGATCGTGCCGCGCGGGGTCTGCTGGATCTTGCCGGCGCCACAGATGATCTGGCGGGACACCAGGAACGGGATGAGGACGTCGGCCAGGCGGCTGAACTCGCCCTGCCGGCTGACGAGGTAGTTCTCGTGGCACCCGTAGGAGTTGCCGGCCGAGTCGGTGTTGTTCTTGAACAGGTAGATGTCGCCTTCGACACCGTCGTCCGCCAGGCGCTTCTGGGCGTCGATCATGAGGCCCTCGAGGATCCGCTCCCCTGCCCGGTCGTGGGTGACCAGGTCGACGAGGTCGTCGCACTCCGGTGTGGCGTACTCCGGGTGGCTGCCGACGTCGAGGTAGAGCCGGGCGCCGTTGCGCAGGAACACGTTGCTGCTGCGGCCCCACGAGACGACGCGGCGGAACAGGTAGCGGGCGACCTCGTCCGGCGACAACCGGCGCTGGCCCTTGAAGGAGCACGTGACGCCGTACTCGTTCTCGATACCGAAGATCCGCCGGTCCATGGCTTCAGCCTAGTCGCGCGCGCCAGTCGGTGTGGTGCGGCGCGCGAACGTCATCGACTTGTCATCGCACGCAGGTCGGCTCGGGCAGTCGCTCGTCGAGCAGCTCCAGGCTGCTGGGATCGGCCGGCAAGGTCGGGCGCCGGCGCTTGCGTACGACCCTGACCACGATCGCGGCGAGCACCACGCCTGCCACCACGGCCACGACGAGGGGTGTGTTGTCGAGCAGTCCGCTGGCGGCGAGACCGGCGCCTGCGCCGACCCAGACGGTCGACCAGACGGCGGCCCCCAGCACCGACGCCAGGGCAAACCGCGGGTAGCGCAGGTGAGCCGCACCCGCGACCGCCGGCATGACCGTGCGGACGAACGGCAGCAGCCGGCTGACCAGGATCGCCCAGAACCCGTGGGCCTGCATGAGCTCCGAGGCCCGGTCCCAACGGTCCGGACCGAGCCGGGCGATCAACCGCGAGCCACGCAGCCGGGGCCCGCTGACCCGCCCGATGACGTAGCCCAGGTGATCTCCGGCACTGGCGCCCAGTGCGACGGCGATGCCGAGGAACAGCAGCGGCACGACACCGTCGACGTTCGTGGCAAGGCTGGAGATCGCCACCTCGCCGGGCAGCACCGCACCGAGACCGAGGCCCGACTCCGCGAGCGCGAGGACGAATCCCAGCAGCAAGGTCACCATGAGGGCGTCGGCTCGGCCGGTTGCGGCGAGGATCCGACGGACAGCCTGGTCGCAATGGCGATGCCGATCCCGACCACAGCGGCACCGGCCATCGCGTCGAGCAGCCAGTGGTTGCCGGTCGCGACGACCACGAGTGTCGTGCCCGCGACGTAGAGCAGTGAGAGCACGTGCCCCGTGCGCTTGACGTAGCGCCACATGGCCCACGCGACCCAGACGGTCCAGCCGACGTGCAGCGACGGCATCGCGGCGAGCTCGTTGGTGAGACCGCCCAGGCCGGCGGGAGCCGAGGCGTGACCCGACCACCAGCCGTAGGAGGCCGACTGGGCCAGCGTGTCGACGTAGCCACCCATGAGGCGCGGCGGCGCCGTGGGGATCAGGACGTACGCGGCCAGCCCGATCGCCGAGCCGATGACGAGACCGTTGCGGGCCCGGCGATAGTCGCTGCGGTGCTTCCAGAAGATGAAGGCCAGCACGGCAGGCGTCACGAGGTAGTGCAGCGAGGCGTACCAGAACGACATCGGCACCGCGATCGACGGCACCGCCGAGAGGGCCGAGTTGACCGACGACTCGAGGTCGAGGTGCAGGAACCGCTCCACGTCCAGGATGTCGGCGGCGCGCCGGCGCGCCACGCCCAAGTCCTTGTCGGCGAGCATCCGGCTGGCGCTGTAGCCGAACCAGAGCGCCGCGAGCAGCAGGACCTCGCGCACTCCCGGATGGATGCGCAGGCGACTTCGCACCGCAGGACTTCGTTCCGCCGCGCCGCTCTGACGAGTGGGGTGCGGGGTCGTGAACGGTGAGTGCCAGGCGGTGATGGACATCGTCGGGCCTCAGTCGGCTTCGAGCATCGTCGAGGCGGTCATGAAGGGCTCCAGGATTATGCGGATAGTGTCTCCACTTATCCTATCCACAACCGGAGTCTGGTTTCCACTTCGACTCAGGTGACCTGGGTCACCTCGCTCGAAGCCCCAGCGGGAGGCGCGCGGCGCGCCTGCCGATCAGCTCTCGAGCGCCGCCGCGACGTCGGCGTCCTGGAGCCGGCGGAACTTGCGGGGCTGGGTGCGAGAACGCGTCAGCACGGCGATCTCCAGGGCAGAGGCCTCCACCGAACGAGGTGGCGTGGTGTCCTGGCCGAGTGCCGTGACCGCGACGCGGATCGCCTCGGCCAGGGACAGGCCGGGACGGTAGTGCTCACCGAGATAGGTCTCCACCAGCTCGCTCTGTCCGCCCATCACGCCATATCCCTGCACGTCGGCAACCGAGCCGTCGTACATCAGGCGGTAGACCTGATCCTGCGACGGCTCGTCACCGAGCTCACCGACGAAGATCTCGACCTCGTAGGGCTTCTCGCCTCCGGCGGAGAAGATCGTGCCGAGCGTCTGGGCGTACGCGTTGGCGAGCCCGCGAGCCGTGACGTCACGCCGGTCGTAGGAGTAGCCGCGCAGGTCGGCGAGGCGTACGCCGGCGATGCGGAGGTTCTCGAACTCGTTGTAACGCCCGACCGCGGCGAAGCCGATGCGGTCGTAGATCTCGCTGATCTTGTGCAGTGCCTGGGACGGGTTCTCCGCGACGAACAGGATGCCGTCGTCGTAGTGGACCACTGCGACGCTGCGGCCGCGGGAGATGCCCTTGCGGGCGAAGTCAGCCCGGTCCTTCATCAGCTGCTCGGGCGAGACGTAGAACGGTTGCGTCATCGGGTCGGTCCTCTCACGTCAGGGGGGCCGAGGGGCCGTCGGGACGGCCCATGCGGGCAGCGATGACCTGGTCGGCGATCGCTGCCGTCTCGTCCTCGGAATAGGCGCGGTAGCCGTTGGCCGTGATCGCACCGACCATCGGGAAGATGCGACGCGCGAGGTCGGGGCCGCCGGTGGCCGTGTCGTCGTCGGCGGCGTCGTAGAGCGCC
Source organism: Aeromicrobium sp. Root236 (assembly GCF_001428805.1). Classification (NCBI taxonomy): domain Bacteria; kingdom Bacillati; phylum Actinomycetota; class Actinomycetes; order Propionibacteriales; family Nocardioidaceae; genus Aeromicrobium; species Aeromicrobium sp. Root236. The sequence goes on along the minus strand of NZ_LMIS01000001.1, from coordinate 491,786 downwards.
TGGATCGCGGCGGTCACGGCGTCGGTCTCGCTCATGCCCTCGCTGTAGAGCTTCTTGAGCGAACCGCGGGCGAACGTGGAGCCCGAACCGACGGAGTGGAACGCCCGCTCCTCGTTGCGGTTGCCGGTGACGTCGAACGCGAAGATGCGGCCGACGCCGGCGTCGAGGTCGTACGCGGCGAACAGCGGGACGACGGCGAGGCCCTGCATCGCCATGCCGAGGTTGTTGCGGATCAGCGCGGCGAGGCGGTTGGCCTTGCCGTCGGTCGACAGCACCGTGCCCTCGATCTTCTCGTAGTGCTCGAGCTCGACCTGGAACAGCCGGGTCATCTCGACGGCAAGCCCGGCGGTGCCGGCGATGCCGACGCAGGAGTACTCGTCGGTCGGGAAGACCTTCTGGATGTCGCGCTGGGCGATGACGTTGCCCATCGTGGCGCGGCGGTCACCGGCCATCACGACACCGCCGTCGAACGTGGCGGCCACGATCGTCGTGCCGTGGGTGACGCCGGCGAGGCTGCCGGCCTCGGTCACCCGGGCAGACGGCAGCAGCTCGGGAGCTCTGACGGAGAGGTAGTCGGCGAAGGACGAGGTTTCGGACAGTCGAGTGCCGTCAGGCAGCATCACTGCCCGCCCTTCTGCACGAAGCTGCGGACGAACTCCTCGGCGTTCTCCTCGAGCACGTCGTCGATCTCGTCGAGGATCGAGTCGACGTCGTCGTCGAGCTTCTCCTTGCGCTCGGCGTCGACCTCGGTGGTGTCGACCTGCGCCTCGGGCTCGCTCGCCTTGCGGGTGCTCTTGTGCTGCTGTTCGGACATGTCACAACCCTATCCCGGTGAGGCCAGACGCGGAGTGACCTCGCCGTTTCGCATGCGCGGCAGGTTAGGTGTCGGCGTGTCGGGTACGGGACGCACGGACGCCTGGTTGAGCAGACAGCCACGGCGTCAGCGGGCGGGGACCGAGCACCATTCCAGGAGACGGCCCCCGCCCGCCTCCAACCTCAGCGCTTGACGTACGAGTTGGCGCGCGCGACGACGTTGCGTACGTACTCCTCGGAGTGGTTGTACGAGAAGATCGCCTGGGTCCAGCCCTCACTCGTACGCAGGTCCCTGCCGGAGGCGCAGAGATAGCGTCCGGCCGCGTAGGCGGCGTCGATGATGTTGTTGGGATCGGCCGTGCCGTCGTCGTTGCCGTCGGAGCCCCACCTGCGCCACGTCGACGGGATGAACTGCATCGGCCCGACGGCGTGGTCCCACTCGGTGTCACCGTGCCACCGCTCGGACTGCTTGTCAGAGGGGATGCGACCCGTGCCCGACGTTCCGTCGAGGGCCGGGCCGACGATCGGCCGGGTCGTCGTGCCGTCGGCGCGCACCCGGCTGCCACCGTTGGTGCCGTGGCCCGACTCGATCGCGCCGATGCCGGCCAGCGTCGTCCAGCCGACGTGGCAGGCCGGCTGCTCACGCCCCAGGCGCACGGACGCCAGCGCGTACGCCTCGAGCGCCACCGTGCCGATGCCGGTCTGGCGTGACGTCGTGGAGAGCCAGGGGCCCGCGATCCGCTCCCCCGACGGCTCCGGCGTCGGGGCAACCGGCTCGGAGACGGGCCTGACCGGCGTCATCGTCGTCGTGGGCGTCGGCTGCGCCCGCTGTGGGGTGTCAGACGGTGACTTGGCGAGCAGGGCGGCCGACACCACGAGGCCGGCGACTCCGCACACGGCCGCGAGGCCGATCATCGCGGTGATGCGTCGCTCCCGACGTGCTGACTGGTCCGACACTGCGTTATCGACCCGTGATCGCGGCAAACAGCTCGCTGGCGGTGTTGCTGGTCTCGAACAGCCGCCCGACGTGCTCGGCGGTCCCGCGCAGCGGTTCCATCGTCGGGATGCGTTGCAGGGAGTCCTGGCCGGGCAGGTCGAAGATCACCGAGTCCCATGACGCAGCCGCGATGTCCTTGGAGAACTTCGCGAGACACATGCCGCGAAAGTAGGCGCGGGTGTCGCGGGGCGGGTCGGTGACGGCGGCGGCGATCTGGTCCTCGGTCAGCAACCGGTCCATGCGATCGGTGCGGATGAGCTGGTGATAGAGCCCCTTGTGCAGCCGGATGTCGTGGTACTGGACGTCGACCAGGTGCAGCTTGGCGTGGTCCCAGTCGAGGTGGTCGCGTTCGCGGTAGCGCTCGAGCAGGGCGAGCTTGGCGACCCAGTCGAGCTCGCGTACGCACTCCATCGGGTCGCGGGCGAGGCGGTCCAGCACGCTCTCCCAGCGGCGCAGGACGTCGTCGGTCTGCTCGTCGGAACCCTCGCGGGCCACGAACTCCTTGGCGAGGCGGAGGTACTCCCCCTGCAGCTCCAGCGCCGTGACGGTGCGGCCGTCCTCGAGCTCGACCTTCTGCGTCAGCGTCGGGTCGTACGAGATGTCGTGCAGCGCCGTGACCGGGGCCGACAGGGCGAGGCTGCGGGTCAGGAACCCCGCCTCGATCATCGCGAGGACGATCGACGTCGTGCCGTGCTTGAGGTAGATCGCCGTCTCGGAGCAGTTGGCGTCTCCGATGATGACGTGCAGCCGGCGATACTTCTTGGGATCGGCGTGCGGCTCGTCGCGGGTGTTGATGATGGGGCGCTTGAGCGTCGTCTCCAGACCGACGCCGACCTCGAAGTAGTCGGCGCGCTGGCTGATCTGGAACGCGTGGACGCTGCCGTCCTGCTTCTGCCCGACGCGACCGGCACCCGTGAACACCTGGCGGGACACGAAGAACGGGGTGAGGTGCTCGACGATCTGGTCGAACGGCACGTCACGGCGCATGAGGTAGTTCTCGTGGGCACCGTAGGAGGCGCCCTTGTTGTCCACGTTGTTCTTGTAGAGCACGATCGGCGCGGTGCCCGGGATCTTGGCGGCGAGCTCGGCGCCGAGGCGCATGACGTTCTCGCCGGCCTTCTCCCACAGCACGACGTCGAGCGGGTTGGTGACCTCGGGGCTGGAGTACTCGGGGTGCGCGTGGTCGACGTAGAGGCGGGCGCCGTTGGTCAGGATGATGTTGGCGAGGCCCATGTCCTCGTCGGTGAGCTGCGAGGGGTCGGCGACCTCGCGGCTGAGGTCGAAGCCGCGCGCGTCCCGCAGCGGGTTCTCCTCCTCGAAGTCCCAGCGGGCCCTGCGGGTGAGGCCGTGCGCCGCCGCGTACGAGTTGACGACGTGGGTCGACGCGACCATCGGGTTGGCGTGCGGCTGTCCCTGCACCGCGATGCCGTACTCGACCTCGCTCCCCTGCACCCGCCGAACTGTCATGCGCTCAGCCTACGGTCCCCGCGTCTGCACCACGCGCGGTGACACCGTCGTCGACGAGTCTGCGGACCAGGGCGCGGGCATCTGCCATCGCCTCGGGCTGCGCCCCAGCCGTCAGCTGCACGATCGCGCCCTCGTGCACCAGGGCCACCTCGCGCCCACGCCGCGCAGCGTCCGGGACGCCCAGCTCGGTCAGCAGGCCGATGTAGTAGTCGCGCGTCCAGATCTTCTCCTCGGCGATGATCGGCAGGCCTTCGTGCCCGGTGCCGGCCAGCTCGGCGTACGCGTTGACGAATCCGCACCCTCGGGAGTTGACCGACATCCAGCTGTCGAGCGCGTCGAGCACCGCCAGGACCCGGTCGGGACCGGGCTGGGGAGCGTGCTCGTCCACGTATGCCGTCGCGTAGTCGTGCCACCGGTCGCAGCGTTGCCGCAGGTAGGCCGTGATGAGCCCGTCCTTGGACCCGAACCTGTCGTAGATCGTCTTCTTGGTCGTCTCCGCCTCTTCGGCGATGCGTTCCACGCCGACCGCTCGCAGGCCGTGCTCGTAGAACAGCCCGGCGGCGGTGTCCAGGATGCGGTGCGCCGTGGGCGTCATGGTCGGCTGCGTGACGGTCGTCATGGGAACTCCTTCGGGATCTACACTGCGAGTATACCGACCGGTATGTTTATGTGGCGTCATGTCTCCGGATCACCGCACCCGCGTCCTGCCGTCGATCGCCCTCGTCGTGCTCTGGAGCTCCGGCTTCATCGGCGCCGAGCTCGGTACGCGTCAGGCGCCGGCATCGACCCTGCTGGCCTGGCGCTATCTCGTCGCGGGGGCGATCCTCCTCGCCGTGTGCCTGTGGCGCCGCGAGCGCATCGATCGCTCCGGCATCCGCCGCCAGGTCGTCCTCGGGCTGCTGTGCCAGGCGGCCTACCTCGGCATGACGGTGAGCGGCGTCGGGCTGGGCGTGCCGTCGGGGACGACCGCGTTGGTCGCGTCGATGCAGCCGCTGGTGGTCATCGCGTTGGCTGCCGTCGTGCTCTCCGAGCGGGCACACGTCGCACAGCTGGTCGGGCTCGTCCTGGGCCTCGCCGGTGTGCTGCTGGTCGTCGGCGGTGACCTGCGGACGGGTGACGCGCCGTGGTGGGCGTACGTCCTGCCGTTCGTCGGGATGCTCTCGCTCTCGTCGGGCACGGTCCTGCAGCAGAGGTGGCGGCCCCAGGAGTCGGTGCTGGCCTGGATCACCGTCCAGACGATCACCGCCGCAGCGGCGTTCTGGCTGCTGGCGGTCGTCGAGGGGACGGCAGGCGCGCCCACTCCCCCGGCATTCTGGGTCGCGATCGCGTGGGTCGTCCTGCTGTCGAGCTTCGGCGGATACGGGACCTACCTGTTCGTCAGCCGTACGCAGGGCGCCACGCACGCGAGCACGCTGCTCTACCTGACCCCGCCGACCACGATGGTGTGGGCCGCGTTCATGTTCGGTGACCGGCTCTCGGTCGCCGGGCTGGCCGGCATGGGCGTCTCGGCCGTCGGCGTGGTGCTCGCCCTCAAGTACGCAGCCCGGCCGCGTCGCGTCGTGCCGCAGGAGTCACCCGTGCACGCGGACTCATGAACCGGTGTCGTCGAGCACCTTGCCGAGGTGCACGCTGAGCTCGTCGTCGGCGTAGTAGCCGAACGCGGGGATGTCGTCGTAGCCGGCCGAGCGGTACATCGCGATCGCCTCCGGCTGCTCGAGGCCGGTCTCGAGGATCAACCGGGTGATGCCGGCCTCGGCGGCGGTCCGCTCGAGCTCGGACAGGAGCAGGCGGGCCAGCCCACGCCGCTGGAACGCCGGGCGCACGTACATCCGCTTGATCTCGGCATCGCGCCACTCCGCGAGCGGCTCATGGCGGCGCCAACCACCCATGGCCGCCGGGACGTCGTCGACGTAGACCATGAAGAACCGGCCACCCTCGCCGTCGAACTCCGACGTGTCGACGGGTGCCGTGTCGCCCTCGCCGCCGTAGCGGCGTACGTACTCCTGCTGCACCTCGGCCGTGAGGAGCTGCGCGTCCGCGCTGTCGTAGGACGCGGCGCGCAGCTCCAGGCTCGCTGCAGGTGGTTCGACGGACAACGGCGTCAGAGGTACTGACCGGTGTTGGCCACCGTGTCGATCGACCGGCCCGGCTCGTTGCCGCTCTTGCCGGAGATGAGGGTGCGGATGAACACGATGCGCTCACCCTTCTTGCCCGAGATCCTCGCCCAGTCGTCGGGGTTGGTCGTGTTGGGCAGGTCCTCGTTCTCCTTGAACTCGTCGAGGCAGGCCTGCAGCAGGTGCTGCACCCGCAGGCCGCGCTGTCCGTGCTCGAGCAGGTCCTTGATCGCCATCTTCTTGGCCCGGTCGACGATGTTCTGGATCATCGCGCCGGAGTTGAAGTCCTTGAAGTAGAGGACTTCCTTGTCGCCGTTGGCGTAGGTGACCTCGAGGAACTGGTTGTCCTCGGACTCGGTGTACATACGCTCGACCGTGCGCTGGATCATGCCGCTGACGCAGGCCTGGCGGTCGCCACCCCACTCGGCGAGGTCGTCCGCGTGCAACGGCAGGCCGGCGGTGAGGTACTTGCTGAAGATGTCGGTCGCCGACTCCGCGTCGGGCCGCTCGATCTTGATCTTGACGTCGAGGCGGCCGGGTCGCAGGATCGCGGGGTCGATCATGTCCTCGCGGTTGGAGGCGCCGATGACCAGGACGTTCTCGAGTCCTTCGACGCCGTCGATCTCGCTCAGGAGCTGCGGGACGATCGTGTTCTCGACGTCGGAGGAGACGCCTGAGCCGCGGGTGCGGAACAGCGAGTCCATCTCGTCGAAGAACACGATGACGGGCGTGCCCTCGCTGGCCTTCTCACGAGCGCGCTGGAACACCAGGCGGATGTGCCGCTCGGTCTCGCCGACGTACTTGTTGAGCAGCTCGGGGCCCTTGATGTTGAGGAAGTAGGAACGTCCCTCCTCGCCCGTGCGCTCCGAGACCTTCTTGGCCAGCGATGCCGCGACCGCCTTGGCGATCATGGTCTTGCCGCAGCCGGGAGGGCCGTAGAGCAGCACGCCCTTGGGCGGCTTGAGCTCGTGCTCGATGAAGATCTCGGGGTGCAGGTAGGGCAGCTCGACGGCGTCGCGGATCGACTCGATCTGCTGGCGCAGGCCACCGATCGACTCGTAGTCGATGTCGGGCACCTCTTCGAGCACCAGGTCCTCGACCTCGCTCTTGGGGATGCGCTCGTAGACGTAGCCGGACCGGGAGTCGAGCAGCAGCGAGTCACCGGGGCGCAGCTTGATGCCCTCGAGCGACTCGGCGAGCCGCACGATGCGCTCCTCGTCGGCGTTGCCCATGACCAGCGCCCGCTCATTGTCGGCCAGGATCTCCTTGAGCGACACGACCTCGCCGACGAGCTCGAAGTCGAGCGCCGTGACGACGTTCATCGCCTCGTTGAGGATGACTTCCTGGCCCTTCTGCAGGGCGTCCTTGTCGACCGACGGGCTGACGTTGACGCGCAGCTTGCGGCCACCGGTGAACACGTCGACCGACTCGTCGTCGTTGCGCTGCAGGAACGTGCCGAAGCCCGTCGGCGGCTGGGCCAGCCGGTCGACCTCTTCCTTGAGCGTCACGATCTGGTCGCGGGCCTCACGCAGTGTCGACGTCAGGCGCTCGTTCTGCGAGCTGGTCGCGGCCAGCTTGGCCTCGAGCTCGGTGAGCCGCGAGTCGGTGGACCCCTCGGTGCCGAGCCGGCGCCTGAGGTGCTCGACCTCCGCGCGCAAGTAGGCGAGCTCCTGCTGTGATTCGCTCGACTGGATGGACTCGTTGTCGGTCATGGCCACCTCCTGCTCGTACCTCTGACCCTACCCGTCAACGCCACGTCTGCGGCTGTCATCTCAGACACAGGGAAAGTGTCTTTTGGATGACTTTGCGAGCGAGCCCCTATTCGGCGACGAAGCCGGCCGGCCGCGGCCCGTGGTAGTCGGGGCCGTACGCGCCCGGCGCGGGTCGTCGCGACTTCTCCAGCGACGTCTGTCCCGGCGCCATCTTGCGGGCTGTCACGAGGAACGCGGTGTGGCCGTTCATCTTGTGGTCGGGGCGGACCGCGAGGCCCTCGAGGTGCCAGTCACGCTCCAACGTCTCCCACGCACGCGGCTCGGTGAACCCGCCCTGCTCGCGCACGGTCTCGACGAAGCGCGAGAGCTGGGTCGTGGTCGCCACGTAGGCGCACAGGATGCCGCCGGGCACCAGGCGTTCGGCGGCGAGCGGGATGCACGTCCACGGGTCGACCATGTCGAGGATCAGCCGGTCGATCTCGGTCTCGCTGATGACCTCGCGCACATCGCCGACCGTGAGCGTCCAGCCCGGCGGGTTGGGGCCCGCGATCTGGTGCACGTTGCGCAGGACGTTCTCGGCGAAGTCCTCGCGGATCTCGTAGGAGCCGAGCGTGCCCTCGGGCCCGATCGCGCGAAGGAGGTAGGACGTCAGGCTGCCCGACCCGGCTCCGGCCTCGACGACGCGGGCGCCGGGATAGATGTCGGCCTGCGCGACGATCTGCGCGGCGTCCTTGGGGTAGATGATCGCGGCGCCTCGCGGCATCGACACGACGTACTCGAACAGCAGCGGGCGGAACACCTGGTAGGGCGCACCCATCGACGACTCGATGACGATGCCCTCGGGGTGGCCGATCATGTCGTCGTGACTGATCTGGCCCTTCTTGGTGGAGAACGCCGTGCCGGCTTCGAGCTGCACGTTGTGCTTGCGGCCCTTGGGGTCGGTCAGGCGTACCCACTCCCCGGGCTCGAGGGGTCCGCTGCGCATGAAGGAGGTCATCGTCGTCCTGCTCTGTAGGCCTCGTCGACGGCTCGGGCAGTGAGCACGCCGTAGATCGTCCCGTCGGCCTCGACCAGTGCGTACGCCTCGGCGGGGCGCGCGGCCATGGCCTTGAGCAGGTCCGCCCCGTGGAGGTCGACGGAGAGCTGTTCGGCGTGGGGCGGCGGTGTCGCACCTTCGAACCCGATCGTCCGGGCGTCAAGGGAGTTGATGCGGGCTGAGCGGCCGGCGTGGCTGAGGGCGTCGCCGGCGCCCTGCCAGAGGACCCAGCCGACGACCACGGCGATCACGAGATCGATCTCGAAGCTCGGCTCGTCGTGGCGGGTGATGACGTACGCGACCAGGGCGACTGCCGTGACGCGACCGATCCACGCGGCGACGCGGATGCCGGTCTCCTCGTTGCCGGTGACCTGCCAGATGATGGCGCGGAACACGCGGCCGCCGTCGAGGGGCAGGCCCGGCAGCATGTTGAAGAGCGCGACGAGGATGTTGACCTGGGCCACGGCGTACACGACGTCGGCCGTGGTGCCACTGAGTGCCGGCTCGACGGCGAAGCAGGCGAGGCCGACGGCGAAGGACGACAGCGGCCCGGCGATCGAGACCGCCAGCTCCTGCGACGGCCTGCGGCTCTCGCCCTCGATCAGCGTCTCGCCGCCGAGGAGCTGCAGCGTGACGGAGTGGACGCGCATGCGAAATCCACGGGCGACCGCGACGTGGGCGAGCTCATGGATCAGCACCGACACGTAGAGCGCCACCACGAACGCAGCAGCGAGCACGTACGGGTTGGAGTCGGTGCGATCGTCGAACCGCGGCGCGAAGACGAAGATGAGCAAACCGCCCATGAGCAGCAGCGACGGGCGGATCAGCACGTCGACGCCGGCGAGGCGTCCGAGGCGCCAGGTGCCGGGGTGCTGGGGTGAGCTCACCGAGACAACCTATCGGGTCGCGTGGCGTGATTCGATTCGTCGGTGGGCCGAACTAGTGTGCTGGCATGGACGACTCCGACACCCCGCTGACCGTGCGCCGGTCGCTGTCGCCGAGCCGTGCCGGCGACTTCCAGAACTGCCCCTTGCTCTACAGGTTCCGCACGATCGATCGACTGCCGGAGCCCGCCGACCCGGTCATGGTCCGGGGCACGTTGGTGCATGCCGTGCTCGAGGATCTCTTCGGCGAGCCCGCCCCCGGCCGTACGCTCGACCGCGCCGTCGAGCTGTTGCCCGGCGAGTGGGACAAGCTGCGCGCCGAGGAGCCCAGGCTGGCCGAGCTGTTCACCGCCGAGCAGGCTGCCGACGAGACGGCGTGGCTGGCGTCGGCCGTCGACCTGCTGCGCACCTACTTCGGCATGGAGGACCCGCGCTGGCTCGAGCCCGCGTCGCGCGAGGAGCGGGTCGGCTACGAGCTGGAGTCCGGTGTGACGTTCGGCGGCATCGTCGACCGCATCGACATCGCACCCGATGGCCGCATCAGGGTGGTGGACTACAAGACGGGACGCGGGCCCAATCCTCGCTTCGAGGACAAGGCGATGTTCCAGATGCGGTTCTACGCGCTGGTCATCTGGCGCACCCGTGGCGTGATCCCGACCCTGCTGCAGCTCATGTACTTCGGCGACGGGACGTTCCTGACCTACGAGCCCCAGGAGCACGAGCTGCTGGCGACCGAGCGCAAGCTCGTGGCGCTGTGGGACGCCATTGAGCGGGCCATCGAGCTCCGCGACTTCCCGCCGCGCAAGAGCGGGCTCTGCGGCTGGTGCGCGCACAAGGCACTGTGCCCCGAGTTCGGCGGCACTCCCCCGGAGATGCCGTTGTTCGAGATCGTGAACGTGCCCCAGGCGTCCTGATCTCCCACTACCGTTTGGCCATGACAACTCCCCTGGCCGATGTCCTTGCCGCTGTCCCGACCCTCAACGATCCGGGCGAGCCGTTCTCATTCGCTGCGGAGGGCGACACCATCGTCGGCACGTGGGACATCGTCAAGGCCACGTCGCTCTATCCCGACGAGATCACGTCGATCGACAAGGACTACCGCATCACGGTGTCCTTCGACGTCGACAAGGGCACGTTCGACTTCAACGAGCTGCACACCGAGACTGCCGGATCGGTCGACGCCGACGGGGCCGGTTTCGAGAAGAGCTTCTTCTCGGGCAAGAGCACGCGCAAGGAGTTCAGCTTCGAGCTCGGCGGCGTCAACAAGACCGACGACGGTGTGTCGATGGCGCCCGTGACCTACTCCTTCTCGACCAAGCGCATCAAGGAGCCGCTGTTCACCTACCTCGAGCAGCACGGCTGGCACCGCAAGAAGGGCTTCCTGAGCGGCCTGTTCAACCGCTAGACGAACAGCGGGTCGAGATCGTCCGGCTTGATGCCCTCGAGGGTCGGGATCTGGACTCTGCGCGCAGCCTCGTCGACGTTGACGAAGTGCGGCACCACGAGCACGTCGCAGCCCGCGGCATTGGCCGAGGCCGCGCCGGTGCCGGAGTCCTCGATCGCGAGGCAGTCCTCGGGGTCGACGCCCAGCAGCTCTGCCGCCAGGAGGTACGGATCGGCGTACGGCTTGGGCCGCGAGACGATGTCGCCGGTCACCACGGCCTTGAACGGCAGCGACGCGGCGACCGGCTCGGCGATGGGCGCGTACGACATCGTGACGAGCGCCTGCGGGACACCGGCCGAGTCGAGCGCCTCGATCAGGTCTCGGGCTCCGGGCCGCCAGTCGATGTGCTCGGACAGCGCCGTCGCGAGCTGGTTGACGAGGTAGTCGACCACCTCCTCGGCGGTCATCTCGAGCTCGAGCTTCTCGCGGATGTAGTGCCCCGACTTGATCAACGAGTTGCCGACCAGTGCGAGCCCGTCCTCCTCGGTCCAGATCTTGCCGTGCTCAGCGGCCAAGGCGTGCTCGGCGGCCATCCAGAGCGGCTCGGTGTCGGCGATGGTGCCGTCGAGATCCCACAGGACGGCTGCGTATTGAGTCACCCGACCACCGTAGAACAGGCCGATCGTCGAGGATCGCGCGCGTCCGGCGGCTCGAGCGCGGGCGTCGGTCGAACCTCGTCCGAGGACAGCATGTCCACGCCCGGCGAAGGTCCGGGCGCGACGTTGATCATCATGAGATACTGGTGGCACTAAGTTCGGGAGCTCCCGAGGCCCAGGCGAGCCCGCCGCCGGCTGGAGCGCCCCAGCATTCCTGCCGATCAACTCCTCGAGGATTGCTTGTGTCTCACACCCCCAACCTCCGTCCTGACGCCACGTCCGCCCTGACCGAGCTGCTGAAGAGCCGCATCATGGTGCTCGACGGCGCGATGGGTACGGCGATCCAGCGGGATCGCCCTGACGAGGCGGGCTACCGCGGTGAGCGGTTCGCCGACTGGCCGTCCGACGTCCAGGGCAACAACGACCTCCTGACGCTGACCCAGCCCGAGATCATCGCCGGCATCCACCGCGAGTACCTCGAGGCCGGCGCGGACATGATCGAGACCAACACGTTCAACGCGCAGGAGATCTCGCTCGGCGACTACGGCATGGAGGAGCTCTCCTACGAGCTCAACTACGAGTCAGCCCGGCTGGCGCGCCGTGAGTGCGACGCGATGACCGAGCGCACGCCCGACAAGCCGCGCTACGTGGCGGGCGCGCTCGGACCCACGACGCGTACGGCGTCGATCTCGCCCGACGTCAACGACCCGGGCGCCCGCAACGTGACCTATGACCAGCTCGTCGAGGCCTACAAGACCGCGGCCAAGGGCCTGGTCGACGGTGGCGCCGACGTCATCTTCATCGAGACGATCTTCGACACGCTCAACGCCAAGGCTGCGATCTTCGCCGTCGAGACGCTCTTCGAGGAGTACGACCGGCGCTGGCCCGTCATCATCTCCGGCACGATCACGGACGCCTCCGGGCGTACGTTGTCGGGCCAGGTCACCGAGGCGTTCTGGCACTCGGTTCGCCACGTCAACCCGCTGCTGGTCGGCCTCAACTGCGCGCTCGGCGCCAAGGAGATGCGGCCCTACATCGCCGAGATGGCTCGCATCGCCGACACGTTCGTCAGCTGCTACCCGAATGCCGGCCTGCCGAATGCGTTCGGCGAGTACGACGAGGAGCCCGACCAGACCGCGGCGATCATCGCCGAGTTCGCCGAGAGCGGCTTCGTCAACCTCGTCGGCGGCTGCTGCGGCACGACTCCGGCGCACATCGCCGCGATCGCGGACGCGGTCGAGGGCAAGGCCCCGCGGACACCCGTCGAGACGAGTCCGGCGCTCCGCCTGTCCGGTCTCGAGCCCGTGACGGTCGTGGAGGACACGCTCTTCGTCAACGTCGGTGAGCGCACCAACATCACCGGCTCCGCCCGCTTCCGCAACCTCATCAAGGCCGGCGACTACACCTCCGCGCTCGCGGTCGCCCGCCAGCAGGTCGAGGCCGGCGCGCAGGTCATCGACATCAACATGGACGAGGGCATGATCGACGGCGTCGCGGCGATGGACCGCTTCACCAAGCTCGTCGCCACCGAGCCCGACATCTGCCGGGTGCCGACCATGATCGACTCCTCCAAGTGGGAGGTCATCGAGGCCGGGCTCAAGTGCGTCCAGGGCAAGTCGATCGTCAACTCGATCTCGATGAAGGAGGGCGAGGAGAAGTTCGTCCGCGAGGCGCGGCTGTGTCGCAAGTACGGCGCCGCCGTCGTCGTCATGGCCTTCGACGAGGAAGGCCAGGCCGACAACCTCGAGCGCCGCAAGCAGATCTGCCAGCGCGCGTACGACATCCTGGTCAACGAGATCGGTTTTCCGCCCGAGGACATCATCTTCGATCCCAACGTGTTCGCCGTCGCGACCGGCATCGAGGAGCACGCCAACTACGGCGTCGACTTCATCGAGGCGACGCGCTGGATCAAGCAGAACCTGCCCGGTGCGCTGGTCTCCGGCGGTGTCTCCAACGTGTCGTTCTCGTTCCGGGGCAACAACCCCGTGCGCGAGGCGATCCACGCGGTGTTCCTCTACCACGCGATCAACGCCGGCATGGACATGGGAATCGTCAACGCCGGCGCCCTCGAGGTCTACGACGAGGTGCCCGAGCTGCTGCGCGACCGCATCGAGGACGTCATCCTCAACCGGCGTCCTGACTCGACGGAACGCCTGCTCGAGATCGCCGCTGACTTCGCTGGCGACGGCTCGGTCAAGGAGGTCGCGTCCGAGGAGTGGCGCTCGCTGCCGGTCGGCGAGCGGATCACCCACGCCCTGGTCAAGGGCATCGACGAGTTCGCCGAGTCCGACACCGAGGAGCTTCGCAAGCTGATCTCCGAGCGTGGCGGCCGGCCGATCGAGGTCATCGAGGGCCCGCTGATGGACGGCATGAACGTCGTCGGCGACCTGTTCGGCGAGGGCAAGATGTTCCTGCCCCAGGTCGTGAAGTCGGCACGCGTCATGAAGAAGGCCGTCGCCTACCTCATCCCGTTCATCGAGGCCGAGAAGCAGCCCGGTGACGTCGAGCGCAGCAACGGCAAGGTCGTCATGGCCACGGTCAAGGGCGACGTGCACGACATCGGCAAGAACATCGTCGGCGTCGTACTCCAGTGCAACAACTACGACGTCGTCGACCTCGGCGTCATGGTGCCCGCGCAGAAGATCCTCGACGCGGCCAAGGAGGAGGGCGCCGACGTCATCGGCCTCTCCGGCCTCATCACGCCGTCGCTCGACGAGATGGTCAACTTCGCCGCCGAGATGGAGCGGCAGGGGTTCGACATCCCGCTCATGATCGGTGGCGCCACGACGTCGCGGGCCCACACCGCCGTCAAGGTGGCGCAGAAGTATCACGGCCCGGTCATCTGGGTGAAGGACGCGTCGCGCTCGGTGCCCGTCGTCGCCGCGCTGCTCTCCGACGAGCAGCGGCCCAAGCTGCTGGCCGACACGGAGGCCGACTACGCCGAGCTGCGTGAGCGCCATGCCGCCCGTCAGGACACCCGCAAGCTGCTGCCGATCGCTGCTGCCCGCGCCAAGGCGACGCCGATCGACTGGAGCGACTACACCCCGCCGCGTCCGCGCATGCTGACGCAGCAGGCCAGGGACTCGCACACCGACGACTACCACCACTCGGGTGAGCCGACGCAGTTCGTCAAGACGTTCACGGACTACTCGCTCGACGAGCTGCGCAAGTACATCGACTGGCAGCCGTTCTTCAGCTCGTGGGAGATGAAGGGGCGCTACCCCGACATCCTCAACAACCCGGCGACCGGCGAGACCGCGCGCAAGCTCTTCGACGACGCGCAGGCGATGCTCGACCGGATCATCGACGAGAAGTGGATCCGCGCCAACGGCGTGTTCGGCCTGTTCCCGGCCAACCAGGTCGCCGGCGACGACATCGAGGTCTACACCGACGAGTCGCGGTCGGAGGTCAGGACCGTGCTGCACCAGCTGCGCCAGCAGACCGAGGGGCGTGAAGGTTCGGCCCGCAAGTCGCTGGCCGACTTCGTGGCGCCCAAGGACACGGGCCTTCGTGACTACGTCGGCGCGTTCGCGGTCACCGCGGGGCACGGGATCACCGACAAGATCATGGAGTTCAAGAAGGATCTCGACGACTACAACGCGATCCTGCTCGAGTCCCTCGCCGACCGCCTGGCCGAGGCCTTCGCCGAGCGTTTGCACGAGCGCGTACGCAAGGAGTTCTGGGCGCACGCTCCCAACGAGGCACTCAGCAACGAGGAGCTCATCAAGGAGAAGTACGCCGGCATTCGCCCGGCGCCGGGCTACCCCGCGTGCCCGGAGCACACCGAGAAGCAGACGATCTGGGAGCTGCTCGACGTGGAGGCCAACGCCGGCATCGAGCTGACCGAGAGCATGGCCATGTGGCCCGGTGCTGCCGTGAGCGGGCTCTACTTCTCCCACCCGGACTCGCAGTACTTCGTGCTCGGGCGGATCGGCCGCGACCAGGTCGAGGACTACGCCGAGCGCAAGGGCTGGAGCGTCGACGAGGCCGAGAAGTGGCTGTCGCCCAACCTCGGCTACCGCACGGAGAACGAGTGAGGCGTGCGCGGGCTAGGCTGAAGGAGTGACCTCCAGCCCCGACATCCCGCAGCTCCGAGACCCGTGGATGGTGGCTGCCTTCGAGGGGTGGAACGACGCCGCCGATGCCGCGTCGGGCACCGTCGACCACCTCATCGAGGAGTGGGACGCCGAGCTGCTGATCGAGCTGGACCCTGAGGACTACTACGACTTCCAGGTGCACCGGCCGCAGGTCCACAACGGTGACGACGGCGACCGGTTGATCACGTGGCCCGCGCCGATGATCTATCACGCCCGTCCCCGGCGTGGAGAGCGTGATGTGCTGCTGCTGCGCGCTCCCGAGCCCAACTTCCGCTGGAAGGCGTTCTGCTCGACCGTGCTCGGCGTGGCGAAGCTCGCCGGGGTCACCGAGCTGATCACCTTGGGCGCCCTGCTCGCGGACTCGCCGCACACCCGCCCGGTGCCGGTCAGCGGCTCGACGACGGATCCGGTGCTGATGGAGCGCATGTCGTTGCTCCCCTCGACGTATTCGGGACCCGTGGGCATCACGTCGGTCCTCAACGAGATGGCGTCCCAGGAAGGCATCGCCTCGGCGTCACTGTGGGCCGCGGTCCCGCACTACCTCGCAGAGCCGCCGTGCCCCAAGGCCACCCTGGCGCTGCTCGGCGCGATCGAGGACGCGATGGGCCTGCCGCTCCCCCAGGGCGTCCTTGTCGAGATGACCGACGCGTGGCAGCGGGGCGCCGAGGACCTGACGTCGCGTGACGAGGAGATCGCCGAGTACGTCGAGGCGCTCGAGAACGAGCGGGACACGAGCGACCTGCCCGAGGCCTCCGGCGACGCGATCGCCCGCGAGTTCGAGCGCTACCTGCGCCGTCGCAACGACGACCCGGAATAGGTCCCGCTAGTTCGATTGGTGGGCGCAGGCCTTCTGGATGTCTGAGAACGCACGCAGGACCGTGGACCCGACCTTGCCGTCGTCGTCGAGATAGGCAGCTGGATCGTCGAGGAAGTCGACGAGCTGACCGGCAGGGTCCGCGAGCTTTGGGTTGTTGGCGCCCACGACCGTGAACAGCTGGTCCTGGAGCCTGCCACGGGACGCCTTGTCGGCCGCTGACTCCTTCTTGCCGGTGAACCCCAGCGCCGCTTGCGCAACCTTGCCCTTGCCCATGAGGATCTCGCATCCGCCCGCCAGCGTCGCCGGGTCCGCGCTAGCCGCCTTCGAGCTGGCTTCGCGCGTCCACGCGCTGCAGGACCGACTGGTGAAGAACTCCCCGTCGTGCAGCTCGATGCGTTGGACGTCGCCGACCCGCATGGAGCCGCTGATGTAGGCGTCGTCGTCGGCGTTGTCGTCCATGATGTCGAAGTCCGCCGAGGAAGCCGTGTACGCCGCGCACTCGCCCTTGGCGGTGTATACGCCAGGCTTGATGTCCTTGCCGACGGCGTACACGCCATCCTGGGTGACGGTCGATGCGAGTCCGGCGGCCGGCTTCGTCTGAGCGTCGCTGCCGTTGTCGGACGATCCGCAGCCTGCGGCCAGGACGGCGATGCAGGCGATCACGCACGCGGTCCTCTTCATTCGGCGATCCTTGCAGACCAGCTGTCTCTCGTGTGCACGAACGACGCCTGGGCGAGGCTACGTTTTGGTGTCCGTCCGGGTCTGGGGCGGTGCAGGACGTCCGAGGCCCGTGCAAAACTGGCCGCATGGGTGACAACACGATCCGGCCCAAGCTCGTCGTGTCGGATGCTGCTGCGGCGATCGACTTCTATCGGGACGTCCTCGGCGCGGAGCTGATCAGCAGCTATCCGGTCGGAGATCGCATCGTGTTCGCTGAGCTGGAGGTCTTCGGCTGCAGCGTCACGCTCAAGGACGCCGACGACACCGACCCGGCAGCGACCGCCCAGACGCCCGGTTCGATCCTTGACGTCGTCACACCAGAGCCGGACGCCGTCGCAGCCGCGATGGTCGATGCAGGCGCCGAGATCATCTTCCCTGTCGCTGACCAGGCGTACGGGGCTCGCGGTGGGCGCGTACGCGATCCGTTCGGGGTGCAGTGGCTGCTGCAGACGCCGGTCACCGTCTCTCCCGAGGAATGGCCCGAGGTCCTCGAACGGATGCAGGCAGAAGGCTAGGGGCTCAGCGCGGTCCGCGGAGACCGTCGCGGAACGACGCCCCGACCTTGATCAGCCCGGGCAGCCAGAGCACGATGACGCCCACCACGAGGGCGGGCCAGAAGCCGGTGAACATGTAGACCACGGCCAGTGCGGCGGTCGTGACCCACCGCAGGATGTCGAGCTCCTCCTTCGACGGGCGACGCATCACAACGCCACGCCGAGCAAGGCGTCGACGGCGGTGCGTACGGTGCGACCGGCCTGCGGGTCGGCGGCCGCGTCGTCGGCAGCCCAGGCGTCGATCGCCGCAAGGGCCGTCGGCGCGTCGAGGTCGTCGGCGAGCGCA
Organism: Aeromicrobium sp. Root236; assembly: GCF_001428805.1. Taxonomy (NCBI): domain Bacteria; kingdom Bacillati; phylum Actinomycetota; class Actinomycetes; order Propionibacteriales; family Nocardioidaceae; genus Aeromicrobium; species Aeromicrobium sp. Root236. The sequence goes on along the minus strand of NZ_LMIS01000001.1, from coordinate 474,249 downwards.
GCGCGTACGGCCTTCAGCACCTCGGTGCCTGACGGCGCGAGCGTACGACTGACCGCGTCACGCCAGGTCGCGAGGCGGGCCTCGGCCTTGGTGATCTCGTCGTCGAACCACTCCCAGTCGCTGCGGTAGTGGTGCGCCAGGAGAGCCAGCCGGATCGCCATGGGGTCGCGGCCGTCGGCACGGAGCTGCGAGACGAGCACGAGGTTGCCCTTGGACTTCGACATCTTCTCGCCCTCGAAGCCGACCATGCCGGCGTGGACGTACGCCTCGGCGAACGGCTCGTGCGTCACGACGGTGGCTTCTGACGCGGACATCTCGTGGTGCGGGAACACCAGGTCGGATCCTCCGCCCTGGACGTCGAACCTGACGCCGAGGTGCTTCAGCGCGATCGCGGCGCACTCGACGTGCCAGCCCGGCCGGCCCTTGCCGAGGCGGGTCTCCCAGGACGGCTCACCGGGTCGCTCGGCCTGCCAGAGCAGACAGTCCAGCGGGTGCTTCTTGCCCGGCCGGTCGGGGTCTCCCCCGCGCTCGGGGAAGATGCGGAGCATCTCGGCCTCGTCGAGTCCGGACACGCTGCCGAAGCCGGCGTCGGCATGCACATCGAAGTAGAGGTCGTCGTCGACCTGATAGACCGATCCCGCCCGGTGCAGCTTGTCGATGAGGTCCACGACCAGGTCGATCGTCTCCACCGCGCCGACATAGTTGGCCGGCGGGATGATCCTCAGCGCGGTCATGTCCTGACGGAACAGCTCGATCTCCTGTGCCGCGAGGTCGGACCACTCGACGCCGGTCGCCTGCGCCCGCTCGATCAGCGGATCGTCGACGTCCGTGACGTTCTGCGTGTAGTCGACGTCGATACCGTGGTCGAGCCACACCCGCTGGAGCAGGTCGAACGCCAGGTAGGTCGAGGCGTGACCCATGTGCGTCGCGTCGTACGGCGTGATGCCACAGACGTACATCCGGGCCGAACCCGCCGGGTCGCTCGGGCGTACCTCGCCCGATGCGGTGTCGTGGACGCGCACGACCGGCCCTTCACCGAGTCCGAGATCGCCGAGTGACGGGACGTCGGGACGTGACCAGCTGCGCATGAGGCGAGCGTATCGGCTGGCTGGCTGCGGCCTGTCGACGGCGTCACCCGTTGAGACCGGGGGCAGAATGACGTCGTGATCATCGACTGCGCGGTCTATCGCGACGGAATTCGTGAGTCGACCAAGGATGACAAGCACTCGCTCGACGCCGCCTTGGCCGGCCTCGGGGAGGACGACTTCCTCTGGATCGGCATCGGCAACCCGACGACCGACGAGATGCATCGCGTCGCGGAGTCGCTGCGGCTGCATCCGCTGGCCGTCGAGGACGCCCTCGAGGCGCACCAGCGGCCCAAGGTCGAGCGCTACGAGGACCACCTGTTCATGTCGATCCGCACGGTGGCCTACAGCGACGACGACATCCGGACGCACGAGGTCAACATCTTCCTCGGCTCGAACTTCCTGCTGACGGTGCGACACGGCGGGCCCACCCTCAAGGAGGCCCGGCGCGCTGCGGAGACCATGATCGAGCCGCTCTCGCACGGGCCGACGGCTGCGTTGTACGCCGTCGTCGACAACATCGTGGACCACTACGAGGCCGTCGCCAGGGAGCTCGAGATCGACGTGCAGGAGGTCGAGACCTCGGTGTTCTCCGCGGAGCGGTCCAACGACTCGACCCGCATCTACCGGCTCAAGCGCGAGACCCTGGAGTTCCGTCGCGCGGTGCTGCCGCTCAAGGAGCCGATCCTGCGGTTCGCGCAGGGCTCGATGCCCGAGAACGCGCGACCGTACTTCCGCGACATCGGCGACCACCTCGCGCGAGCCGCTGAAGCGATCGACTCGATCGACCACCTGCTCGACAACGCGCTGCAGGCTCACCTGGCGCAGCTGAGCGTCCAGCAGAACGAGGACATGCGCAAGCTCACCGCCGGTGCGACGATCTTCGCCGTACCGACCGCGATCGCCGGCATCTACGGCATGAACTTCGAGCACATGCCGGAGCTCACCTGGACGTACGGCTACCCGATCTGCGTCGGGGTGATCGGCGGGCTGTGCCTCTACATCTACCGCCGCTTCAAGAAGTCCGGCTGGCTCTGAGCGGACCCCCGCGATTCGTGAAGCTACAGGCGCTAAAAGGCGCGTGTACCGCCTTTAACTCCACGAATCGCGGGATCAGCTGACGGTCACGGTCGAGGTCATGACGCCGGTGACCACGAGGGCGAGCACCAGCACGCCGAGCGCGACGCGGTAGATGACGAACGGCGTGTACGACTTGCGGCTGACGTACTCCAGCAGCCAGTGGATCACGGCGAGGCCGACGACGAACGACACGACGGTCGCGACGATCGTGGGACCGGGGCCGTACGCGTTGGCCTGGTCCGGGATGTCCTTGAGGTTGTAGATGCCGGCGCCCAGCACCGCGGGGATCGCCAGCAGGAACGCGTAGCGGGTGGCCGCGCGGCGCTCGTAACCGAGCAGCAGTCCCATGCTGATCGTGCCGCCGGAGCGCGAGACACCCGGGAACAGCGCGCACGCCTGGGCGAGGCCGAACAGGACCGCGTCGCGGGTCGTGAGCTTCTCGATCGGGCGGTTCTTGAGGCCCCAGCGCTCGGCGAACCCGAGGATCAGGCCGAAGACGATCAGCGCGACGGCGATCAGGGCGACCCGACGGAACTCGTGCTTGATCGAGTCCTGGAACAACAGGCCGAGGATCACGATCGGCACGGAGCCGATGATGACGAACCAGCCCATGCGCCACTCGAGGGCTTCGCGGGCGCTCGCGCTGAACAGGCCGCGGATCCACCCGGAGGCGATCGTGACGATGTCACGCCAGAAGTAGATCACCACCGCGAGCTCGGTGCCGATCTGGATCACCGCCGTGAACGCGGCGCCCGGATCGTCCCACCCGAAGAACTTGGGGAAGATCGCGAGATGCGCGCTGCTGGAGATGGGCAGGAACTCGGTCAGGCCCTGAAGCAGACCCAGGACCACGGCACGGAGGAAATCCACTGTGCGAGCCTACCGGGCTGCCTTCACCCGTCCGACTAGCCTTGCGGCATGCAGTATCGCCGCGTTGGTGCATCGGGGCTGGAAGTGTCACGGCTCGCGCTCGGCACCATGACGTGGGGCACCGCCGTCGACGCGTACGACGCCGAGGAGCAGCTGTCGACGTTCCTCGACGCAGGCGGCACGTTGGTCGACACGGCACCGATCTACGGCGACGGTGCGTGCGAGGAGCTGCTCGGCACCCTCATCAACAAGGCCGACGTACGTGGCCGCATCGTGCTGGCCGGCAAGGCCGGGTTGATCAAGCGCGGCGACCGCATCGACCGCGACAGCTCGCGCCGCACGTTGCTCGACCAGCTCGACCTGTCGTTGCGCCAGCTCGGCACGGATCACCTCGACCTGTGGCAGATCCACACGTGGGACGCAGAGACACCGATCGAGGAGACGCTCGGCACGCTCGAGCACGCCGTACGGACGGGGCGCACGCGCTACGTCGGCATCTCCAACTACGCCGGCTGGCAGACCGCACTGGCGCACACCTGGCTCGCGGAGCGTGCCGACGCGCTTCCCCTGATCAGCACACAGGTCGAGTACTCCCTCGTACGCCGTGAGGCCGAGGACGAGGTCCTGCCGGCCGCACGGCATCTCGGGATGGGCGTGCTGGCCTGGTCACCGCTCGGCCGCGGCGTGCTGACCGGCAAGTATCGCGGTGGCGTGCCGTCGGACTCGCGTGCTGCCGACCCGGCGTGGGAGGCGTTCGTCGCCAAGTACCTCACTCCGCAGAAGTCGGCGGTCGTCGAGGCGCTCGCGCGCGCCTCCGAGGGTCTCGACGTCACGATCGCCCATGTGGCGCTCGCCTGGCTGCTGGCCCGTCCCGGGGTTGCGTCGGCGATCGTCGGGGCACGTACGACATCACAGCTGCAGGAGAACCTGGCGTCGGAAGACCTCGAGCTGCCGCCCGAGATCGTGCAGGCCCTCGACGACGTGTCGGACAGTGCAAGATGAGAGGTGAGTCAATGATCGAGTACGAGTTCTGGAACCTCACGATCGACCGCACCAAGTCGCGTACGGCGGTGTGCCGCATGCTGACCGACGCCGCGGAGTATCAGGGGTGGGAGCTCGACCGATTGCGCAAGGACGGCACCGGGCAGCGGACGGTCGTCCTGCGCCGCAAGATCATCCGCATGCGCAGCACGCTCTGACCCGCTAGACCAGGTTCAGGAACTCGTCGAAGACGCGGGAGCCGAACTCCAGCGCCTCGACCGGCACGCGCTCGTCGACGCCGTGGAACAGCGCCGTGAAGTCGAGGTCGGCCGGGAGCCGGAGCGGCGTGAAGCCGTACGACGTGATGCCCAGCTTGTGCCACGCCTTGGCGTCGGTGCCGCCGGACATGAGGAACGGTGCGATGTGCGCGTCGGGGTCCTGGCTGTGCAGCGCCACGGTCATCGCATCGACCAGGTCGCCCTTGAACGCGTACTCCAGCGCCGCGTCCGTGATGTGCGTCTCGACGGTCACGTTGGCGCCCACGATCTCCTGGACGGCCGGCACGAACGAGTCGGCATGGCCGGGCAGGTAGCGCCCGTCGACGTACGCGATCGCCTCGCCGGGCACCACGTTGTGCTTGTAGCCCGCTTCCAGCATCGTGGCGTTCGTCGTGTTGCGCATGCCGGCGCCGATCATGCGGATGGCGGGGCCGAACTGCTCGAGCAGCTCGTCGGCGGTGCCCTCCTTGCCGGTCAGCTCCCGCACCTTGGCCAGCAGCAGCTCCATCGAGGGACCGGGCTCGTCGGGCCACTGGTGCTCCCCCAGCGTCACGAGCGCCTGCGCGAGGTGCGTGACGGCGTTGTCGTCGTTGCGCATCGAGCCATGCCCTGCGGTCCCGCGGGCTCGCAGGCGCATCCACGCGATGCCCTTCTCGCCGGACTCGATGAGATAGAGGCGCTTGCCACCGACCTCGGTCGAGAACCCGCCGACCTCCCCGATCGCCTCGGTGCAGCCCTCGAACAGCTCAGGGTGGTGCTCGACCATCCAGTGCGCCCCGAGCACGCCGCCGGCCTCCTCGTCGGCGGTGAAGACCAGCGTGATGGGCCGGTCGGGGATCGCGCCGGCGCGCTGCCGGGCGCGTACGACCGACAGCAGCATCGCGTCGAAGTCCTTCATGTCGACCGCACCGCGGCCGAACAGGTAGCCGTCGACGACCTCTGCGGCGAACGGGTCGACCTGCCAGTCGCTCCCCCGCGCCGGTACGACGTCGAGGTGGCCGTGGATCAGCAGGCCGGGGCGCGGCGAGTCCTGGTTGCCCCAGCGGGCGACGACGCTCGCCCGACCCGACTCGGACTCGAAGATCTGCGACTCGATGCCGACCTCGGCGAGCGAGCCGGCGACGTACTCGGCGGCCTTGCGCTCCCCCGGACCCGAGTCGTCACCGTAGTTGGAGGTGTCGATCCTGATCAGGTCGCGGCAGATGTCGAGTGCTTCGGATTCCGGCGAGTACCCCATACGGTGATCCTACGCACGACGCCGTCGACCGGAGGCCCGCCCATGAGCTCGCTCGTCATGTTCATGACCATCTCGCTGGACGGGTACGCCACAGGCCCCGACGTGAGCATGGAGAACGCCATGGGAGTCGGCGGCGAAGCGCTGCACGAGTGGCTGTTCGAGGGCGACGACACCGACAAGGCCGTCGCCGAGAGCCTGTCGGGTGGCATCGGGGCGTGCCTCGTGGGCCGGGTGATGCACGATCTCGGGATCCCGCACTGGGGTGACGTGCCGTTCCCGCTGCCGACCGTCGTGCTGACCCACGAGGAGCTCCCGGACCGGCCGATGACCTCGGGCACCTTCACGTACGTCTCGGGCATCAAGCCCGCACTCGCCCGCGCGCGCGAGCTGGCCGGGGAGCGGGACGTGCTGCTGATGGGCGGGCCCGGCGTGATCCGCCAGTACCTCTCGACCGGGCTCGTCGACGAGATCCGGCTGAGCATCGCGCACCTGCTGCTGGGTGGCGGACTACGCCTGTTCGAGGGCATCGGGACCCCGCCGCCGACGTTCGAGACGGTGTCGTCGCGGTCGTCCTCGCTGGCGACCCACCTGGTCCTGCGCGCCGTCCGCTAGGCGAGCAGCCGGTCGACGACGCGCGAGAAGACGCGCGTGCTGACCGCCCGGGTCAGCCCGTCGAGCGCACGCGGCACGCCCCGCACGTGGAGGTCCTCACGCCAGGTCACCCGGCTGCCGGCCGGCACGGCCTCGACCTGCACCTCGGCCCACCCCGTCACGACCCGGCCGCGCTTCTCCAGGCGGCAGAACGACGGCTCGCGCCACTCCGTGATGTCCATCGGATCGTCGAACGTGAGCCGCCAGAAGCCCGTGCGGGCGATGAATCCCCGATCGGTCCGGACGATGCGGGTGAGCGGCACGTGGCGACCGTGCTGCTCCCAGTCGGTGAGGCGGCGCCACGCCTCATCGGGCGGCAGATGCACCTCGCGCACGATCTCGAAGAGGGCCACGGCATCATCGTAGGCATGCGCACCATGCCGTTCACCTCGATCGACGACGTCAAGGAGAAGCTCGCCGCTGCGGGCTATCTGGCCTCCGACGCCGTCGCCACCACCGTCTTCCTGGCCAGCGAGCTGGGCAAGCCGTTGCTCGTCGAGGGCCCGGCAGGTGTCGGCAAGACCGCCCTGTCGAGCGCGGTGGCGCAGGCCTGCGGAGCCGATCTCGTACGCCTGCAGTGCTACGAGGGCGTCGACGAGGCTCGCGCGATCTACGAGTGGAACCACGCCAAGCAGCTGCTGCGCATCACGGCGGGCAAGGACGAGACGTGGGACGAGGCGCGCAACGACATCTTCAGCGAGGAGTTCCTGCTCGCCCGCCCGTTGCTCACCGCGATCCGCAACGAGGGCCCGACCGTCCTGCTGATCGACGAGACCGACAAGGCGGACGTCGAGATCGAGGGGCTGTTGCTGGAGGTGCTCGGCGACTTCCAGATCACCGTGCCCGAGCTCGGCACGATCACGGCGACCAGCCGGCCGTTCGTCGTGCTGACCTCCAACGCCACCCGTGAGCTCTCCGAGGCGCTGCGCCGCCGGTGCCTGTTCCTGCACATCGACTTCCCCGATGCCGAGCTCGAGCAGGCGATCGTACGCCTGAAGGTGCCCGAGCTCGACGCGACGCTGGGCGACTCGCTGGTGCGGGTCATCAACGCGCTGAGGACGATGCCGCTGCGCAAGGCGCCGTCGGTCTCGGAGACGATCGACTGGGCCCGCACGCTCGTGGCCCTCGGCGCCGACATCCTCGACGACCAGGTCGTCAAGGAGAGCCTCGGAGTCATCCTCAAGCACCAGGACGACCTCGAGAAGGCCACCTCGCGGCTCGACCTCGACGAGGTGCTGGGCGCGTCATGAACGAGGCGCGAGTCGGCGAACCGGTGGCGCAGGACGTCGCCGGCCGACTCGTCGAGTTCGTCGCCGCGCTGCGCACCAAGGGCATCCCGGCCGGCACCAGCGAGACGGTCGACGCGGCAGCCGTGGTCGAGGTGCTGGGCATGAGCGATCGGTCGCAGCTGCGCGAGGGCCTCGCGTCGGCGCTCGTACGCCGTGGGGGTCAGCGCGACGTCTTCGACATGACGTTCGACCTGTTCTTCCCGGCCGGCGTCGGCGCACCACAGGCCGCTCGCGAGACCGACGAGGACTTCGATCTCGACGACCTCAGGGACCTGCTGGCCATGGCGCTCGCCGAGAACGACCTGCGGGCGCTCGAGCAGGTCGCCGAGATCGCGGTCGACCTGCTCGGAGGCGTCGGCACCGAGGGCACGCCGACGGGCGGGTGGTCCGCCTACCAGACGCTGGAGCGACTGAGGCCGCAGACGTTGCTGGTGCAGGCTCTGGGTCAGCGCGGCGAGGGCGGCGGTGGTCAGGGCCAGGGACAAGGTGGAGGCGAGGGACAGGGCGGCGGGTTCACCGACCGCCTCGAGCGCGACGAGGTGCGCAACAACATCGACCGCTTCCGCGCCATGGTCGCGAGCGAGGCACGACGGCGGACGGCGGAGCTGCGCGGCCGTGAGGTCGTCACGCGACACGCGGTGCGTACCGGCAGCGACCGCATCGACTTCCTCAGCGCCAACCAGCAGCAGCTCGAGGAGCTCGGCCGCATCGTGCGGTCGCTGTCGCGCAAGCTCGCCACCCGGTTGGCCGCACGCCGACGCAAGGCCAGCCGTGGCCGCATCGACATCCGTCGCACGTTGCGCCGCTCGATGTCGACCGGTGGCGTGCCGATCCGTCCCGTGTACGCCAAGCCGCACCCGTCGCGACCCGAGCTCGTCCTGCTGTGCGACGTGTCGGGCTCGGTCTCGGGTTTCTCGAGCTTCACGATGCACCTCGTGCAGGCACTCAGCGGCCAGTTCAGCAAGGTGCGGGTGTTCGCGTTCGTCAACGCGATGGCCGAGGTGACCGACCTCGTCAAGGACGGCGGTGACGACCTCGCGAGCCGGATCGCGCGCGAGGCCCGCATCACCAAGTGGCACACCAGCAGCGACTACGGCGAGGCGTTCGCCGACTTCCACGCCGATCACATGAGGGCGATCGGCCCGCGTACCGCCGTGCTGATCCTCGGTGATGCCCGCAACAACAACCAGGACCCCAACCTCGGCGCGCTGCACGAGATCAACCAGCGCGCCCGGCGTACGTTCTGGCTCAACCCCGAGCACTCGATGCGCTGGGGGCTCGGCGACTCGATCGCACCGATGTACGCCGACGTGGTCGAGATGCACGAGTGCTGCAACGTCGATCAGCTGACGAAGTTCATCACCCGGCTGCTGCCGGTCTGACCGTCAGCGCGTCCCGTCGCATCGCCCAGACGATCGTCCCCCAGCCCGCGGCGATCGCCAGCATCGAGAGCCCGCCGCCCGGCCAGTAGACATGCTCCTGCATGAACCCGAAGTCGCCGGCCAGGACGAGCACCGTCCCAGGAGCGGCGGCCCAGCCGGCAGCCCGAAGCGCGCAGCCGCAGGCGAGAGCTGACGCCCCGATGAGCGCGATCGACCCGATCTGGCCCAGGTCGGAGGCGAGCCGGAAGACCACGCCGAAGCCGCCACGGTCGTGTGCCAGCTTCAGTCCTCCGGCGCCGATGCCCGCCAGCACGTCGAGCGCGGTGTAGAAGCACGCGTAGACGTACCCGAGCGCCGCGGCCACCATGCCGTACGTCCGATCCACGCTGCGAGCCACGAGCCACGGCGCGAGACCGAGCAGCGGGAACAACGGCAGCAGGACGACGTGGAGGTCACGCCACCGTCGCGCGTCGTCGAGCGTCAGGTGAGCGGGATGCGTCAGACCGAGCAACGCGATCGCCAGCGGCACGCCGATCGCGACGCCGACGTTCCACCGGGTGAGCTGCGGCATGCCCCGACCGTACGCTCGACGCCCGGTGCACGCCGGGTGAAACCCACCACCCGGTGACCGTCAGCGCGGTGCCATGCGGATCGCACCGTCGAGCCGGATCGTCTCACCGTTGAGCATGGGGTTGGCCACGATGTGCGCGGCGAGGGCGCCGTACTCCGCAGGATCGCCGAGCCGGCTGGGGTGCGGCACCTGCTTGCCGAGCGACGCGCGGGCGTCCTCGGGCAGCGACGCGAGCAGCGGGGTGTCGAACAGGCCTGGTGCGATCGTCATGACGCGGATGCCGATCGACGCGAGGTCGCGGGCGATCGGGAGGGTCATGCCCACGACGCCACCCTTGGAGGCCGAATAGGCAGCCTGCCCCATCTGTCCGTCGAACGCGGCGACCGACGCGGTGTTGATGATGACCCCGCGCTCCTCGCCGATCGGCTCGAGCGCGGCCATGCGCGCGGCTGCCAGGCGCAGGACGTTGAACGTGCCGATCAGGTTGATCTCGATGATGCGCTGGAACTTGTCGAGCGGGTAGGGCCCCTGCTTGCCGACCGTCTTGATGGCATCGCCCGTGCCGGCGCAGTTGACCGCGACCCGCAGGTCGCCGAGCTCCGCAGCCACGTCGAGCGCCTCGTTGACGGCGGCCTCGTCGCGCACGTCGGCGGCGGCGAAGCGTACGGAGTCGCCGAGACGCTCTGCGACGTCGGCGCCGGGTGAGCCGGGGAGGTCGAGGATGACGGCCTTGGCGCCGGCATCGACGAGCGCCTCGACGGTCGCGAGGCCCAGCCCTGAGGCGCCCCCGGTGACGAGGGCGACGGAGTTCTTCACATCCATGAACGGTCCTTCTCCTGATTTCAGACGCAAGGTGATCCAGAGTCGGCACCTACGATCGCACAGGCGTCCGTAAGATCATCTCGTGATCCGTGCGACAACCCGTCAGCTCCCATGAGCTGGGCCACCTGGGACCAGGCAGCGATCGCCTCGGCGGCGAGCCTCGTCGCCTGGCTCATCCTCCGGGCGCTGCCCGCCAGCCGCGTGCGCAACGCGCTGATGCCGGCGTTCAGCGAGTTCGCCCTGATCTCGGCCCTCTACGCGGTGTGGCGGTTGGCGCGCGAGCTGCCCTTCACTCACCCCGAAGGCGCGATGGAACGCGCCGAGGCGATCGACGACCTGCAGAACTTCCTGCACCTGCCGACCGAGATCTCGATGCAGCACTTCGTCGTGCACTACGACTGGCTCGCCGCCGCGACCAACGACTACTACGCGACGGTGCACGTGCCGGCGCTGCTCGTCTTCCTGGTCTGGCTGTTCATCCGCCACCGCGACCAGTACCCGCACTGGCGCAACGGCCTCGCCGGGCTCACCGCGTTCTGCCTGATCATCCGGTTCATCCGCGTGGCACCGCCGCGGTTCGTGCAGGAGCTCGGCTTCGTCGACCTCTCCGACAAGCACGGCTTCGACGTCTACGGCGACGTCGGCACCGGGATCTCCGACCAGTTCGCCGCGATGCCGTCGATCCACGTCGGCTGGGCTGCTGTCGTCGCACTGGGTGTGTTCTCGGTGACCACGAGCAAGTGGCGCTGGCTCATCGTGCTGCACCTGCCGGTCACGATCTTCGTCGTCGCGGCCACCGGGCATCACTGGTGGCTCGACGGCATCGTCGCCATCGCCCTGCTCTGGGTGTCGTTGAAGGCCGACACGTACGTGCGAGCGCGGCTGGCCCGGCGCAGGGAACCCGTCCCCGCACCGGCGTCCGCCTAGCTGAGGCCGATCAGGCCGGCGCGACGACGTCGGCCGGCACGTCCTCCTTCTTGGCGTTCATCACGAACACCGCCACCAGCAACGAGACCGTCAGCAGCATCGCGCCCCAGAAGAACGCGACGTGGTAGCCGTGGACCAGCGCGTGGCCTCCGGCTGCCTTCGGGGACTCACCGAGGTGGTCCGCGAAATAGGCGGTGACGGCGCCCGCGTAGAGCGTGTTGAGCAGGGCGGTGCCGAGCGAGCCGCCGACCTGCTGGGACGTGTTGAGCAGCGCGCTCGCGACGCCGGCGTCATGCGTGCCGATCCCGACGAGCGAGGTGCTGGACGCGGTGATGAAGACGCCCGCCATGCCGATGCTCATCAGCAGCAGCGACGGCAGGACGTATCCCCAGTAGGACGTGTCGGCCGTGATCTGCGTCAGCATCAGCATGCCGGCGATCGCCAGCGCCAGGCCCGGGATCATGATCGGCATCGGACCGATGCGTGGCAACAGGTTGGAGACGAAGCCCGCAGCCCCGATGACGCCGAGGCTGAAGGGCAGGAACGCGAACCCGGACTCCAGCGGCGTGTAGCCCATCGTGATCTGGAAGTAGAACGTCATGAACAGGAACATGGCGAACAGTCCGGCACCGACGAAGAAGAACACGAGGTAGGAGCCGCCACGGTTGCGGTCGAGCGCGACCCACAACGGCAGCAGCGGTGTGGTGGTGCGCCGCTCCCAGACGATGAACGCGATCAGGAGCACGACGGCGACAGCCAGGAACGTGAGGGTGGACGGGTCGGTCCAGCCCTGGACCTCGTTGCTCTTGCCTGGATCCTTGTACTTGGCCGCCTGGGTGAAGCCGTAGACCAGCGACACCAGACCGAGGGACACCAGGACGGCGCCGGGGATGTCGTACTTGGTGTTGCCGTGGGCCTTGCTCTCCTTGACGACCCTCGTCGCGGCGACGGCCGTGGCAAGCGCGATGGGGACGTTGACGCCCAGGCACCAGCGCCACGAGGCGTACTCGGTCAGGACTCCGCCGACGATCAGGCCGATCGCGGCGCCACCACCGGAGATCGCCCCGAAGACACCGAACGCCGTGGCGCGCTCCTTGGGCAGGGAGAACGTGACCGAGATCAACGAGAGCGCGGCCGGCGCCAGGAGCGCGGCGAACGCGCCCTGCAGTCCTCTGGCGGCATAGAGCAGGCCGGCGGTCGAGGCGACTCCGCCCAACGCCGAGGCGCCCGCGAAGCCGATCAGCCCGATGATGAACGTGCGTTTGCGCCCGGTGTAGTCGGCGATGCGACCACCCAGCAGCAGGAGCCCGCCGAAGGCCAGCGTGTAGGCCGTGACGACCCACTGCCGGTCGGCGTCGGTGATGTGGAGGTCCTTCTGGGCCGATGGCAGCGCGATGTTGACGATCGACGCATCGAGGATGATCATCAGCTGCGCCACGGCGATCACGCCGAGTGCGAGCCAGCGTTTGGGATCGAGCGCCTCGGACGGCGTTCCCGACCCGGCGGTGGACGTGCTGTCGGACATGGGGTCTCCCTGTGGATGGAGTGGAATTCCAAGGAAAAAGCGGGACATTCAGGAGCGTAGTGCCGGACAAGGACAGAATTCGATGGTTCGTGCGGGCCAATTGCACGCCTGAACGGGTGTCCGGGTGGTGTCCTACGGTGGGTCCATGAGCGACTTCGTGATCTGTCAGACCTGCGCCGTCGAGCATGCCGCGAAGGTCGAGGTGTGCGCGATCTGCGCCGACGAGCGGCAGTGGGTGCCGGCCGAGGGACAGCTGTGGACCACCCTGGAAGAGCTGTCCGCCGACGGGCACCACGCCGTGATCGCCGATCTTGAGCCCGACCTCCACGCGATCACCACGACACCGTCGACCGGCATCGGGCAGCAGTCCAAGCTCCTGCGTACGCCTGCCGGCAACCTCCTGTGGGACCCGGTCGGCTACGTCGACGCCGACATCGCCGACCGCGTGCGCGCGCTCGGGGACGTACGCGCGATCGTGGCGAGCCACCCGCACATGTACGGCGTGCAGGTCGAGTGGAGCCGGATGCTCGGCGGCGCCCCGGTCCTGGTCGCCGAGGCCGACCGCGAATGGGTCGCGCGCCCTGACCCGGTGATCGAGACGTGGTCCGGCGATCTCGAGATCCTCCCCGGCGTCACGCTGAGCCAGCCCGGTGGGCACTTCCCGGGCAGCGCCGTCGCGCACTGGCAGGCCGGTGCCGACGGACGTGGGGTGCTCCTCACCGGAGACACGATCTTCGCCAACCCGGACCGTACGTCGGTCAGCTTCATGCGGAGCTATCCCAACCGGCTGCCGCTGTCAGGGGCTGTCGTCAAGCGGGTCGCCGAGCACGTCGACCGGTTCGACTACGACCGGCTCTACGGCAACTTCGACAACGCCATCGAGGCGGACGCCAAGGCGATCGTGCACCGCTCGGCGCAGCGGCACGCGGCCTGGGTCGACGGCGAGTACGACCACCTCACCTAGGGACACGCCCTAGACCATCGCGATGGTCGCCGCGACCTCGTCGACGAGCTCGCGCGCGAGGTAGCCCGTTCGCCCCATGCGGGTGACGAGCCGTTGGCCCGCCATGGCGTGCACGTACGTCCCCCAGCACGCCGCTTGGGCGGGTTCGGCGCCACGGGCCAGCAAGCCGGCCATGATGCCGGCGAGGACGTCCCCACTGCCGGACGTACCGAGGCCGACGTCGGCGTTCTCGTCGCGCCACGCTCCCCCGCCCGGCTCGGCCACGTGGCCGTAGAGCGACACCACAGCGCCGAACCGGTCGGTGACGGCCGCCGCCTCCGCGTCCAGGTCGTCGCCTGGTTCCCGGCCGAGCAGGCGTCCGGCCTCTCCCACGTTGGGCGTGAGGACCGTGTGCGCGGCGAGCTTGCCGAGCAGCTCCGGCTCCTCGCCGAGGGCACCCAGGGCATACGCGTCGATCACGAGCCTCGCGTCGCCGGAGACGGCCCCGACGAGGCGTTGCAGGAGCAACGCCGTCTGCTCCGGGTCGTCGAGGCCCGGGCCGATCGCCACCACGTCCGCGTGCTCCGCGAGCTCGAGCAGGTGGTCCGGCACGTCACCATCGACCGAACCACCCTCGGTGCTCGGCAGGCCGACGACCTTCGCCTCGGGAACCGCGATGCTCAGGGCCTGGGCGTTGTCGTCGGTCGTCGCGAGCTGCAGTCGCCCGGCGCCGGCACGCAGGGCTGCCGTGCCGGCGAGCAGCACCGCGCCCGGCGTGAAGCGGGAACCACCGACGACCAAGACGGTGCCGCGTGCCTCCTTGCCGCCGTCGGGGTCCGGCAGCGGCCAGTCACGCAGCAGCTGCGGCGTGATGACGCGGGCCTCAGACGGCCGGGGCATCGACACCCTCCTCCGCCGTCGGATGCGCTGACTCATCCTGCTCGAGGTGCCTGACGTCGTTGTAGAGCTCGTTGGCCCATCCCTTGTCGCTCCACCGCCAGCTGCTGATCGAGCAGTTGGCGATCGGCGACTCCTTGGCGCTCGACATGAGCTCCTCCTCGTCGAGGCCCTCCAGGACGTACCGGAACAGCGAGACGACGGCGTCGTGGGCGAAGAAGAGCACGCGCTGCTCGGGATGGTCCTCTGCCACGTCGCGCAGCAGGCTGCGGATCCGCAGCAGGACGTCCGCCCACGACTCACCGCCCGGCGGCCGGTAGTAGAACTTGCCCAGCCGTTGCCGCCGCTTCGACTCCTCGGGGAACTTCGACTGGATGCCGTGGACCGTGTGCAGGTCGAGCACCCCGAGCTCGCGGTCGCGCAGGCGTTCGTCCCGCACCGTCGGGATGTCGAGCCCCTTGAGCGCGATCTCCGCCGTCTGCTTCGTGCGTACGTACGGGGACACGACGACGACGTCCGGCCGCTCGTCGTCGGGCAGCGCCTCGAGCCAGCCGGCAACGGCCTCGGCCTGCTTCTCGCCGGTGTCGGACAGCGGTACGTCGGCGTCGCGCTCGGCGATGTCGATCAGGTCCGCGCCCTCCTCCTCCGCGGTCGCCGCGGCGACGTTGCCGACGCTCTCGCCGTGCCGGATGATGCCGATCCACTCGAGCTGGTGCATCGACCGGCCTACCCGTGGGCCCTGGGGACGGTCCGTGGGCTCATGGGCGCAGGTCGTCCTTGGTCACGTGAGTCGTCACGTCCGGCCCCGTGCTGTAGACGACGGGGTCGGCGTCGGTCGGCGCAGGATCCTCGTCGAGCGCCGCAGCCGGCTTCTTCGGCGCGGTCTTCTTGGCGGCGGCCTTCTTGGTCGCAGCGCGCTTGGCGCTCGCCTTCTTGGCCGGCATGGTGTTGGTCGTCGCCTTCTTGGTCGTGGTGGTCGGCGACGGCGGCTGCTGGACCGGCTCGGTCCTGACCTTGGGCGACGAGTCCTCCGCACGAGGCTCCTCACCGTCAGGGAGCACCTTCTTCACCACGGCGACGGCGCCGTGCAGGCCACCACGGGCGACACCGCCGACGAGGTGCTGGGCGATGGACACGGGCTTGTGCAGGATCTTGGTGATCACGGATGTGGCTCCGTTCGGTCGATGGGAGTGTCGCCCCCTGCGTACCCTTCCGACGAGCTGTCACACGTACGCCGTCGGTGGGGACTCGCCCTGGCGGTCCGTCGCCCGGTGACCCACCCATAGGATCGCGGGATGATCCGCCAGCGACTCGCCCGCTTCATCGTCCGCCGCGCCGGCTACGAGATGGTCGGCGAGGTGCCCGAGACCGGCATCCTCGTGGGCGCGCCTCACACATCCAACTGGGACTTCGTGACGATGCTCCTCGTGATGTGGCACGACGGAGCGCATCCTCGGGTCCTGGTCAAGAAGCAGCTGTTCCGTGGTCCCCTGGGTTGGTTGCTGCGCCGCTTCGGCGGCGTTCCGCTCGACCGCGACAACGCCGCAGGCGTCGTCAACGAGCTCGTCGAGGAGTCACGCAACGGCGAGCCGTTCCGCCTGATCATCGCCGCCGAGGGCACGCGCACCAAGGGCGACTACTGGAAGTCGGGTTTCCTCCGGATCTCGCGCGACACGGGCCTGCCGATCACCCTCGCGTTCTTCGACCCGCCGACCAGGACCATGGGCTTCGGGCCGACGTTCCACCCCTCCGAGGACGTCAAGGCCGACATGGACCTGGTCAGGGCGTTCTTCGCCGACAAGCACGGCATCAAGCCCGAGAACGCCACGGAGCCCCGCCTGCGCGACGAGACCGGGCCGCTGGGCTGATGACGGGCGGTCCCGAGGCGATTCCCGCGTCGCGCCGCCTCGAGACGTGGACGCTGCTGCTCCTCACGGTCGGCGCGTATGCCGGTCCGATCGCGTGGGTCGCCGGCTGGATCCTCACCGTGCGCTCGAGGCGGTGGAGCGTCGTGGACAAGGTCGTCGCGGCGCTCCTGCCGGTCGTCATGCTCGTCGGGACCGTGCCGGTCCTGTTCACCGTCGACCAGCTCACGTGCGACAGCGGATGCAACCACGCGCTCTCACCAGTGATGCTCACGCCCGTCCTGCTCGTGGCGCTCCTGCTGCTCGGGGGCATGCTGACGCGGTTGATCCGCGCCGCTCGCGCCTGACCTCAGGACGCCAGGTCCGCGGCGAGCGCCTCGGGGACGAACCCGTGGCGTATGCGCTGCGGGTGGTCACCGACCGGCAGGTAGGCGATCTCCTTCTTGGTGTTGGTGTCGATCACCGCGACCGAGTCCGCCTCGCTCAAGGAGATCCAGCACGTGTCGTTCAGGCCCTCGGTCGTCCAGTAGGGCTTGCCGTACGAGTGACCCGTGGTCGTGGTGTCGAAGATCGTGAAGTCGCCAGACGCCCGGTCGACGAGGGCCGCGTAGTCGTCCATCGTCCCGGCCGCGCAGAGCGTCGTGCCGGCGGCATTGATCGACAGTCCGTGGTGCGCCGAGTCGTTGACGTACTGCTCGCGTGGCATCGTCGGGACGCGGTTGGGCAACGGGATGACCCGCTTGACCGCGCCGACGCGAGGCTCGGCGATACCGCCCGCGGTGTAGCCGACCTTGCCGTCGATGTCGGGGGCCTGCGTGTCGAACTCCACCAGCCCGTGGAAGTAGGACACCTGGAAGTAGATGAACCGTTCGCCCGGCGCGATCGCCATCGGCCGCACGGCGGAGCTCATGCCGGGGTGGCCCGCCTCGGCGAGCTCCTTGCCGATGTCCCAGCGCTGCTTGACGGCGAAGCTGGCGTTGTCGACCACCTGGAACCACCGGTCACCCTTGAGCGTGTTGTGCACGAGGCTGAGGTCGAGCGAACCGAGGCTCGGGTAGTCGCCCGGCAGGTAGACCCGACCGATCGACGCGTGGAAGATCCGCGAGCCGTCCTTGCTGTACGTGTTCTCGTGCGGCGTCTCCCCCGACACGAAGGTCCGCATGCGCTGGCCCATCGCGACGGTCTTGCCGCCGACCACCTCGTCCACCATCGAGTACTCGATGACCTGACGGCTCGTCGAGTCGGAGACGACCAGCCGGCGGCCGTCTGGCGAGAGGCCCATGTGGTCCGTGCGATAGCCGTCCATCTGCTCCTCGTGGACGATGCTGTTGGGGTCACCGGCGACCGCCTTCGCGATGTCGATCCACACGACGTCGGCGAAGCTGGGACGGGACACCGCGAGGTACTTGCCGTCGTTCGTCGTGAACATGTCGTCGACGTACTGGTCGTGGCCCTCCCCCGGCCCGGCCTGCACGACGAGGTAGAACGCGAGCTTGACCGGGTTGAGCGCGATGTCCTTGAGCTCCTGGGCCTTGTCGGGGATCAGGTTGATGCCCGACTTCAGCATCTCGCGGGTGTTGGCGTCGACGATCGAGGCGGTGCCCTGCCAGTTGTTGCCCACGAACATGACGTCGCGCAGGCCAGGCGCCGCCGTGGCCGCCTGGGAGGTGGTCGCAGACGCCGGAGGCACGCTCAGCAGCGCGGCGGTGACCGCCAGGACGGCTGAACCGATGGACAGGACACGCTTCATGGCGGCTCCTTGCACGTGAGGCCCCGCGTACGGGGTATCGCGTCGTCGCCCGAGCTCCGACCTGGACTTCCAGTCGGTTCAACGATGCTGGGTGGCAGGCGTCACGTGCCCTGTTGCTGCTCCAGCGCGTCCGTGAGGAGTCCGACGAGGGCTTCGAGCTGCATGTCAGCCGAGGCTGAGACCTCGTCGTCCGAGCCGTCGAGCGCCCTGGCGGCGAGCCCGGCCTTGCTGTCGAGGAGCTCCACGATGCGGGTGTCGATCGTCTGCGAGGCGATGATGCGCCACGCGGTGACAGGCTCGTCCTGGCCGATGCGGTGCACCCGGTCGATCGCCTGGGTCTGCTCGGCGTCGGTCCACGACAGCTCGGCCAGCACCATGTTGGAGGCCACCTGGAGGTTGATGCCGACCCCGGCGGCCGACAGCGAGCACACCACGACAGCGACGTCGGGGTCGTCGACGAACGCGTCGATGTTGCGCTGGCGCACCTTGGGCGTCTGGTTGCCGCGGATCGACGAGTAGCGGATGCCGCGGCGCTCGAACGTCTCCTCCGCGAGGTCCATGACGTCGACGTGCTTGGCGAAGAACACGACCTTGCCGACGTTGCGCGCGAGCTGCGCCGTGTAGTCGGCGGCGAGTCCGGCCTTGGCCTGGCCGATCCGGCGCATCATCGTGAAGACGTTCTCGTCGGTCTTGCCCGAGCTCTCGTCGCGCTCCCAGCCGGCCACACGGCGTACGAGCTCGTGGTCGATGCCCTCGACCGTGATGCCGGACGTACGGTTGGCCAGCGCGCTCTCGTAGCGGGCGACGAGGCGCTGGGCGAGCACACGCTCCGCCTCGCGGATCGACCGGCCGGCCTCGTCGTCGAGCTCCACGGGCAGGTCGGCGATGCGACGCGCGGGGATGTCAGAGGCCACGTCGACCTTGCGACGACGCACGATGCCCATGTCGATGACGCGCGATCGTGCTGCGGCGTAGAAGCCGGGGTCGATCGGCGTGAGACCCGTCTCCTCGAGCGCACGCATGAGCTCGGGGCGCGGCTTCTTGTCGTCGATCCAGCCGAGGAACTGCCAGATCGCGCGGAAGTCGTCGATGTCGTTGATCAACGGCGTGCCGGTCAGGGCCATCATCAAGGGCCGGACGGTGCGGGCCCGGATGCGCTCCGACAGCTGCAGCACGTGCTGCGACCGCTGGGAGGACTTGTTCTTGATGAAGTGCGCCTCGTCGAGCACCATGCCGCGGAACCCGAGGTCGCCGAGCCAGCCGACGTGCCGGTCGAGGACCTCGTAGTTGACGATCACGATGTCGGCGAAGCCGTCGATCGTGTGACCGTCACCGTGGATCACGGTGGACGGACGGTTGGGCGTCCACAGCTCGGCCTCGCGGGCCCAGTTGGTCTTGACGACGTTGGGGACCACGACGAGCAACGGGTAGGCATTGGCGGCCTGCGCCGCGAGCAGCGCCTGTGCGGTCTTGCCGAGACCGGGCTCGTCGGCCAGCAGGAACGTCCGGTGTCCGTCCTCGGCCGCTGCGATGACCTCGGCCTGGTGACGCATCAGCTCAAGACCCAAGGGGACCTTGGTGTCAGACGGTTCGGGGAGCGCCATGCAGGCCTTGGACCCGCCGGCCGCCCGCTCGAACGCCGAGAACAGCGGTCCGAGGAGCTCCCACGTCGCGAGCCGCTGCGTCTGGGCCTTGGCAGCCTGGGCGGCCTCGAAGTCCGGTGGCAGGAACGGATTGGCGAGCTGGCGTGCGACGACCGACTGCGGCACGACGCGGCGCTCGACGGGCGCCGCGACCGGCTCCTCGTCGGCCTCGACGGCAGCCTCTTGGGTCTCCTCGACGCCGGCGGCCTTGAGCATGTCGTGCTTGAGCACGATGGCGGCGTCCGACACCTCGGCGTCCTCGGCGAGCAGCGAGAGGAGCGAGGTGTCGCGTGCGGCGGTCTGCGCCAGGATCGTGCCGATGCCGTCGAGCCGCTTGAGCTTCTCGGCGCGCTGCGCCTCGGTCAGCGCGGTGTCGGCCTTGGCGCGTGTGCGTTCCTCGCGTGCGAGGAGGGCGACGACCTGGAACTTGGTGCGCGTCGACGGCGAGACGCGACCGCGCTGGGCGCCGGCCTCGACCTCGCGTACGGCACGGGCGAGCACCGACATGATGCCGTCGTTGCCGACGCGGCGGCGCTGCGGTGCGGAACGGGTGGTGCCCGTCTGCCGCTGGCCTCTTCTGGCCAAGGTTCCTCCTCCGAAGGCCCGACACGGTCGCCGGGCGGTGCTGCAACGCCGGATCCGGGCGTCAACCCGGGACAGCGCCGACGAGCCCTGCTGGATCGGGGCCAAGGGCCCGATCACGTCGGGACTCGCTACAACCGATCGACAGGAGCGATCGGGTTGGTGCAACGCCCGCCTCGTGGAGTGATCCGGCCTTGAGCCGGTGCCACGGAACCGATCGTCGAGCGACGTACTCGTTCGACGAGCAGCGGTGCGGGGTTTGTTACGTCCACCACTTTACCCGTATGCCGCCCATGCGTGCAGGCGACTCGCCATTCGGACGCGCGGCGCGGCTCGACCCGCGCGACGTGTTCCGGCAGGGTGAGGACATGAGCTGGGTGTTGCACGTCGACATGGACCAGTTCATCGCTGCGGTCGAGATCCAGCGTCATCCCGAGCTGGCGGGCCTGCCGGTGGTGGTCGGCGGGCGTGGTGACCCGACCGAGCGAGGTGTGGTGTCGACCGCGTCGTACGAGGCCCGGGAGCTCGGCGTCGGCTCCGGCATGCCGCTCCGCGTCGCGAAGCGCAAGTGCCCTGACGCGGTGTTCCTGCCGGTCGACGCGCCGGCGTACGAGGCGGTGTCAGGGACGGTCATGGAGACCTTGCGGTCGCTGAGCTGGGGCGGTGTGCCCGTGCTCGTGCAGGTGCTGGGCTGGGACGAGGCCTTCGTCGGGCCGGGTCCCGGGCACGGTGACCTCGGTGACCCCGAGGACATGGCTGCGCTCGTCATGACGTCGGTGCTGGCGGCGACCGGGCTGCACTGCTCGGTCGGGATCGGCGACAACACGCTGCGGGCCAAGAACGCCACCGACTTCGGCAAGCCCCGCGGGACCTACACGCTCACCGCGGCGAACTGGCTCGACGTGATGGGTGACCGTCCCACCCAGGCCCTGTGGGGCATCGGCAGCAAGACCGCTGCCAAGCTGGCGGCGCTCGGGTTCGATACCGTCGCACAGCTCATGGCAAGCGATCCGGCGGTGGTGGCCGACGCGCTTGGGCCGACCATGGGCCCGTACTACCGCGGGCTGGCGACCGGCGCCTCCGCACAGCCGATCGACCCCCAGCCGTACGTCCCGCGCGCTCACGGACGCGAGACGACGTTCCAGGCCGACCTCGACGACTGGGACGTCATCGCCGACGAGGTGCGCACGCTGACCGCACGCGTCCTCGACGACATCGATGCCGAAGGACGGCCCGCCGCACGGGTCGGGCTCAAGATCCGCTTCGCACCGTTCATCACGGTCACGCGGAGCCTCACCCTGCCGGCCCCGACGAACGATCGTCAGACCCTCGGCGACGCCGCGGTCTCGTTGCTCGATCGCCTCCAGCCCGAGCAACGTGACCGACCCGTACGGCTGCTGGGCGTACGTCTCGAGATGACCCCGCCCTAGCGAACGACGTCGAACACCTGCTTCTGGATGCCGTTGGAGTACGCCTGCTGCTCGACGAGCTTCAGCATCGTCTTGTCGCGGTCGGCGTCGCTGAACAACCGCTTGCCGGCGCCGAGGAGCACCGGGAACACCAACAGGTGGTAGCGGTCGACGAGTCCGGCGTCGGCCAGGCTCCTGCCCAAGGTGGCACTGCCGTGGACGGCGATCGGGCCACCGTCGGTCTGCTTCAGCGCTGCGACGTCGTCGAGCGAGCGCAGGATCGTCGCCGGCCATCGCGAATCGTCCTGCTGCAGCGTCGTCGAGACGACGTAGCGCGGCATCGCGTTGTAGCCTGCGAACTCCTCCATCGTGGGCCAGACGGGTGCGAACGCCTCGTAGGACGTACGGCCCATGAGCAAGGCGGTGGTCTCCTCCTGCTCGCGGCCCTTCAGCTCGTACGCCGCAGGATCGAACTCGATGTCCTGGAACGTCCAGCCGGCGTTGCGGTATCCGGACTCGCCGCCGGGCGCCTCCATGACGCCGTCGAGGGACACGAATGCGGTGACGATGAGATCGCGCATGATTCAGACTCCTTTTGAGGATGAGGGACTTTCACCCTGTCCACGAACGGAGCTCGGCTCATACGACACCTTCGCGTGAACTTTTCTCGGCGATCAGCCCGGTTGCGGCGCCTCGTCGATGATCCGGCGGTGCAGCTCGGTCGTCAGCACGTGGATCTCGCGGGTCAGGTCGGTGTTGGTCTTGAGCTCGAGCTCCTGCTCGACGAAGTCGTGCTCGGCCTTGACCTTCTGGAACTCGGCCTGCCGGTTCTGGCCGATCATCACGAACGTCGACAGGAAGATCGCCTCGAGAGAGACGACGAGCGTGAGCGTGGGCCACGGATTCGACTCGACCCACAGCATCCAGGCGACGAACACCGCGGCGTGGAGGTAGACGAACGGCATCGATCCGGCGAAGGACGTGATGGCGTCGGCCACGCGGAGCTGCACGTGGTCGAGCCTGCTCTGGTGGAACGCGACAACGGCTGGGTGGCGGGGTCCTGCACTGGCGGGGGTCTGGTCGGTCATGTGTCTCTCCTGTGTCACCTCGAAGTATGTCCCCGGGGTGTCTGGCCGCGTCAGGTCACGGACCGTCGGCACTGACGGCGTTGGAGGTCGGGCCCGAGCTGCACCACTGCGGCTGGGCGCCACGCGCCTCGACGACCGAGCCGCCTGACGTGTCGGCGATGTAGGTCGTCATGTCACCGGCTGAGGGCTGCACCGGGTAGCCGTCAGCCTTGGCGTGCGCCGGCTGGACCACGACCGCGACGTGACCGCCGTCAGGGGCGAGGCAGATCGACGCGTTGTCGGCCTGCCCGGGCTTGGTCGCCAGCAGATAGCGCGGCTTGCCCCGCCCGATCACGGCGATCCGGTAGCTGCCGTCATCACCGCTGGGACTCCACTCCACGACCACGGCGCTGCCGGACTCGTCGAGCGACAGCTGCTGGAGGGCGTACGCCTCGCTGTCCTCGGCCGGCAGGTCCTTGCGTGGCACGGTCCGCGAGATGCCGTGGAGCGGGTCGAGCAGGCGGATGCCCGAGCTGTTGTTGTCCGGCAGGGTGAGCACCGAGGTGGTCGGCACGAACCCGTTGATGCGTCCGTACGTGCCCAGCGGCGTCGGAGCGGCCTCGGGCTTGTCCGGGTTGGTCATGAAGACCCGGCCGGAGCTGTCCTGGACGACGGCCTCCCGCGTGCCGGGTATCAGCATCCAGTCGATGGCCTCCATCGGCGTGCCGTCCGCCGCCTTGACCGGCTGGCGCCCGACCGACGGGTCGGCCACGTCACGCACGTAGAGGTGCTCCGTCTCGCTGCCATGGGGGGGGTGTGATGTAGCCGAAGAGCCCGGTCCGCGGGTCGGCGCGGAGCCCCGAGACCGGCTGCCCTCCTGCGGTGTCGAGCCGGTACGGCCGGTGCACCCGTCCGTCGTCGTCGACCCTGACGAGCTTGTTGACGCCGTGGTCGTACGTGCTGGCGATCAGCGACCGCCCGCCGTCGGCGTACTCGAGGATCACGTCATCGCTGAACACCGTGCGCTCGACGGACCCCTCGACCTGGACGATCCGGTCGGGCTTGCCGTCGTCGAGCTTCCCGCTGCGGATCAGGGTGAACACCGTCGGGCTCGGCGTGCGGAAGCGGTAGTGCAGCGAACCGCGTGCGCCGGTGTAGCGTCCGGTCACCGGGCCCACCGTCACGTCGTACGTCGTGTCGTAGTGCAGGGCCGAGGCGAACGTGACCACGACCTCGCCGTCATGCCGCCTCGCGGAGGCCTTGACCGCCGGGCGAGTGGTGACTCGCAGGGTGCCCGCACGCGTCGGCTGGTTGGGTGCCAGCACGAGCTGTCCCCCTGCGTTCTCGGTGGCGTACGCCGCGTCGAGCTGTGCGGCTCTGACCCGCGGCGGCTGCCGGGAGCCCGCCACACCGAGGACCACGGCGACGAGCACGAGCACGACGACCGTCACGGTGACGATCCGCCCGTACGACCAACGGCCCGGCTCAGTGCTCATACGGCTGGCTCGGCTCGGAGATGGGATCTACGGTCTTCGGGATCACGAGAGAGGCGCTGGCGTCGCCCGGATCGGCACCCAGAGCGCCGGTGACGTGGACCCACGAGCCCTTCTTGTGGTGGGCGCGCCAGTCGGGCTCGTACACCGGCACGCCCACCGGCTGCGCGTCGACGGCGCAGCACGTCACGACGAACCTGGTCAGGTAGAACACGTCGGGATGCTTGCCGTCCACGGGCGACACGAATCCGGTGCCGTCGAACGGCCGGCCCTTGAGGACACCCGGATCGGCCGCCAGCTGGATCGCGGCCGCCCAGTCGCGCAGCCTGAAGTGCGCGAAGTCCGTGCCGTCAGGGCTGGTCATCGGCGTGGAGCTCAGGGTCTGGTTGACCTTGCGCTGCTGCGCCGTGGCCTCCGAGAGCGTCGAGGGTGGTGCGACGAGCAGGGCCACGACCGCCGCCACCACGAGGGCTGCGCCTGCGATCGCCGAGCGCCGGCCGCGCGGACGCTCCTCCTCGTGGCTGTCGGCGGGCCGGACGGCGAAGCTCGCCACGATCAACGCGAGGGCGACGACGCTCATGATCGCGGTGAACACGACGTACCGAGGATGGATGTAGAGCGCCAGCCGGTCGGTCAGCGCGAGCCAGCACGTGGCCGACGCCCCGACCAGGCTCAGCAGGACGCCGTGGAGACGGCGCCAGGGCAGGTCACGCAACGAGGTTCACCCCCAGCCCGAGCACGAGTGTCGACAACATCACCAGGACGGTCAGGTCGAGGACGGCGCGGGTCGTGAACGTCGTACGAAGCAGCGCCACCATCTTGACGTCGACCATCGCGCCGAACACCAGGAACGCGACGATCGCGCCCGGCATGAAGCTCGACCCCAGCGCCAGGGCGAAGAACGCATCCACGTTGGAGCAGATCGCCACGACGAACGCCAGCAGCATCAGCACGAGCACCGACCACAAGGGGTTGGCACCGATCGCGACGAGGACGGACCTCGGCACGCCGACCTGGATCGCACCGGCCACCGCGGACCCGATGAACAGTGCCGGCAGCACGGCGGTGGTCTCGCGGCTGAACACATCGACAGAGCGCACCCATCGCGGCTCGTCGTCGTGGCCGCCATGCGTACGACACGACTCGTTGAACGCCGGTGTCAGCAGCTCGGTCGGTGCGGCGTGCCGGCTGAAGATCCAGCCGACGACGTTCGCGATCAGGAACCCGCCGAGGATACGCCCCACGAGGATGTCGTTGCCCCAGCCGAACGCCTGGTAGGTCGTCACGATCGTCACCGGGTTGAGCAGGGGCGCCGCCAACAGGAACGTGATCGTCTCCGGGACGCCCATCCCGCCGAGCACGAATCCCCGGGCCAGCGGCACGTTCCCGCACTCGCACACCGGCATCACGACACCGAGGCCGGACACCGACGCCCGCCGCAGAACGCCGCGACGCGGCAGCAGCCTGAGCAGCAGCCCCGGCGGCAGCCACACCTGGACCAGGGCGGAGAACAGGATCCCCAGGATCACGAACGGCAGGGACTCGACCACCACGCTGATCGACAGGGTCAGGAAGTCCCGCAGGGCGGCAGGCAGCAGGTTCGCGCTCAACCGGGCGGTCGTCACGCGCAGCAGCAGGGCTGCCGCCAGGAATCCGGCGGCGAGTGCCGCGCCTCGCCTCGAGAACGCCGGACGCGCCGGGACCACGCTCCTCGTCGCGCCGATTGTCACGGTCGAAGCGTATGCCGCAGCGTGAAAACGGCGGGCGTCAGTCGACCCAGTAGCCCCGTCCGCCGCCGAACATGTCGCCGTAGCCGCCACCGAACGCTCCGCGAGGACTGCGCGAGCCGAGGTAGGACCCGACGACCGCCGCGCCGAGGTCGTCCAGCTCGGGCGCCACCACGGTGCCGCCGGCGCGCTTCGCCATCGAGTCGATGAACCGGGCCAGGCCGGGGTCCTCCCCCAGCCGGAAGAACGTCGTCTGCGCGCCGAGACGCATCGACGTGTCGAGCTCACGCACGGCGTACGCGACGGTCACCGGGTGGGGCGGATAGCTGAAGAACACCTCACCGCTGGACTCCAGGTGCGAGGTCGGCTCGCCATCCGTCACGATGAGCAGCACCGGCTGCGCGTTGGGGTGCTTGCGGAAGTGGCGGTTGGCCAGCAGCAGCGCATGGTGCAGGTTGGTGCCCTTGTCGTACATCGCGTCGAGGCCGGTGAGCTCCTCGATCTCCATGACCTCGGCATGCCGCCCGAACCCGATGAGCTGCAGGTCGTCGCCGCGGAACCGGCTGGTGATGAGCGTGTGCAGGGCGAGCGCTGTGCGCTTCATCGGCACCCAGCGACCGTCCATCGCCATCGAGAACGACGTGTCGACGAGCAGCGCGACGCACGCCTGCGTACGGGCCTCGGTCTCCTGGACCTCGACGTCGCCGATCTCGATCCGGACCGGTCCGATTCCTGAGCCTGTCGAAGGGGCACCTTCACCGGCGAGGCGGGTGATCGCGTTGGTGATCGTGCGGGTGACGTCCCACGGCTCGGTGTCACCGAAGGCCCACTCCCGCGTCGCTCCCGACCGCTCCCCTGCGGCGCCGGCCTGCCGGATGTCACGGTTGCCCTGACGCCCCGACATCGTGTTGGCGACGTCCCGCAGGAGCGCCTTGCCGAGCTGGCGCATGGCCTTCGGGGTCAGCTTGAGCTGCCCATCGGTGCCGCGCTTCATGGTGCCGGAGTCGCGGAGCGCCTGCTCGAGCTGCTGGAGCGTACGGGCGTCGACCACGGCCTCGTCGCCCAGCTGACGCGCGAGCTTGTCGAGATCGAGGTCGTCCATCCGCGAGCCGTTGTAGGACTGCGAGAGCTGCTCGGACAGCTCGTCGAGGTCCGCAATGTCCTGGAAGACGCCCGTCCCGTCGCCCAGGCCGAGGCCCTCCTCGCCGTCCATCTGCTCGGAGCTGCCCCAGTCCTCGCCGGGCCGCGCCGACTGCAGGTTGCCGTCGAGCCTCGCGAGCGACGACATCAGCTCCGGTGAGCCGAACGCCTGCTGAGCCAGCGCATCGAGCTCGTCGCGCTGTTCCTGGGTCATCGAGTTGCGCATCCGCTGCGCCGCGGCGGCACGCTGGGCGAGCGAGTCCAGCAGCTCGTCGATGTTCGCCGGGTTCTCCGGGAAGAAGTCACCGTGCTTGGCCATGAACTGGTCGAACTGCTCCTGGCTGTCCTCGCCGCGGTTGTGGGCCTCGAGCAGCTCGTTGAGGTCCTCGAGCATCGCGTTGATCGCAGCCCGGTCCTCGTCGGTGGCGTTCTCGAGCGCGTTCTTCATGCCGGCGAAGCGCTGGTCGAGCATCTCGCGGCCCAGGAGGTCCTTGATCTTCTCGTAGTCCTCGCGCGCCGACGTGCTCTGCCAGTCGTAGTCGCTCAGCTGGTTGACGGCCGCGGCCGGCGAGGGCGGCAGGTTGTCGAGCTGCATCTCGGCGAACGCCCGCTCGCTGTCGTCCATCTCCACGTCGCGGGCCAGCTGCTTGCGCTCCTCGAGCACCGCACGCTCAAGCAGCTCCTTGACCTCCTGCAACGTGCCGTCGAGGTTGTGGCGCTGGGTGAGCTCGCGTCGACGCTCTGCCACGCGTCGAGCGATGTCGTCGAGCCCCGCCTGGTCCTTGCCGCCACGGCGCAGGAACTCCCGCATCGCGCGCTCCGGCGAGTAGCCCGCCATCACGTCCTCACCGATCGCGTCGAGAGCCTCAGCCAGGTCGACGGGCGGTGCCAGCGGATCGGGCCCGTCGACGTACTTGCCGTAGCGGGCGTCGCGGGTGAGCCGGCGGTTGGCCCTAGCCATATATCGTCTCGCCTCCGCCGGTCTCCTTGCTGACCTTGCGGGCGAGGTAGAGCCCCTCGAGGGCCAGCTCGATCGCACCGGCTCGTTGACCGTCGTTCGTGGCGCCGAGGCGCTCGCAGACGTCGTCGTACAGCTCGGACTCCCCGAGGACAGGCAGGCCGGTGAGGAAGTCGCGCGCCGTGACCTGCTCGCCGGTCGTGACGATCGTGCCGTTCTCGATCGCGTCGACCAGCACCGTGAAGTCGATGCCCCGGAAGTGCGCTCGTACGGTCTCAGCCGTCGCGGAGCGCAGCAGGTGGTCGAGGATCTGGTCCTCGCGCCCCTCCTCCCCCGACTCGAACTCGATCTTGCCGCCCAGCACGTCGACGGCGGTCTCCAGGTCGACCGGCCGGGCGACAGCCTCGTCCTCGCCCTGACGGGTGGCGCGGTGGATCGCCGCGGCGGCGATCGTCTCGGCACCTGCGATGGCGAACCGGGCGCTGACGCCACTCCGCTGGTCGACGGCGGTCGACTCGCGGAGCGCGCGCGTGAACCGGGCCAGGATCTCGACGAGGTAGTCCGGCACGTCGGCGACCAGCTCGGCCTCCTGCCGGATCACGGCGATCTCGTCGTCGAGCTCGGTCGGGTAGTGCGTGCGGATCTCTGCGCCGAACCGGTCCTTCAGCGGTGTGATGATCCGGCCGCGGTTCGTGTAGTCCTCCGGGTTGGCGCTCGCCACCACGAGCACGTCGAGCGGCAGCCGCAGGACGTACCCACGGATCTGGATGTCGCGCTCCTCCATGACGTTGAGCATCGCGACCTGGATGCGCTCGGCGAGGTCCGGCAGCTCGTTGATCGCGACGATGCCGCGGTGGCTCCGCGGGATGAGGCCGAAGTGGATGGTCTCCGGATCGCCGAGGCTACGTCCTTCGGCGACCTTCATCGGGTCGACGTCGCCGATGAGGTCGGCGACGCTGGTGTCCGGGGTGGCGAGCTTCTCGGCGTACCGCTCATCTCTGTGCCGCCACACGATCGGCAGCTCGTCGCCGAGCTCGGCGGCGCGTCGCAGGCTGCCCGTCGTGATCGGCTCGTACGGGTGCTCGCCGAGCTCCGAACCCTCGATGACGGGCGACCACTCGTCGAGCAGCCCGACCATCGTGCGCAGCAGCCGGGTCTTGCCCTGGCCGCGCTCACCGAGCAGCACGATGTCGTGCCCGGCGATGAGCGCGCGTTCGAGCTGCGGGATCACGGTGGACTCGAAGCCGTGCAGGCCCGGCCACGGGTCTCGGCCCTCGCGGAGGGCGGAGAGAAGGTTGTCGCGGATCTCGGTGCGCAGTGTCTTCTGGACGTGGCCAGAAGCTCGCAGTTCGCCGACGGTTGCCAGGGTGGGAGCGGTCACGCGTACAACGCTACTGCGGCACGCAACGCTGGAGGCCGGTTCAGGAGCCGACTCCGGGCGCGACGACAGCCCTCAGCTCTTCTCGGCGATGTCCTTGGGGATTCTCATGCACGTGCTCTCGAATGACATGTTCACGGCCGTCTGCCCTGGCTCGTCAGCATCTGGCTCGGGGGTGATGAACAGCCTCATCGTCGCCCCGCCGGTGATGCCGTGCTCGAAGAAGTACCTCTCGTTCTCACCCTGCTTCTTCTTCCAGCCCTGCTTCACCAAGCCATCTGCGACAGAATCGATGATCTGGGTCTCGGTCTTGCTGCCCTCGAAACGAAAGCTCGAGCCCAGCCCGAGGGTGCGGAGGTTGTCGGCGTACGGCTCGCCACAGCGACTGCTGAGCACCGCGCTGATGTCGCCGTCCGTTCCTTCGGAGGTCTCTCGAATCAGATCTGTTGCCTTCTTGCCGAGGGACTCGGTCTCGTTCACCGCCTTGGCGTACTCATCGCCATCCACCTTGACGGTGCCCCGCGGGCTCAGACCACAACCAGCCATCATCACCCCTATCAGCACCATCACACCCACCCGACGGATCATGACGCCACGGTATCGGGACGGTGCGCCGCGATGCGGGTGGCCGGTCATCCGATGCCAGGGATACGTGGCGGGGCAATCCGTGACACCAGCCGCGCAACGTCCTCGGCTCGATCGACGGCCCCTTCCTTGACATCGTCTGCGGTGTCGCGAACGCGCCGTATGGCGCCGTCGATCATGCGACGCTGCTGCTCGGCCAGGTCGTCGGCGGCATCGCGAGCGTGATCCATGGCCGAGTCGATGTAGGGCTCCGAGAGCTGGTGAGCCGCGGTCGCCGGGAACAGCACCTGGTCCAGCGGGGCGCCGGCGTTGTTGCGGAGCCACCAACCCGGGTCGCTTGCTGCACCTCGGCCCCCGACTTCGTGAATCCGGTCGGGCACGCCGCCAGCGACCTTGCTGATGTCACTCAGTGAGTCGCTCTCTGGGTCGAAGTAGGCGGTGTGGTTGTCCAATCCGTTCTTGAGACCGAGCGGTGTCCACGCGAAGTCGTGCCCCTCGTCCACTCCGAATCGATGCGCGCCGAAGGCGGAGGTCGCAGGGTCCACCCCCAACCCGAAAGGTGTGAGGTTCCCAAGCCGAGAGACCGGGTCCTCGTCGGCCGATCCGACATAGACGTTGCCAGCGAGATCCGACGCATGCCGGTTGCCGTCCCCAGCTCCGGGGCTGCCGACGAGCACGATGTCGTCCGCCTGCATCCCGTCTCCTGCGGCGATGGCGACGGTCGTCGATCCGTACGAATGGCCGATCACCGTGAGGTGCATGTCCTTGGCGCCGCCGTCCCGTGTCGCGTTCAAACCTTCGACGAACAGGGAGAGGTTCCGAGCTCCGGCATTCGCCTTGGCCTCGCTGGTCACTCCCACGAAGTCGATGGCATCGCTGACATATCCCGATGGTGCGTCATAACCCAGCCAGGCGATGGAGGCGACGCTCCCGTTTGCCTGTCGGACAGTCCCATCCCTGACCGCCAACGCCTGACCGGCCACCGTGTTGAAGTTGTTCATCTCACTCGTCAGGCCTGGGACGTTGACCGTGACGTGATCGGCGGTCTCCGGGTTGCCGAAGGCCACGGCTGCGTGACCGTCGCCGTTCGCAGCATCAGGGTCGAACACCAGGAGATAGGTGGGGAAGGTCTTGCCATCGCCGCGGGCCAGTCCGTTCTCGACGCCCGTGATCTTGGCGAGCAGGTCCTTGTCGTCGCTGGTGAAGTCGTCCGTGCCCTCGCGTTCGCGGATCGATTCGCGCAGGGCGGTCAGGTTGGCCCGGTTGGCCTCGTCCCGGTCGGTGATCGGGATCCCGTCGAGATTGCCGATGAACTCCGGGCGCACGGCCTTCAACGCCTCGCGCTCGGCGCGCGACAACGACGCCCACCAGGCGAAGACCTTCCTCGGGTCGTTCTTGAGCTCCTCGGCGCGGTGCACCAGGGCCGGCACGTTGGGCAGCTGGGACACGAGGTCGGAGCCCTCGCTGACCGTGTCGGCCTTCTTGAGTGCGGCGATCACCGTGTCCTCGGCGTCCGTGAGGTCCTTGGTCCACGAGGCGACGTCGCGGTTGAACGCAGCCACCGTGGCGTTGTGGCTGCGGACATCGGCCTCGATCGTGGGGTCGTCGGCGTTCGCCAGCCGAGGTTCCAGCTCACCCTCCTTGTGGCCCAAGGCCGTACGGGTGCGAGTCAGCGCCACGTGACGTTGCTTGAGGGGGCCGCCCACCAGCTCGCTGAACCGGTCCAGCGCGGCGATGCCCACCTCCAAGGCCGCGACCGGGGCGTCCAGCTTCTTGGCCGTCATGGTCATCACGTGGTTGGCCAACGTGGCCTCGTCGCCCTCCCACTCGGGCGGGGCGGCGTTCTTGTGCATGACCTCGGCAGACTCGGAGATCGCGACGGCCGCCGCCCGGGTGGCCGGCAGCACCTCGTCCCCGATTGTCGGGCACTCCGGCAACGAGTCGATGCCCGTCAGGACGAGCGTCATGGCTGGGGACCCCGCACCGGAGGCTCAGGCAGGTTCGGCTGCGCAAGGTCGGTGAAGCCGAGCGGGCCACCGAGAGGGCCGCTGACGTAGACGGGAAAGACCGGCGACGGCTTCACCGACGAGCCCATGTCCCACGGCACCAGGGCTCTCAGGCGATTCGCTGATTCCTCGTCGAGCAGGCTGTAGGACGACGCGGCCTTCGACAACGCCTTCGCGTGCCCCTGTGCCGCTGTCGCCTGGGACCCTGCCTCGGCACCCCAGGTCTCGAAGTACGCCTTGGCGACTGGCCCGATCCGATCACCCAAGGTGTCCGACTGCTCCCCTGCTGCAGTCAGACGCTTGCGGGCCGCCCGCAGGTTGTCGGCCTGCTCCTCCCACGTGGTGGCGACGAGGTTCAGGATCCAGAGATTGACGCTGAAGCCGTTCACGTCGGATCGACCTCCAGCCGCAGGCCCGCCGTCGCCACCTCGACGAACAACGACTCGCCGTCGAGCGATACGTCGGCCCGCCACAGTCCCTCGCCGGTCTCAGCCACGAACCACGGCACGGGTGTGTCCATCGCCTTGGCCCGCCAGCCTGCCGCGACGAGGAAGTCCCGGACGCGGATCAGGTCGTCGAGGGCCGCGCCGCCGGTCGCCCGGTCGACCCGGATCCGCGTCAGGTGCTCGTAGGCCGCCTCACTGACCTGCTCCCACCGGTCGAACCGGAAGTCGACCGACAGCCCGCAGGCTGCGATCACGTCATCGGCGACCTGCACGGCCACGGCTGCCAGACGGTCGGCTTCCGCCGCGGGCGTGACGGGCACGTCGCCCGGCTGCTCGGGCGGCAGCAGCACGACGTCGACGTCGGGCTGGAGGCGCCGGAACTCGTCGAAGAACGGTTCGGCTGGCGGTCCGCCTGCTCGCGCGTCGTCCATCTGTGGATCCCCCGATCACTGACTGTGTGTCACATACTAGGCCGCAACGGGGACGTACGCCGACCATGAACAGGGACACGAAAACGCCCACCTCCCGAAGGAGATGGGCGTCGCGATCTGGTTGTGTCCGAGGGGGGACTTGAACCCCCACGCCCCTTACAGGGCACTAGCACCTCAAGCTAGCGCGTCTACCATTCCGCCACCCGGACAAGCGCCTGTTTGACGGGCGCGGTGCAGCACTGAACTCTAGCAAAGAGCCGACGGCGTTCCGAATCGGGTCGGTCGCCTGGTGCGCCGTCTCGACGCGCTCGCTGGCATCGCGCGGAAAACCTTGGCACAATTAGTCGAGGCCCCGGAAAGTATGAGTTTCCGGGGCCTCATTGTGATCGAGCGTGATGATCTCTCTCATCCAGAATCCTTCGTCTTTCCCGCCTGTCACATCACTGACCGGCTGCCATTGACTTGCGTCGCTGGCCATGGGATCGAATCTGGATTCCTTCCCGCTTTCCCGAAGGATTGCGTAGGTCATTTGTATGCCCCGGGCGACTCGGCGCGCAAGGGATTTTCCGAACTTTCTGGGGTATTTCTGGAGAATGTGTCACTTACCCACAGAGTGACCCAGGTCACCCACAAGCCACGCGTTGTTATGCACATCTTTTCCACATTCTGTGGCTTTCGGGTCGGCCGGACACCGTCAGAGCAACGACGAGATGGCGTGGATCGCGACGCCGACGAGCCCGCCGACGACGGTTCCGTTGATCCGGATGAACTGCAGGTCCCGCCCGACGTGCAGCTCGATGCGGTCCGCGGTCTCCTTGCCGTCCCACCGGTTGACCGTCGCCGAGATGATCGTGGCGACCTCACTGCCGTAGTGGTTGACGGCATACGCCGCGACGTCAGAGATCGTGGCGTCGAGACGGCGGTTCAGCTCGGCGTCGTCGATGAGTCGCTGCCCGAACGCCTCGATCTCCTCGAGGGCGCGGCGACGCAGCAGACCGTTCTCGTCGGCGAGCGACCCGATCAGCGCACGACGAAGCGCGTCCCACAGGCGTACCGAGGTGACGCCGACGCGGGGCTGCGACAAGACCCTCTCCTTGAGGTTCTCGAACCGCGTACGCGTCTCGGCATCGTGCTGGAGCCCATCGGCGAGATCGGCGAGCCACCGGTTGAGCGCGATGCGTGCGTTGTGGTCGGGCGTGCGACCGATCTCGGCGACCCACTCCACGACCTGCTCGTGCACCCATCCGGCGACGCGCTTGTCGAGCCACTGTGGCGTCCAGGACGGTGCGCGGTTCTCGATGAGCGCGGCGACCTCGTCCTCGTTGATCGCCAGCCACCGTCCGAGCTCGTCGAGCGCCAGGTCGACCAGGCCCCGGTGCGCGTCGTCCCGCAGGATCTCCTCGAGCAGCTGTCCCACGACGGGGCTGAGCTCCTCCTCCTTAAGGCGCGGGATCAGCGCTTCCTGGATGACGGCGGCGACATCGGTCTCCTTGACGTGCTGGAGCGCGTCGGAGAGCACCCGGGAGCCCTCCGCGACGAGGCGCTCGCTGTGACCGTCGGTGACGAGCCACTCCCCGACGCGTCGACTGACGCCGGCTGACTGGATGCGCTCGCGCACGACGTCCTCGCGCAGGAAGTTGTCGGCGACGAACTCCTGGAGGCTCTCGCCGAGCGACTCCTTGCGGTTGGGGATGATTGCGGTGTGCGGGATCGGCAGGCCGAGCGGATGGCGGAACAGGGCGGTGACGGCGAACCAGTCGGCGATCGCGCCGACCATCGCGGCCTCGGCGCCGGCGTTGACGTAGCCCAGCCAGCCGTCCTGGTTGCGGGTGATCAGGTAGATCACGGCGGCCAGCACCAGCAACGACAGCGCCAGCGCGCGCATGCGCCGCAGGCCCCTCAGACGTACCGTGTCGCCGGCCGACAGGCCTTCTGGCACCTGGAAGCTCGTACCCGCATCTGTCGAGGTCACGCCACGACACTATCCGCGAGCGATCCCCTGCGCTCTGCGTAGACTTCCCGGCATGACGTTCAACGAGGGCGCCGATCTGGACACGAGCCAGGTGACGGGCGGTGGCGGCGGAGTTCGCGGTGGCGCGGTGATTGGTGGCGGTGCCGGCGGCATCATCCTGCTGATCCTCGGCCTGATCTTCCAGAACGTGACCGGCGGCACCGGCACCAACCCGTTCGACACCTCGCAGATCCAGCCGGGCGGCGACACCACGACGACGGACTTCTCGCAGTGCAAGACCGGTGCGGACGCCAACCGCGACGACACCTGCCGGATCATCGGCACGGTCAACAGCGTCCAGGCCTACTGGCGTGAGGCGCTCCCGGCCGACGTCCAGCGGCAGTACCAGGACGCCATGACCGTCATCTACTCCGGCACGGCGCAGTCGGCGTGCGGCGTCGCCTCCAACGCGACCGGGCCGTTCTACTGCCCGTCCGACCAACGCGTCTACATCGATGCGAGCTTCTTCGACGAGCTGACCAGCCGGTTCGGCGCCGATGGGGGCGCGTTGGCGCAGGAGTACGTCGTGGCGCACGAGTACGGCCACCACGTCGAGAACCTGCTGGGCATCCTTGCCAAGGGCCAGGACGGCCGGACCGGACCGCTGAGCGGAGGCGTACGCATCGAGCTGATGGCCGACTGCATGGCCGGCGTGTGGGCGAAGCACGCCTCGACGACCAAGGACAAGGACGGCACGACCCTCCTCAAGGCGATCACGGATGCTGACGTCAAGTCCGCACTGTCGGCCGCAGCCGCCGTCGGCGACGACCACATCCAGGAAGCCTCGACCGGCCGGGTCAACCAGGAGTCCTGGACGCACGGCTCGAGCGAGTCGCGGCAGAAGTGGTTCATGACCGGCTACAACGGCGGCACCGTCAACCAGTGCGACACGTTCGCCACCGACGACCTCTGACGGTGCCCGACCGTTCGGTGTCCGACCGCAAGCTGAAGCTCGAGATCTGGATCGTCCTCGGGCTGTCCTTGGGCGCGTCCGCGGTGTACGCCGTCGTCAGCCTCACAGCCAAGCTGACGCAGCCAGGTGGGCTGAGGGACTCCACCGCGTCTCTCAACGGCAACCAGGACACCCGCGAGTGGCTCGACCTGACCTACCAGCTGCTGGGCATCGGGTTCGCGATCGTCCCGGTGGCCCTCGCCCTCTACCTGATGACGCTCGACAATGACCAGCCGCCGGTGCGCGAGCGGCTGGGGCTCCACAAGGGCAGCATCTGGGACAACGTCATGTGGGGTGCCCTGCTGGCGGCGGTCATCGGCCTTCCGGGCATCGGCGTCTACTTCGCGGGCCGCGCCCTGGGCGTCACCGCAGAGATCGTGACGAGCCCGCTCGACACCTACTGGTGGACCGTCCCGGTCCTGATCCTCGCTGCGGTCAAGAACGCCGTCATCGAGGAGTTCATCGTCGTCGGCTACCTGACCACCCGGCTGCGCCAGCTCGACTGGGCCTGGCCCCGGACGATTGTGGCGAGCGCCCTGCTGCGGGGCAGCTACCACCTCTACCAAGGCTTCGGCCAGGCCTTCGGCAACTTCGTGATGGGGCTGGTCTTCGGCTACTGGTTCCGCCGGACGCGTCGGGTGCTGCCCCTCGTCATCGCCCACACGATCCTCGACGTCATCTCGTTCGTCGGCTACGGATTCCTCCGCGACCACGTCGGCTGGCTGTGACCTCATGAAGATCGCGTACGACGAGGCGCTGCCGATCACGGCGCGCCATGACGACATCGCCGCGGCGATCCGCGACCACCAGGTCGTCGTGGTCGCCGGCGAGACCGGCTCGGGCAAGACGACGCAGCTGCCCAAGATCGCGTACGAGCTGGGGCGCCGCAGCATCGCGCACACCCAGCCACGCCGCATCGCTGCGCGTTCGGTGGCCAAGCGCATCGCCGACGAGTGCGAGGTGGAGCTCGGTGCCGAGGTGGGCTACGCCGTGCGGTTCGACGATCGTACGAGCACCGACACCGCGATCCGGCTCGTCACCGACGGGCTGCTGCTCGCCGAGGTGCACGGCGATCGACGGCTCGAGCGGTACGACACGATCATCATCGACGAGGCGCACGAGCGGTCGCTGTCGATCGACTTCCTGCTCGGCTACCTCAAGCAGCTGCTGCCCCGTCGTCCCGACCTCAAGGTCGTCATCACGTCGGCGACGATCGACGTCGAGCGGTTCGCGGAGATGTTCGACGCCCCGGTCATCGAGGTCAGCGGGCGCACGTACCCCGTCGAGATCCGCTATCGGCCGCTCGCGGAGTCCGATGCGGCTGACATGCTCGACGGCATCGCCGACGCCATCGGCGAGCTTCCGCGCGACGGCGACATCCTGGTGTTCCTGTCGGGTGAGCGAGAGATCCGCGACGCCGCCGAGTTCCTCGCGGGCAAGAAGCTTCCTCGTACGGAGATCCTGCCTCTGTACGGACGGCTGGCCGCGGGCGACCAGCAGAAGATCTTCAGCGACCACGCCGGCCGGCGCATCGTGCTGGCCACCAACGTGGCCGAGACGTCCCTGACTGTGCCCGGCATCCGCTTCGTCATCGACCCGGGATTCGCCCGCATCTCCCGCTTCAGCCAGCGGCTCAAGGTGCAGCGGCTGCCGATCGAGCCCATCTCGCAGGCCAGCGCCGCTCAGCGCGCGGGGCGGTGCGGTCGCGTCGCGGACGGCATCTGCATCCGCCTCTACTCCGAGGAGGACTTCGACGGGCGCCCGGAGTTCACCGACCCCGAGATCCAGCGCACCAACCTGGCATCCGTGCTGCTGCAGATGGCGTCGCTCGACCTCGGCGCGATCAAGGACTTCCCGTTCCTCGACCCGCCTGACTCGCGAGCCGTGACCGACGGCCTCAACCTGCTGTACGAGCTGGGCGCCCTCGGCACGCAGCCTTCCGGCGGTCACAGGCTGACCACGATCGGCCGGTCGATGGCGACGCTGCCGACCGATCCCCGTCTCGGCCGCATGCTCCTGGCCGCCGACCGGCTCGGCTGCCTCGCCGACGTCCTGGTGATCGTCTCTGCGATGTCGATCCAGGACCCACGCGAGCGGCCGCTCGACCACCAGCAGGCGGCGGACGAGAAGCACCGTCGTTTCGTCGAGCCGGACTCGGACTTCCTCTCGTGGCTGACCCTCTGGAAGTACATCCGCGAGCAGCGGGACAACCTCTCGAGCTCGGCCTTCCGCCGGATGTGCCGCGACGAGTACCTGCACTACCTCCGGATCCGTGAGTGGCACGACGTGCACTCGCAGCTGCGCCGCACCGCGAAAGACCTCAAGCTCAGGCCCGGGAACCCCGGCGCCGACCCGGACCTCGTGCACCAGGCGCTCCTCACCGGCCTGCTGTCGCACGTCGGACTCCGCGACCTGGACGGCCGGGAGTACCTCGGCGCGCGGCAGGCCAAGTTCATGATCTTCCCCGGCTCCGGGCTCGCCAAGAAGCCCCCGCGGATGGTCATGGTGGGCGAGCTCGTCGAGACGAGCCGGCTCTGGGGGCGTACCGCAGCCAAGATCCACCCGGAGTGGGTCGAGGAGGCCGGACAGCACCTCGTCAACCGGTCCTACAGCGAGCCGCACTGGTCGCGGAAGCGCGGCTCGGTCATGGCGCGCGAACGGGTGCTGCTCTACGGCATCCCGATCATCGTCGACCGGTTGGTCCAGTACGGGCGTGTCGACCCCGTCGTCTCGAGGGAGCTGTTCATCCGGCACGCGCTCGTGCAGGGCGAGTGGCGTACGCACCACAAGTTCTGGGCCAGGAACCAGGCCATGATCCACGACGTCGAGGAGCTCGAGGAGCGCCTGCGCCGCCGCGACCTGCGGGTCGACGACGAGACGCTGTACGCGTTCTACGACGAACGGGTGCCTGACCACGTCGTGTCGACGCGGCACTTCGATGCCTGGTGGAAGAAGACGCGCGTCGACCAGCCGGACCTGCTGACGTTCGACCCCGCGATGCTCGGCCGCGACGCGGACAGTGCCGAGGAGGAGTTCCCGCGCGAGTGGCACTCCGACGGCGAGGCCTACCCGCTGACGTACGCCTTCGAGCCCGGCATGGAGGACGACGGCGTCACGGTGGACCTGCCGGTCGACCGGCTGCTGACCGTCGACGACCGGGCCTTCGACTGGCACGTGCCGGGGCACCGCGTCGAGCTCGTCACCGAGCTGATCCGATCGCTGCCCAAGGCGCTGCGCCGGGAGTTCGTCCCGGCCGGCCAGTTCGCTCCCCGCCTCGTCGAGGCGATGGACGCCGACGCGCCGGACCTGAGCGAGGAGCTGGCCCGCCAGATGCGGCTACTCAACGGCACGGTCGTACGCCCTGAGGACTTCGACTTCAGCTCACTGCCGGGACACCTGCGGGTGACGTTCCGCGTTGTGGAGAACGGCGTCGAGCTGTCGCGCGGCAAGGACCTCGGCGCCCTGCGCACCGAGCTGGCGAGCCACGTGCGCGCTGACCTGACAGCGGTGGCCCGCCAGGAGGAGCGATCCGGCCTGCTCGCCTGGACGGTCGGCGACATCGACCGCACGATCTCCGCCAGTCAGGTCACCGGCTATCCCGCGTTGGTCGACGAGGGTGGATCGGTGGCGCTGCGGGTGCTGGACTCCGCTGCCGAGCAGGCTGCGGCGATGCGACGGGGCCAGGCCCGGCTGCTGTCGTTCGCACTGGCGACGCCGGTCCCGCAGATGGGCCGTGCGCTCGACCTGCGGGCCAAGCTGCTGTTGTCGACCGGTCCGCACAAGGACGCCGCCGCCGTCATCGAGGAGTGCTGGCTCGCCGCCCTGGAGGAGCTGCTCGTACGCCACGGCGGTCCAGCGTGGACCGAGGAGGCGTTCGACGCGCTCCGCGAGAAGGTGCGCGCCGAGGCGTACGACGAGACCGAGCGAGCCGTCCGCACCGTTCTCGACGTGCTGCGGGCCCTCGGCGAGGTCGTCCCCACCCCGGCGACCGAGGCCGGCGAGGACGTACGCGTGCAGCTGTCGTGGCTCGTCTATCCCGGATTCATCCGTGACGCCGGGGTCACCCAGCTGCGCCGACTGCCGCTCTACCTTGAGGCCGCGCGCCGACGGTTGACGGCACCGCTCACG
The DNA here is from genome assembly GCF_001428805.1 of Aeromicrobium sp. Root236. Classification (NCBI taxonomy): domain Bacteria; kingdom Bacillati; phylum Actinomycetota; class Actinomycetes; order Propionibacteriales; family Nocardioidaceae; genus Aeromicrobium; species Aeromicrobium sp. Root236. Next base: position 434,140 of record NZ_LMIS01000001.1, on the reverse strand, counting down.
GACGACCTGCTGGCGGCGCAAGAGCTCGAGGCCCGGTTCCACGAACGTACGGCCGCAATGTCGCCATGGGCTCGCCTCTCCCCCGACGTCCAGCACGTCCGCTGGGCCCTGGAGGAGCTGCGCCTGAGCCTGCTGGCCCAGAACCTCAGGACGGCGTTCCCGGTCTCGGTGAAGCGTGTGACGGCGCTGGTCGACCGGCTCTGACGGTTTACCAAGAGGGCAGGGCAAACTTTCGCCCCGCGGGACACCCCGCACGGCAAACAGCCACCCCACAAGGCGCACGCGCCCTGAGGAGTGGCTGTTTGCCGTGGCCTCTTGGTAAACCGCCGACCAGGAGTCAGACGCCGAGCAGGTCGATCACGAAGACGAGGGTCTTGCCGGAGAGGCGGTGACCGCCGCCGGCGGGGCCGTACGCGAGCTCCGGCGGGCAGACGAGCTGACGGCGACCGCCGACCTTCATGCCCGGGATGCCCTGCTGCCACGCGGCGATGAGCTGCGGGAGCGGGAACTTCGCGGACTGGCCGCGGTCCCAGGACGAGTCGAACTGCTCGCCGGTCTCGAACTCGACGCCGACGTAGTGCACGTCGACGAGTCCGCCGGGCACGGCCTCGGGTCCGTCGCCGACGATGAGGTCCTTGATCTGGAGCTCGGTGGGCGGAGGGCCCTCGATGAAGTCAACTTCAGGCTTGTCAGTCATGCGCACGATCCTGTCACACGGCCGCGCTGCCACAATGGCCAGATGCGCGCCACCGTTCTCCACGCTCCTCATGACATCCGCCTCGACGACGTCCCCGCCCCGCAGCTGCACGACGACGGCGACGCCATCGTGCGCGTCGTCGCGGCCTGCGTCTGCGGTTCCGACCTGTGGCCCTATCGCGGCATCAACGAGGTCACCGAGCCCATGCGCATCGGTCACGAGTTCGTGGGCGTCGTGGAGCAGGTCGGCGCCGGTGTCTCGACGCTGAACGAGGGAGACTTCGTCATCGCGCCTTTCATGTACTCCGACAACACCTGCAAGCTCTGCGAGCGCGGCATCCACACCTCGTGCGTCAGCGGCGGGTTCTGGGGCGTCGACGATCGCCAGGGACAGCCGGTCGACGGTGGGCAGGGCGAGCTCGTGCGCGTGCCGCTGGCCGACGGCACCTTGGTGGCGACGGCCCAGCCTGACGAGGCGATGGTGCCGCACCTCCTGACGTTGTCCGACGTCTTCCCGACCGGCCACCATGCTGCGATGCTCGCCGGGGTCCAGCCCGGCAGCACGGTCGCGGTCGTCGGTGACGGCGCGGTCGGCCTCTCCGCCGTCCTGGCGGCCAAGCGGCTCGGCGCAGGCAAGGTCGTCGCGATGTCCCGCCACGAGGACCGTCAGCAGCTGGCCCGCGAGTTCGGCGCTGACGAGATCGTCGCGACTCGTGGCAAGGAGGGTGCTGCCGAGGTCCGCGAGATGCTCGACGGCATCGGCGCCGACCACGTCCTCGAGTGCGTCGGCACCGAGCAGAGCATGGCGCAGGCGATGCAGTGCGCCCGTCCCGGCGGACGCATCGGCTTCGTCGGCGTGCCGCACGGTGTCGAGGTCGACGTCCGCGGGATGTTCTACCGCAACCTCGGCATCGCCGGCGGCGTGGCGCCGGCACGCGCGTACATCGAGGAGCTCCTGCCTGACGTGCTGTCCGGCGCGGTGTCACCGGGCCGTGTGTTCGACCAGACGCTGCCGCTGGACCAGGTCGCCGACGGCTATCGCGCGATGGACGAGCGTACGGCCATCAAGTCGATGCTGACGCTCTGAACGGTTCCGCGGACACCACGGCATCGACATTGAGCGGCCCGTAGATGTGCGGGAACGGCAGCGGCTCGCCCTCCACGGGATCGAGCTGCCACCGGGACGTCAGCAGGTCGGTGTCGATCGTCAGCAGGCGCAGCGGTTCGGTGACGTCGCGGTAGAACCGCTCGTGCACACCGGCGACCTGTTCAGCCTGGGAGCAGTGGATGAAGCCCACCTCGGACAGCTGCAGGCCCAGGGTCGACACCGTGTACGTACCGGCCGCCAGCGCAGACGCCCAGGCCTCTTCGGTGGCGAGGTGGAAGATCCTCACGGGATCTGTTCGGCAGCGTCGTTGAGGCGCGCCAGGTGGCGGGCGAACGTGCTGACCTCTTCGGGATCCCAGGCCGAGAGGATCGCGGAGAACCGCTGGTGGCTGCGCTTGCGGTAGGCATCGAGCTTGGCCCGCGCCTCGGGCTCGGCGACGAGCAGCTGGGCGCGCCCGTCGTCGGGGTCGGGCACGCGGGAGACCAGGCCGAGCTTCTCCAGCGACGCGATCGCCCGGCTCGCCGTCGACTTGTGCACCCCGAGTCCCTCGGCCAGCTCGGAGCCGCGGATGCCGTCGGGCGCATCGCAGATCGCGATGAGGAACAGGAACATCCCGTAGTCGAGCGACGGGTGGATCTCCGGAAGCTGCCGGAGCGAGCGCGCACGCACCCGCCGCACGAACCTGGTCAGCTCGAACTCGACGTCCAGGTCGTTGGGGAGATCGTTGCTCATGGCGTCAGCCTATAGAACAACGCAGGTCCGTCAGCGAAGCTCCGACGAGGTGAGGTTGAGCAGGCGCCGAGCCACGATGAGCTGCTGGATCTGCTGCGTGCCTTCGAAGATGTCGAGGATCTTGGAGTCCCTCGCCCACTTCTCCACCAGCTCGGTCTCGCTGTAGCCCAGCGTCCCGGCGAGCTCGACGCAACGCAGCGTGATCTGGTTGCCCACGCGGCCGGCCTTGGCCTTGGCCATGGAGGCCTCCATCGAGTTGGGCTTGCGGTTGTCCGCCAGCCACGCGGCCTCGAGGGTCAGCAGCAGGGCGGCCTCCCAGTCGGCCTCCATCGCGATGAACGTCGCCGCGGCGTACGACTGCGACTGCACGGGGCGGTCGTAGTCGATGACGACTCCGGCGTCCTCCAGCAGGCGGCGGGTGTCCTCCAACGCTGCTCTGGCGCAGCCCACGGCCATGCCGGCCACGAGGGGACGAGTGTTGTCGAACGTCGCCATGGCGCCGGCGAAGCCCTGCTTGGTGTCGATCTCCGGGTTGCCGAGGAGGTTCTCCGCGGGCACTCGGCAGTTGTCGAGCACGATGACGGCGGTGTCGGACGAACGGATGCCGAGCTTGTGCTCCAGCCGCTCGACCCTGATGCCGGGCAGGCTCTTGGGCACGAGGAACGACTTGATCGCGGCCCGGCCGAGGTTCTTGTCGAGCGTCGCCCAGACCACGACCGAGTCGGCGCGGTCACCGGCCGTCACGAAGATCTTCTCGCCGTTGAGGATGTAGGCGTCGCCGTCCTTGACCGCGGTCGTGGTGATCGCCGCCGAGTCGGAGCCGAAGCTCGGCTCGGTGATGGCCATCGCCGCCCAGGTGCCCTTGAAGCGCTCGAGCTGCTCCTCGTTGGCCACCGACGCGATCGCGGAGTTGCCGAGGCCCTGACGGGGCATCGAGAGCAGGAGGCCGACATCGGCCCAGCACATCTCGATGATCGAGAGCACGGACGACATGTTGGTGCCGTTCTTGACCTTGCTGCCCTTGTCCTCGTCGTCGGTCTCGTCACGGCGTACGCCGGCAGCGCCGGCACCCTGGCCCTGTCCGGAGTCGCCCATGCCGTCGACCAGCGAGGCGAGCAGGTCCAGCTCCTTGGGGTACGCGTGCTCGGCGAGGTCGTACTTGCGCGAGTTGGCGCGCAGGAACTCCTCGGCGACCTGGTGGGCCTGCTTGATGAACGGGCGGAACTTGCGGGGAGTCTCGAGATTGATCATGAGTGATTCCGTCCTCAGACGAGGACTGCTCCTTCCATCAGGCCGATGGCTCGCAGGTCGCGGTACCACCGTTCGACCGGGTGCTCCTTGACGAATCCGTGGCCGCCGAGCAGCTGGACGCCGTCGGTGCCGATCTTCATGCCGTACTCGGCGGTCAGTCGTCGCGCGAGCGCGACCTCGCGGGCGTGGTCCGCACCCTGCTCGGCCCGTGAAGCGGCTCGCAGCGTGGTGAGGCGCATGCCTTCGAGCTCGATCGCGATGTCGGCGACCATGAACGCCACCGCCTGGCGATGCGCGATCGGCTCGCCGAACGCGGTGCGGGTCTTGACGTAGTCCGAGACGTAGTCGAGGACGGCTCGAGCCGCACCGAGTGCGAGGCCGGCCCAGGCGAGGCGCGAGAGGCGTACGCACTCGCGGTAGTCGTCAGCCGAACCGTCGCCGAGGATGGCGTCGGCGGGGATGTCGACGTCCGTCAGGACGAGGCGACTCAGGCCGGCCGCACGCAGGCCCATGCCGGGGTCCGCCTCGATCGTCACGCCATCGGTGCTCGACTCGAGCAGCACGAGCGTCGGCCCGCGACCCTCGAGATCGACGGCCACGACGAACAGCTCGGCCTCGGCGCCGCGTACGACCGCGGACTTCACGCCATTGAGCCGGAAGCCGGTGTCGGTCGTGACGCCCTTGGTCTGCAGCTCGAACGGGTCGAAGAGGGGCCGTGGCTCGGCGACCGCGAGCGCCGCGGTCGGGATGTCGTCGCCCGCGAAGGCAGGGAGATAAGTCTGCTGCTGCGCGTCGGAGCCCCACAGCGAGATGGCAGTCGCGACCGCAGCCGGCGCGAGGCATGCGACGGCCTGCCCCATGTCACCCTCGGCGAGCGCCTCGGCGACCAGCACGCCGGTGACGGCCGACCGGTCCTCCGACAACCCGCCGAGGCTCTCGGGGATGTTGAGGAGGGTCAGTCCGAACTCGCTCGTCTGGGCGAGGACCTCCTTGGACGTGTCGTTGGCGGACTCGGCGGCCTCGGCTCCGGGACGGAGCACCTCGGCGGCGAACTCCTTGATGATGCCGACGATCATCTGCTGGTCCTCGGTCGGCTCCAGGTCGAACACACCGCTGTCGGACGTACGTGCCAGGCGCTTGGGCTTGCCCGAGCTCTTGACCCGCTTGAACGTACGCGTCGTGGCTCCGGCGACACGGAAGCCGCTCTTGGCGCCCTGGTAGACGGCCTTCTCGGTCGTCTTGCGCAGCTTGAGCTTGTCGATGGTCGGCGAGCTGGCGATGCGGTTGAGCACCGCCAGACCGATGCCCATGGGATCTCGGCGACTGGCCACAGGAACTCCTCGGACTGGATGAGTGAAGGGGCGAGGTTGGACTGAGGTGCCCACCCGCTCCGCCAACTGTAACTGCGAGTTGCAGTTTGACATACCCATGGTATCCGAACTCACATCGCAGGACCAGAAGTTGCCGCCACCTGATGGCTCGGTAGCCTTGTCCAGTCCTGAGCGAAGGAGCCCAGAGCCCGTGCCTGCTTCACAGTCCCGACCGCTGCCCGGAGGCGGTTCCGTACGTCCCATCACCCGCTGGGGCACGCCCGTCATGCACCGCGAGCTCAAGGACGTCACGGTGTTCGACGACGACCTCGAGACGCTCGTCAAGGACATGGTCGCGACGATGTACGCCGCCAAGGGTGTGGGCCTCGCAGCCAACCAGGTCGGCGTCGACCTCAAGGTGTTCGTCTTCGACTGCCCTGACGACGACAACAACCAGGTGACCGGCGTCGTGTGCAACCCGGTCCTGCACCTTCCGGAAGGCAAGGACCGCAACCTCGAGGACGAGGACGAGGGCTGCCTGTCGCTGCCCGGAGCCTTCACCTCGTGCGCCCGGCCCGATCGTGCACACGTCACGGGCGTCGACCACACCGGCGCCCCCGTCGAGTTCGTCGGCGACGGCTTGCTGGCGCGGTGCCTGCAGCACGAGACCGACCACCTGTTCGGCACCGTGTTCGGCGACCGGCTGCCCGAGCGTTCGCGCAAGAAGCTCTACAAGCAGCATCAGGAGCTGGCCGACAACTACCCCGAGGACTGGCCCATCACGGTGCTCGTCGACGACCCGGTCATCGAGCGCTAGGTCCCGCCACCGCCAAGGGCTCAGCGCGCCCGCAGCTCCCAGCAGGCCACGGCGACCGACGAGGCGACGTTGAGCGAGTCGATGCCGGCTGCCATCGGGATCGTCACCCGATGATCGGCCGACTTCTCCCAGTGCGAGCTGAGTCCGTGCCCCTCGGAGCCGACGATGAGGGCGAGGCGATCGACGTCGTGCGGCACCGAGTCGATCGGCACCGAGTCCGCGGCCAGCGTCATCGCGTACGTCGTGAAGCCCGCGTCACGGAGCACGTCCGGTGCGGTGTACCAGTCCTCGATCCGCGCGTAGGGCAGCCAGAACACCGAGCCCATCGACACCTTGATCGCGCGGCGGTAGAGCGGGTCGGCGCAGCGCGGTGACAACAGGACCGCGTCGAAGCCCAACGCCGCCGCGGCCCGGAAGGCGCCACCGACGTTCGTGTGGTCCGCGAGATCCTCCATCACGATGACGCGACGCGCGTCGGCCAGCACCTCCTGGGGCGAGGCGAGCTCCGGGCGTTCGAGCGCTGCGAGCGCCCCGCGGTGCACGTGGAACCCGGTGAGCTTCTCGATCGACACGTCGTCGAGCACGAAACAGGGCACGTCGCTGGCGTCGAGCAGGTCGGCGAGTCCGTCGAGCCAGCGCGGCGACATGAGGAACGAGCGCGGCCGGTGGCCTGACTCGAGGGCTCGACGGACGACCTTCTCACCCTCGGCGAGGAACAGTCCCCGGTCAGCCTCGAGCCGCAGCCTCAGCTGGACGTCACGCAGGTCGACGTAGTCGCGGAGTCGGGGATCCTCGAGGTCGTCCAGTCGTACGATCTCGGCCACCGGGCTAGCCTAACGAGCATGAGCCTTGACCGTCCTGTGACACCCGATCCCTATCCGCTCCTGCCCTCCGCGGCGTCGTTCTCGGTGACGAGCTCTGACGTCACCGACGGCCAGCCCCTCAAGGACGACCAGGTCAACGAGTTCGGCGACACGTCGCCGCAGCTGTCCTGGTCCGGCGCACCGGAGGGCACCAAGTCGTACGTCGTCACGTGCTTCGACCCCGACGCGCCGATCGTGTCCGGCTTCTGGCACTGGGTCGCCGTCGACATCCCCGCCGACGTCACCGAGCTGGCCACCGGGGCGGGCGCCTCGGACGACTCGCTGCCCGGCAGCGCATTCCACGTACGCAATGACGGCGGCGGCTTCGGCTACATGGGCGCCGCTCCCCCAGCCGGCGACCAGGTGCACCGCTACTTCTACGTGGTGCACGCCGTGGGCGAGGACAGCCTCGGCGTCGACTCCTCCGTGTCGCCCGCGGTCGTCGGCTTCAACCTCGCGTTCAAGACGCTGGGCCGCGCGATCATCCACGGCACCTACCAGCACTGAGACGACAGAACGCCCCTCGACCGTGATGGTCGAGGGGCGTTCTGCATCGTCCTAGGCCGTGGGCGGCTCGGGAGCCGCAGGCGGCTCAGGGGTGCCGGACTCGGGCTGGGCCGGCGGCGCGCCCGCACTCGGACCCACCGGACTCTCGGCGGCCTTGGCGGCGTCGAGGGCCTCCTGCACGGCGTCGGCGGTGGCCTGTTCGTCGGGAGCGTCGTCGACGATCGGCGCGTCGAAGTCGACCCGCGTCTTGCTGCCGCCGCCGTCGACCGGGATCTTGCCGAGCGTGCCGCCCAGCGTGCCCAGCGCCTTGGTCAGCTCGGCCGGGATGATCCACGTCGTGGCGTTGTCGCCCTCGGCGATCTTCGGCAGCATCTGGAGGTACTGGTAGGACAGCAGCTTCTGGTCGGGGTTGCCGTCGTGGATGGCCTGGAAGACCGTCTGGATGGCCTGGGCCTCACCCTGCGCCCGAAGGATCTGTGCCTGGCGGTCGGCCTGCGCCGTGAGGATCTGCGCCTGGCGCTCACCCTCAGCCGTCAGGATCGCGGACTGCTTCTGGCCCTCGGCGGTGAGGATCGCCGACTGGCGCTCGCCCTCGGCGGTGAGGATCGCCGCGCGCTTGTTGCGCTCGGCGCGCATCTGCTGCTCCATCGCGTCGATGATCGACGGCGGCGGATCGATGCCCTTGAGCTCGACGCGGTTGACGCGGATGCCCCACTTGCCGGTCGCGCTGTCGAGCTCGCCGCGGAGGCCGGAGTTGATCTGGTCGCGGCTGGTCAGCGCGTGCTCGAGGCTCATGCCACCGGTGATGTTGCGCAGCGTCGTCATCGTGAGCTGCTCGATCGCCTGGATGTAGTTGGCGATCTCGTAGGTCGCCGCGATCGGGTCGGTGACCTGGAAGTAGATCACGGTGTCGATCGACACGACGAGGTTGTCCTCGGTGATGACCGGCTGCGGCGGGAACGAGACGACCTGCTCACGGAGGTCGATGACGTAGCGGACCTTGTCGATGAACGGCACGACGATGTTGAGGCCGGCCGACAAGGTCGTACGGTACTTGCCGAACCGCTCGACGATCCCGGCTCGCGCCTGGGGCACGATCTTGACCGTCATCGAGACGAAGACGATCGCCAGGACGGCGATCAGGATGAGCACGATCAGTGCTGTCATTCAGGACTCCTTGATGGTGACGACGGCAGTGGCGCCGTCAATCCGGGTGACGAGGACTTCGGTGCCGGTCTCGTACGTCTGACGGTCCTCGGCCGCGCGGGCGGACCAGACCTCACCGGCGAGCTGGATGCGGCCGTGCGTGCCGCCGACGGGCTCCAGGACGATGGCCGAGCGGCCGACGAGGGCGTCATGGCCCGTCGTCAGCGTCGGACCGGCGTGCAGGCGCTCGACCAGCGGAGGGCGTACGAGGAGCAGCATGGCCACCGCCACCAGCGCGAACACCACGATGGCGAGATAGACATTGACCCCGAGGGCCGTGGCGACCGCAGCGGCGAGCGCTCCGACGCCGAACATCAGCAGGACGAGGTCGAGGCTCAGCAGCTCGATGATGACCAGCAGGAGCGCGATGGCGAGCCACACGGCCCAGCCGTTGTCGGTCAGCCAGTCGTTCATGATGCCTCCCCTGTGCCATCGCCGCGATCAGCGCGATGTCCGTATGCTGCCCGGCGGGCGTTGTAGCGTCCACCTTCGTGCTGGAGCTGGATGCGCGACCCGAAGGTCGTGCTGAGCGTCTCGCCCGTGAGCGTCGACTCGATCGGCCCCTGGGCCACCACCCTGCCATCTCGAAGCATGAGTACGTGGGTGAATCCGACGGGAATCTCCTCGACGTGGTGCGACACCATCACGAGCACCGGCGCGTCCTTGGCGTGCGACAGCACCTCGAGGCTGGCCATGAGGTCCTCGCGGGCACCGAGGTCGAGGCCTGCGGCGGGCTCGTCGAGGAGCAGGAGCTCGGGGTCGGTCATGAGCGCGCGGGCGATCAGGACTCGCTTGCGCTCGCCCTCCGACAGCGTGCCGAACGTGCGGTTGGCCAGGCGCGTGATGCCCATCTCGCCCATCATCTGGGTGGCCCGACGGTAGTCCTCCTCGTCGTACTGCTCCTGCCAGCGGCCGAGAACGGCGTGCGCGGCCGAGACGATCGTGTTGCCGACGGACTCCGTGGGCGGGATCAGGTCGGCGACGGCGGTGCTCGTGTGTCCGATGCGGGTGCGCAGGTCGAAGATGTCGACCTTGCCGAGCTTGCTGCCGAGGATGCGGACCTTGCCCTTGGTCGGGTGCATCGCCGCGCTGATGATCTGCAGCAGCGTCGTCTTGCCGGCTCCGTTGGGCCCGAGGACGACCCACCGCTCGCCCTCCTCCACGGTCCAGCTGACGTCTTCGAGCAGGACCTTGCCGGGCCGTACGACACTCACCTTCGAGAGCTCGAAAGCGGCAGGCATACACACTCCTGGTCGTAGTTGGTGGCGGTGGAGTCAACCTATCGCGGCGACGCTCGGCGTCAGCGATAGCCTCGGGTGCGATGACTGATCCCGTGCCCACTCTGCACTTCAACGATCCGACCGTCCTGGTCACCCTCACGGGGCCCGACCAGAGCGGTGTGACGACGCGCCTGTTCGCCGACATCGAGCCGTACGGCGTGGAGGTCATCGACGTCGAGCAGCTCGTCGTACGAGGCCGCCTGATCCTCAGCGCCCTGCTCACCGTCCCCGACGACACCTCGCGCCTCGAGACCACGGTGCACGCCGTTGGCGCGGCGTTCGGCCTCGAGGTCACGGTCGAGTACGGAACCGGCGACAACCGGGCTCGCCGGGTCGGCCGGGCGCAGGTCGTGATCCTCGGCGCTCCCCTGCGCCCCGCCGCCATGGCAGCCCTGGCCCAGCAGATCAAGGACGACGGCGGCAACATCGACCGCATCGTCCGCATGGCCCGCTATCCAGTGACGGCGATCCGCATGGAGGTGTCGGGTGCGGACCCCGACCAGCTGCAGGCCGATCTCGCCGCCGTCGCGTTCGAGCAGGGCGTCGACGTCGCGGTCCAGGAGAACGGCATCCTGCGGCACGCGCAACGGCTCGTCGTGATGGACGTCGACTCGACCCTGATCCAGGGCGAGGTCATCGAGATGATCGCCGCCCACGCGGGGTGCGAGGCCGAGGTCGCCGCCGTGACCGAGTCCGCCATGCGAGGCGACCTGGACTTCACGGAGTCCCTGCGCGCGCGGGTTGCCTTGCTCGAGGGTGTTCCCGAGTCGGCGCTCGACGAGGTCTACGACTCGCTGACGTACGCTCCCGGCGCCCGCACGATGATCCGTACGCTCAAGCGTCTCGGCTATCGGTTCGCGCTGGTCAGCGGCGGTTTCACCCGCATCATCGAGAAGATCGCCGCCGAGCTCGACATCGACTACTTCGCGGCCAACGAGCTCGAGGTGGTCGACGGCCGCCTCACCGGCAAGATCGTCGGGGACGTCGTCGACCGGGCCGGCAAGGCGGAGGCGCTGCGGCACTTCGCCGATCAGGCACGCATCTCGGTCAAGAACACCGTGGCGATCGGCGACGGCGCCAACGACCTCGACATGCTCGCGGCTGCGGGCCTCGGCATCGCGTTCAACGCCAAGCCCCTCGTACGCGACCAGGCGCGGACCTCGGTCAACGTGCCGTACCTCGACGCGATCGTCTACCTCCTCGGCATCACCCGCGAGGAGGTCGAGGCCGCCGACGCGGCTGACTAGCTGCCGAGCACCGAGTCGAGCAGGCCGGGGAACCTCGCGTCGAGCTCGTCCTTGCGGAGGCTGACGAGCCGGCCGCGACCGTTGGGCACGTTGCGGACGATGCCGGCCTCACGGAGCACCTTCATGAGGTGCGACTTCGTCGACTTGGGCAGGTCGGGATTGGTCGCGCCGCAGGCCGCCATGTCGAGCGGGCCGCCGGCGACCTCCCGCACGATCTCGAGCCGGGCCGGGTCGCTCAGCGCGAACAGCACGTCGGTCAACGCGATGTCCTCGATCGCGGGGTGTTCCAGCTCATAGGTCGCCATGGTTCGATAATACTTGAACAGTGGTGATGATCGGCGTACCGTGATGGTTCCAATCTTTTCGAACTGATCGTTCCGAGGAACCACCATGACCATCACCCTGGACGCCCCTCAGGTCGCCCGACGCACCACCAACGCGTTCGCGCTGGGCCTCTTCGCCTTCGTGGCGATGATGATCGGCGCGAGCGCGCCGTCGCCGTTCTATCCCGTCCTGCAGCAGGAGCTGGGATTCTCGTCGGCGACCTTGACCGGCATCTTCGCCGTGTACGCCATCGCACTCCTGGCGACGTTGCTCGTGACCGGATCGCTCTCCGATCACGTCGGTCGCCGCCCGATGATCTCGGTGGGCTTCGCGATGCTCGCGCTCAGCATGGTCGTGTTCTGGCACGCGGACTCGGTCGGAGCCCTGTTCCTGGCGCGCACGGGGCAGGGTGCGGCCAGTGGCCTGCTGATGTCGTCCCTGAGCGCAGCGGTCGTCGACCTCGAGCCGGAGCACCGTCCCGGTGCAGCCGCGACGTTCAACAGCGTGAGCCCGCTCGCGGGTCTGGCCGCCGGCGCCCTGTTCGGCGGCATCGTGCTCGACCAGTCGTCGCAGCCGCTCGTGGCGGTGTTCGGCACCCTGACGGCCGTGTACGTCCTGCTGGCAGCGGTCGTCTGGCTGCTGCCGGAGACGTCACCGCGGCGTGAAGGCCTGCTGCACTCGCTGCGCCCCCGCGTCGGCGTACCGGTGCCGGCCCGTCCGGCATTCCTCCGGAGCACACCTGCTCTCGTCGCGGGCTGGGCCACCGGCGGTCTCTACCTCTCGCTCGGAGCGCCCATCGTGGCCACTCAGCTGGGCGGCCACGACCACGTCGAGCAGGGCCTCGTCGTCACGGTGCTCACCGGAGTCGGTGCGCTCGCCTGCTACGTCGCACGGGGAGCGGCCTCACGAAGCATCACGATCTTCGGGACGACGGCGCTCGCGCTCGGCACGGCGCTGACCCTGGTCGCCCTCGCCGCCGGGTCGCTGTGGGGATTCCTCGCCGCAGCAGTCGTCGGCGGAGCGGGCTTCGGCACGGCGTTCCTCGGCATCATGCGGTCGATCACCCCGACGGTGGGACCGCACGAACGGGGCGAGCTCTTCGCGGCGGTCTTCGTCGTCAGCTACCTGGCGTTCGGCATCCCCGCGGTCGCGGCGGGCATCGCAGCGCCGCACATCGGCCTGGCCACCACGACGTACGTCTACGGCGGCCTCGTGGTCGTCCTGTCAGCCGCTGCTGCCGGTCTGCGCCGGTTCGGGTCGACGGACTGATCTCGATACACCGCCTCGTCCCTCGGCGGCACTCGATCACCGGTGGAAAGGGCTGCTTGGCCTATTCATCGTCCTCGAGGCGGAAGCCGAGCTTCATCGTCACCTGGTAGTGGGACACCTCGGTGTCGGTGACCTGGCCGCGGATGTCCGTGACCTCGAACCAGTCGAGGTGGCGCAGGGTCTTGCCGGCCCGCTTGATGCCGTTGTCGACGGCTTCGGTGATGCCGTCGGGCGAGGTGCCGACGATCTCGGTGACGCGGTATGTGCGATCAGTCATGTCCCGAGCGTACGACCCGTGTGGCCCCGTGCGACTCCGGACTCCATCCGGTGGACACGCGTGCGCGACGTAGAGTGGAGGTGTGCCCACAGAACCGCGGAAGCAGCAGGTCTTCTCGATCACGACTGCGGCCGAGTCCCAGAGCGCCGACCGAGGCCGGCGCGAGCGGCGCTACGCGATCTCGATGGGCATCCGGACGCTCTGCTTCATCGGCGGAGTCATCGTCCTGACCACCGTCCCGTCGCCGTGGTCGCGCCTGGGCTGGATCCTGTTCGTCGGAGCGGTGTTCCTGCCCTACACGTCGGTGGTCCTGGCCAATGCGGGCGTACGCAAGAAGGGCTCCGGCCCGTCGCCGTTCGGTCCCGAGGCCAAGGGCGAGATCGAGCCGCCCGCTGCTCCGCCCCTCGACCGTGAGTGACGTCCTGACCTGCTCGGCCAAGGGCTGCACCGCCGAGGCACAGCACCAGCTGCTGTGGAACAACCCCAAGATCCACACGCCCGACCGGCGCAAGATCTGGCTCGCCTGCGACGAGCACGAGGAGTCGCTGCGGTCGTTCCTGTCGGCGCGAGGCTTCTGGAAAGAGACCCAGCCGGTCTAGCCGCCGATCGACGACATCGGGCGTGACGACTGCAGGAAGCTCGGGTCGTCGATGCCGTGACCCGGCAGCTTGGTCATCATCGCCGCGGTCCAGCGACGCGCGATCTCCTCGTCCGACGCACCACCGCGCAGCGCAGTCCGCAGGTCGGACTCCTCGCGGGCGAACAGGCAGTTGAGGATCTGGCCGTCGGCGGTCAGGCGTACGCGGTTGCAGTCGCCGCAGAACGGGCGGGTGACCGAGCCGATGATGCCGACGGTGTGCGGTCCGTCGTCGACGAGGAACTTCTCGGCCGGTGCCGAGCCGCGGCCGTCGAGGCCGGTCAGCCTGAAGTGCTCGCCCAGCAGCGTGAGCGTCTCGTCGGCAGTGACCATGGCCTCGCGGTTCCAGCCGTGCTGGGCGTCGAGCGGCATCTGCTCGATGAACCGCAGCTCGTAGTCGTGCTTCATGCACCAGCGCAACAGGTCCGGCGCCTCGGCGTCGTTGATGCCGCGCAGCAGCACGGCGTTGACCTTGACCGGTGCCAGTCCGGCTTCGCGGGCCGCGGCGAGGCCGTCGATGACGTCGTGCAGGCGGTTGCGGCGGGTGATCTGCTCGAACGTTGCGGGGTCCGTCGTGTCGAGGCTGATGTTGACCCGGTCGAGACCGGCGGCAGCCAGGGCCTTGGCCGTGTGCTTGAGGCCGAGGCCGTTGGACGTCATCGCCGTGCGGGGCTTTGACGGAAGTGCCTTGGTCGCGGCCACCAGCTCGGGCAGGCTGCGGCGGAGCAACGGCTCTCCCCCGGTGAACCGGACGTCGCGGACGCCGAGCAGCTCGACGCCGATGCCGATCAGGCGCATCAGCTCGGCGTCGGTCAAGGTGTCCTCGCTGGGCATCCAGTCGAGGCCCTCGGCCGGCATGCAGTACTGACACCTGAGGTTGCAGCGATCGGTCAGCGACACGCGGAGGTCGGTGGCGACCCGGCCATGTGTGTCGATGAGCTGCATGGACCCAGTCTAGGTGGCCTGACGCCACCCGAGGGACGAGACGTTGGCCCGCACAACTACCGTCGACATGTGTACCGCTTCCTGCTGAGCGTGCGGTGGATCGGATTCGCGGTCTTCGTCATCGTGCTCGCCGCCGTCTGCACCCGCCTGGGGTTCTGGCAGATCCACCGGCTCGAGCACCGGCTCGACCAGAACAAGATCATCACGTCCCACCTCAAGGCCGATCCGGTCGACCTGACGCAGGTGCTCGAGCCCGGCGACGAGGTCGACGACCAGACCGAGTTCACCCGTGTCCGGGCCACGGGGACGTACGACGTCGAGCACCAGGTGACGGTCAAGTTCTCGACGCGCGACGGTGCGCCCGGCGTCGACGTCGTCACGCCGTTCGTGCTGTCATCAGGCGAGGCGATCCTGGTCGACCGAGGCTGGCAGGAGTCGGAGAACACCGTCGCTCGTCCCGTCGTCCCGGCTCCCCCGTCCGGCGAGGTGACCATCACGGGCTGGCTGCGTCCCGACAACGGTGCCGGCAGCGACGCGATACGCCCGGTCGACGGGCAGATCAGGGCGATCTCGAGCGTCGGCTTCGCGAAGTCGGTGCCCTACAAGCTCCTCGGCGGCTATCTCAACCTGCGGTCGGAGGACCCTCCGGCGGCCAAGAAGCTCGCTGCCGAGCCCGAGCCGGAGCGGGGCCAGGGCCCGCACTTCTTCTACGCGCTGCAGTGGTGGTTCTTCGCCCTGCTGGCCGTCGTCGGCTACTTCTGGTTTGCGAGGTCGGAGGCCAAGGAGCGCCGCAACCCGACCCGGATCGACGGATTCGCCGACAGCAGTCCGCCCCGATGAAACACCCGCTGGCCGACGTGATCCATGACGCCGCCAACGGTCGATTTCCCCCTGTCGATGGCGGCTGGCACCGCGTTGAGCCGTGGAAGCAGGGCGTCGAGGCAGTCGTCGCCTTCACCGGGCACGCCGTCTTCGCGGTCGATGCGGCGACGACCGACGAGTCGTTGGCTGGTCTTGGCGCGGACGGATTCGGTGGAGCACACGACCCGCGCCTGATCACCGAGCTGGCCGGTCCGCGCGGGTGGATCGACAGCCTGGACGCGCTGCTGGTCGGCCGCGGACTCGGAGCGGAGACCGCGAGCTCACGACTCGTGCCGCGGCCAGACCTCGCAACACATTCCCGCGTGCACTTCGCAGCCACCAACCGTGATGACGTGCGAGTCTTCGGCTTCGAGGACCCGGACCAGTCGACTGTCGTCGTGCTGGCCCGCGGTGTGGCGGGGCTGCCGGAGATCAGCTTCGAGCTCGATCCTGAGGACCGCGGCGGCGCGGGCGCGGCGCTGGTCCACGACGGGCTCAAGCTCGTCCCGGAGGGAGAGCTCGTGTGTGCGGCCGCCGCACCGGGCAACGCCGCAAGTCTGCGCGCCCTCCTGTCCGCCGGGTTCGTCCCGTTGGGATCGCTGCAGCTCTTCCGCCGCGGCCCTGCCTCCTGACCGCGCCCGGAGTGATCCCGCCCCCATCACCCGAGGAGCCGAACCTCCAACGGATGCTCAGTGGCGAGCCCGAGGGCCGACTGCCTGACTTCGTACGCGCCTGCGTCCGGGCGCGTCGCGACCGCCTCGGCCAGCTCGGTGCCGTGGTAGATCAGGGCGGCCCCATCATCAGTGGCGAATCCCTGCGGCAGGATGCCGTCGCCGATCAGCGAGCGGAACAGAGGACGACGCTGCGCTTCGCTGTCGTGATGCACGCCGTTGCTGTACGGAAGCCAGCCCAGACCGTTCGTGACGGCCTGAAGGCTCTGCCCGAAGCTGTCGGTCGTACCTCCCGCGTGCCAGCAGATCGAGCCGGCTGAGACGCCACCGAGGACGACCCCTGCCTGCCACGCCTCGTGCAGGATCTCGTCGAGCCCGTGGGCGCGCCAGACGGCCAGCAGGTTCACGACGCTGCCGCCCATCACCCAGATGACGTCCTGGGCCAACAGGTGGGCGCGGATGTCGGCGATGTTGGGCATGGGGAACAGCGCCAGGTGGCTGACCCGGAACTCGGTGGGCCCGAACGCGCCATGGATCGCCGCGATGCCCTCAGCGCGGTCACCGAAGGCGGTGTTGAGGAAGCAGAGCTTCGGCGCCGACCCGGCGTTCGCGAGCTGCGCGGCGTACCGGTGGATCGGGTCGATGTCCCAGTCCCAGGGACCGCCGGGCTCGCGCGTACGGAAACCGATGCTGGAGGCGACGATCGTGGGGACGGACGCGGTCATGCGTCCATCCTGCCTCGGGCGTGCCTAGGCCAAGGTGACGAGGTCGGCGTAGTCCTCGGACCAGTGGTCCTCGTCGCCGTCAGGCAGCAGGAGGACGCGGTCGGGCTCGAGGGCCAGCACGGCACCCTCGTCGTGCGAGACGAGCACGATGGCGCCCTCGTACGTGCGAATGGCCCGCAGGACCTCTTCGCGCGACGCCGGGTCGAGGTTGTTGGTCGGCTCGTCGAGCAGCAGCACGTTGGCACTGGAGACGATGAGGCTCGCGAGCGCCAGACGCGTCTTCTCGCCGCCTGACAGCACGCCGGCGGGCTTGGAGGTGTCGTCGCCGCTGAACAGGAACGAGCCGAGCACGCTGCGCGCCTCGGTGTCCGTCAGCTGCGGCGCCTGCGCCTGCATGTTCTCCAGCACCGTCCGCGAGGTGTCGAGCGTCTCGTGCTCCTGGGCGAAGTAGCCGATCTTGAGCCCGTGCCCCGGGATGATCTCACCGGTGTCGGGGGTCAGGGTGCCGGCCAGCATGCGAAGCAGCGTGGTCTTGCCGGCGCCGTTGAGGCCCAGCACGACGACGCGGCTGCCCTTGTCGATCGCCAGGTCGACGTCGGTGAAGATCTCCAGGGAGCCGTACGACTTGGACAGCCCCTCGGCCATCAACGGCGTCTTGCCGCACGGTGCGGGCTTGGGGAACTTGATGTTCGCGACCTTGTCCTGCACCCGCTCGCCCTCGAGCCCGGCGACGAGCTGCTCGGCGCGGCGCAGCATCTGCTGCGCCGTCGCGGCCTTGGAGGCCTTGGCGCGGAACTTGTTGGCCTGGCTCGTCAGCTGGTCGGCCTTCTTGACCGCGATCGCGCGCTCGCGCTTGCGACGGTGCTCGTCGGCCTCGCGCTGCTTGACGTACGACTTCCAGCCCATGTTGTAGATGTCGATCGTCGCGCGGTTGGCGTCGAGGTAGAGGACCTTGTTGACGGTCTCCTCGATCAGCTCGACGTCGTGGCTGATGATCACGAGTCCGCCGCTGAAGTTCTTGAGGAACCCGCGCAGCCACACGACGGAGTCGGCGTCGAGGTGGTTGGTCGGCTCGTCGAGCAGCAACGTCTCGGCGTCGGAGAACAGGATGCGGGCGAGCTCGATGCGGCGGCGCTGACCACCGGACAGCGTCGACAACGGCTGCTCGAGCACCCGGTCGGGCAACCCCAGGGCGTGCGCGATCGTCGCAGCCTCGGACTCAGCGGCATATCCGCCGCCGGCGCCGAACACCGTGTCGGCACGCGTGTAGGCCTTCATCGCCTTCTCGGCGGTCGCCGGGTCGGGCGAGCCCATGTCGATCTCGGCCTTGCGCATCGCCGTCAGGGCCTCGTCGAGTCCGCGCGCACCGAGGATGCGGTCGCGCGCGGTGGTCGCCAGGTCACCGGACTTGGGGTCCTGCGGGAGGTAGCCGATCTTGCCGGTCGACGTGATGGATCCCTCGGCGGGCTGGCCGTCACCCGACAGCATGCGGGTCAGGGTGGTCTTGCCGGCGCCGTTGCGGCCGACGAGGCCGATCTTGTCGCCCTTGTCGACGCGGAAGGAGACGTCGGACATCAGGACGCGCGCGCCGAAGCGCAGCTCCACATTGGAGACGGTGAGCATGGGATGACTTTCAGATCAGGGTGTGCGAAAGGGCGGCGTCAGTGCGCCGCACTCATTCCCGCTGATGAAAGGTCACCCATCCAGTCTACGGGGCTCGCCGGCCTGCCGAGTCGCTCAGCATGGTGTGACCAGTCACATGGCACAACCGGACGCCACGCACGCCGTCGTTCTCGACGGCGACCGAGGGGGTGCCTCCGGCATCACGCCGAGTACGTCTCCCGTGCCTGGTCGATCGTGCCTCGAAGGTGGGCGGGAGTCATGCCGAGACCACGCCCGGCCCGCTCGATGAGCGCCAGCTCGCCGTCGTTGATCGCACCATCGGCTGCCGCGATCGCGACGCAGGCATCGAGGAGACTCTCCTTGCCCTGCTCGCTCAGCATGTCAGCCACATCGGCCAGCGCGCCGTCGAGATCGGCAGCTGTCAGCTGCTGCAGGTCGGCGTCCAGGTGCTGCGCTGCGTATGGCGTGTCGGAGTACTTCGCCATGATCTCCAGAGCCACGTTCTTCTCCTGCTCGCTGACCTGGCCGTCTGCGTTGATGATCGCGACCGCAGCGGCGCGCACAGCGTTGGCCAGCTTGTCGGCCATCCCGGCAGCGGTCGGTTGCGACAGGACTTTGGGGTCATAGCCGCTCTTGCACGTGTTGCACTCGACGAACTCCCCCAGGACCTTGAGGGGAATCAGAGGGATGAAGAAGAACGTGAACCACTTGCGGCCCTGCTTGAGCGTGTACTCACGATCGCCCCCGTCGTGTGGGCAGTAGAAGACCCCGCTCGAAAGTGACTTGTAGAGAACCTTGAATCCCCAGATCAACAGCACCGTCGTCATCCCCGTCCGCGTCGCACCAATGTGCGTTGCACCTTTCCACACGGACTGCGTCAAGGTGACTGGAATTGAGGATTCTCTGCCCGAGAGCGCGTGGCGCCTCAGCAGAGGCCGCTCGGGTTCAGCCGATGTTGAAGCCGAGGGCCCGCAGCATCTCGCGGCCGTCGTCGGTGATCTTGTCGGGGCCCCACGGCGGCATCCAGACCCACTCGATCCGGAAGTCGTTGACGATGCCGTCCAGGGCAGCGCGCGTCTGGTCCTCGATGACGTCGGTCAGCGGGCAGGCCGCCGAGGTCAGCGTCATGGACAGCACGGTGTTGCTGTGCTCGTCGACGTCGGCACCGTAGACGAGGCCGAGGTCGACGACGTTGATGCCGAGCTCAGGGTCGACCACGTCCTTCATGGCCTCGAGGACGTCTTCCTTGGTCGTGCCGCCCTGCGGGGCCAGCTCGACCTCGGGCAGATCGCTGTGATCGGTGGTCATGTGGGGTCTCCCGTGGTTGACGATGTGGTGACGAGCGCCTGCGAGACGGCGTCCTTCCAGGCCATCCAGCCCAGCAGCGCGCACTTGATGCGGCCGGGGAACTGGGCGACGCCGGCGAACGCGATGCCGTCCTCGAGGACGTCCTCGTCGGGCTCGATCTTGCCCTTGCCGTGCATGAGGGTGTTGAACTCGTCGAGGATCGCCATGCCCTCCTCGACGTTCTTGCCGACGATCAGGTCGTTGAGCACCGACGTGGACGCCTGGCTGATCGAGCAGCCCTGAGCGGCGTACGAGATGTCGGAGACGGTGTTGCCGTCGAGGTGGACCCGCAGCGTGATCTCGTCGCCGCAGGTCGGGTTGACGTGGTGGACCTCGGCCTCGAAGGGCTCGCGCAGTCCTGCGCCGTGGGGTCGCTTGTAGTGGTCCAGGATGATCTCCTGGTAGAGCGAATCCACATTCATCGCGTCAGTCATGGCTCAGCCTCCGAAGTACTTCTTCGTGTAGTGCAACGCCTCGACCAGCAGATCAATTTCCGCGGTGGTCGTGTAGAGGTAGAACGACGCACGCGTCGTCGACTGCACACCGAAGCGCTGGTGGGCCGGCTTGGCGCAGTGGTGTCCGGCGCGTACGGCGATGCCGCGCGAGTCGAGCAGCTGCGACACGTCGTGCGGGTGGATGTCGCCGAGCGTGAAGCTGATCGCTCCTCCGCGGTCGACGGCTTCCTTGGGACCGACGATCCGCAGGCCGTCGATCTCCTGCAGGGCACCCAGTGCGTACGCCGTGATGGCCTGCTCGTGCGCGGCGATGTTGTCCATGCCGATCGCCGAGAGGTAGTCGACCGCTGCGCCGAGCCCGACCGACTGCGCGATCGGCGGCGTCCCGGCCTCGAAGCGCGCCGGCGGCGGAGCGTACGTCGACTGCGCCATCGTGACGGTCTCGATCATCTCGCCGCCGCCGAGGAACGGCGGCAGCTCCGCGAGCAGGTCGTAGCGGCCCCAGAGCACGCCGATGCCGGTCGGGCCGACCATCTTGTGACCCGTGAACGCGACGAAATCGGCACCGAGGGCGGCGACGTCGACGGGCAGCTGCGGGACCGCCTGCGAGGCGTCCACGACGACCAGGGCGCCGACCGAGTGCGCCTTGGCGATGATCGTCTCGAGCGGGTTGATCGTGCCGAGCATGTTGGACACCCAGGCGACGGAGACGACAGCGGTCTGCTCAGTGATGAGCTCGTCGATGCCGTCGAGGTCGAGCCGGCCTTCGTCGGTCACCCCGAACCACCGCAGGCTCGCGCCCGTGCGCTGCGACAGCTGCTGCCACGGCACGATGTTGGAGTGGTGCTCCATCTCGGTGATCACGATCTCGTGGTCCTGGCCGATGCGGCCGGAGTCGCCGAGCACGCGAGCCACCAGGTTGAGCGCCTCAGAGGCGTTCTTGGCGAACACCACCTCGTCGCGGCTCGGAGCGCCGATGAACGCGGCGACCTTGTCGCGGCCGAGCTCGAACGCGGCACTGGCCTCCGCACCCAGCTGGTGCATCGCCCGGGCGACGTTGGCGTTGTGCTGCCGGTAGTGGTCGTCGATCGCGTCGATGACCTGGACCGGTTTCTGCGAGGTGTTGGCGCTGTCGAGGTAGACCAGCGGGAAGTCGCCGGCCAGGCGACGACCCAGGATCGGGAAGTCCTCCCTGATCCTGGCGACGTCGTACGTCTGGGTTCCCTCGACGACGGTCATGCCTGCGCCGCAGCCTTCACGTACTTGTCGTAGCCCTCGGCCTCGAGCTGGTCGGCGAGCTCACGGCCGCCGCTCTCGGCGAGACGTCCCGCGACGAACACGTGGACATAGTCGGGCTTGATGTACTGCAGGATGCGCGTGTAGTGCGTGATCAGCAGGACGCCACGGTCACCCTGGGTGCTGTAGCGGTTGACGCCGTCGGAGACGACCCGCAGTGCGTCGATGTCGAGGCCCGAGTCGGTCTCGTCGAGCACCGCGAACTTGGGGTTGAGCAGCTCGAGCTGCGCGATCTCGTGGCGCTTCTTCTCGCCACCGGAGAAGCCCTCGTTGACGCTGCGCTGGGCGAACTCCTTGTCGAGCGTGACCCGCTCGAGCGCCTCGTTGACGTCCTTGACCCACGTGCGGAGCTTGGGCGCCTCGCCGTCGATCGCGGTCTTGGCGGTGCGGAGGAAGTTGGCGACCGAGACGCCGGGTACCTCGACGGGGTACTGCATCGCAAGGAACAGGCCGGCGCGGGCGCGCTGGTCGACGGTCATCGAGAGGATGTCGACGCCGTCAAGCGTCACCGAGCCGCTCGTGACGTCGTACTTCGGGTGGCCGGCGATCGAGTAGGCCAGCGTCGACTTGCCGGAGCCGTTGGGGCCCATGATGGCGTGGACCTCGCCGGAGTTGACCGTGAGGTCGACGCCTTTGAGGATCTCCTTGTCGCCTTCCTCGGTCTTGACCGAGACGTGGAGGTCCTTGATCTCAAGGGTGGACATGTGCTTCAGCTCCTGGGTGAGAGGTCGACCATGACGGTGTCGCCCTCGATCTGGGTGGGGTAGGTGGGTACGGGTTCGGTGGCGGGGAGGTTGACCGGCTTGCCGGTGCGGGCGTCGAAGCGCGAGCCGTGCAGCCAGCACTCGATCTCGCAGCCCTCGACCTCACCCTCCGACAGCGGGATCGACGCGTGCGAGCACTCGTCGCGCAGCGCGTAGACGTCGTCGCCGTCACGCAGCAGCGCAATCTCCTCGCCGTCGACCTCGACGGCGAGCACTCCCCCCTGGGGTACGTCCGCCAGTGCGGCGGCGGCCACGAAGGTCATGAGATGCGTCCTACGTGCTCGGCCAGCTCCTCCTCGATGGAGGCGACCAGGCGCTCCTGCAGGGACGGCACGCCGATGCGGCGGATGATGTCGTTGAAGAAGCCGTGCACGACGAGTCGGCGGGCCTCTTCCTCGGCGATGCCGCGGCTCTGCAGGTAGAACAGGTGCTCGTCGTCGAAGCGGCCGGTCGTGGACGCGTGACCCGCACCCTCGATGTCGCCGGTCTCGATCTCGAGGTTGGGCACGGAGTCGGCGGTCGCACCGTCGGTCAGCACGAGGTTGTCGTTGCTCTCGTACGTCAGGATGCCCTGGGCCTCCTTGCGGATCAGGACGTTGCCGATCCAGACCGTGTGGGCGTCCTTGCCCTGGAGCGCGCCCTTGTACTCGACGTTGCTCTTGGTGCGCGGCGCCGTGTGGTCGACGAACAGGCGGTGCTCGATGTGCTGGCCGGCGTCGGCGAAGTAGACGCCGAGCATCTCGACGCTGCCGCCGGTGCCGAGGTAGTCGGCCGAGGTGCTGGCGCGTACGACGTCGCCGCCGAGCGAGACCGCGATGTGGCGGAGCTCGGCGTCGCGTCCGACCCGGGCGTGCTGGGTGACCACGTGGACGCTGTCGTCGTTCCAGTCCTGGATCGTGACGAACGTCAGCTGGGCACCGTCCTCGAGCACGACCTCGATGTTCTCGGCCCACGTCGCCGAGCCGTCGTAGTCGACGACGACGACGGCCTTGGAGAACTGGCCGGCGCGTACGAGCAGGTGCCCGGCCGCGGCCTTGTCGAGGCTCTCGCCGTGCAGGCGGATCGTGGTGGGTTCCTCGACGACCGTGTTGGCGGGGATCGTCACCTCGAAGACCGACTGCGCGGCCTCCCAGGCGCGGGCCGACACGCGGTCGACGGGCACGTAGCCCGATGCGCCACGGGCGGAGTCGCCGACGGGCACGGAGACCGCGGTGACGCCTTCAGCGGCGTCGACCTCGACCTTGAAGGCGGAGCCGTCGAGCGGGGTGTCCTGGTGCAGGCCACGGAGGCGCTTGAGCGGGGTGAATCGCCAGATCTCCTCCATGCCGGTCGGGACCGGGTGGTCGGCGACGTCGAAGGACCCCTCGGGGTGCAAGTGCGATTCGACCGGACTCAATTCGAGACTGGTGGACAAGTCTTGGATTGCCTCTCCGGTAGCAGATTCGAGTGAGGTCGTCATCCGACAGCACCCTCCATCTGGAGTTCGATCAGGCGGTTGAGCTCGAGCGCGTACTCCATCGGCAGCTCACGCGCGATGGGCTCGACGAAGCCGCGGACGATCATCGCCATGGCCTCGTCCTCCTCCATGCCGCGGGACATGAAGTAGAAGAGCTGGTCGTCGCTGAGCTTGGAGACGGTCGCCTCGTGGCCGAGGGTCACGTCGTCCTCGCGCACGTCGACGTACGGGTAGGTGTCCGAGCGGCTGATCTGGTCGACCAGCAGCGCGTCGCACTTGACCGTGCTGGCCGAGCCCTCGGCGCCCTCGAGCACCTGGAGCAGGCCACGGTAGGACGTACGTCCGCCGCCACGGGCGACCGACTTGCTCAGGATCGAGCTCGACGTGTTGGGCGCGGCGTGGACCATCTTGGCGCCGGCGTCCTGGTGCTGGCCCTCGCCGGCGAACGCGATCGACAGCGTCTCGCCGCGCGCGTGCTCACCCATGAGGTAGACGGCCGGGTACTTCATCGTGACCTTGGAGCCGATGTTGCCGTCGACCCACTCCATCGTGGCGCCCTCTTCGCAGACAGCGCGCTTGGTCACGAGGTTGTAGACATTGTTGGACCAGTTCTGGATCGTCGTGTAGCGGACGCGGGCGCCCTTCTTGACGATGATCTCGACGACCGCGGAGTGCAGCGAGTCGCTGGAGTAGATCGGCGCCGTGCAGCCCTCGACGTAGTGCACGTACGAGTCCTCGTCGGCGATGATCAGCGTGCGCTCGAACTGGCCCATGTTCTCGGTGTTGATGCGGAAGTAGGCCTGCAGCGGGATGTCGACGTGGACGCCCTTGGGCACGTAGATGAACGAGCCGCCGGACCACACCGCGGAGTTGAGCGCGGAGAACTTGTTGTCGCCGACCGGGATGACGGTGGCGAAGTACTCCTGGAAGATCTCCGGGTGCTCCTTGAGCGCCGTGTCGGTGTCGAGGAACAGGACGCCCTGGGCCTCGAGATCCTCACGGATCGAGTGGTAGACGACCTCGGACTCGTACTGGGCGGCGACGCCGGACACGAGGCGCTGCTTCTCGGCCTCGGGGATGCCCAGGCGGTCGTAGGTGTTCTTGATGTCCTCGGGCAGGTCGTCCCACGTGGCGGCCTGCTTCTCGGTGGACCGCACGAAGTACTTGATGTTGTCGAAGTCGATGCCGCCGAGGTCGGCGCCCCAGGTCGGCATGGGCTTGCGACCGAACAGCTTGAGGCCCTTGAGGCGCAGGTCGAGCATCCACTGCGGCTCGGACTTGAGCGCAGAGATGTTGCGCACGACGTCCTCGCTCAGGCCGCGCTGGACCGTGGCGCCGGCGTCGGTCTTGTCGGACCATCCGAACTCGTAGCGGCCGACATCCTTGAGGCCCGGGTTGGCCTCCTCGATGGCATTGGGTGCGTTGGTCTCTGACGTGGTCGTCATGAGGGCAACCTCTCTGCTGGGTTGTTCTTGGGCAGGTGGGTCGTGCAGACACCGTCGCCGTGGGCGATCGTGGCGAGCCGCTGCACGTGGGTGCCGAGGAGACGCGCGAACATCTCGGTCTCGGCCTCGCACATCTGGGGGAACTCCTCGGCCACGTGGGCGACCGGGCAGTGGTGCTGGCACATCTGGGTGCCGGCAGGGGTGGAGCCGACCGACGCGGCGTAGCCGTCGGCGCTCAAGGCCTCGGCGAGCACCTGGGGGCGCTGGTCGGGGTCGGCCATGGCGAGCAGCGGGCGGTAGCGCGCCTCGATGTCGGTGAGCCGGTGCCGGGCGAACTCCATGACGGCGTCGTCTCCCCCGGTCTCGGCGAGGTAGCGGAGCGCCCCCGCGGCGAGCACGTCGTACGCATGACCGAAGTGGTCACGGCCCGCGTCGGTGATGACGAAGACCTTGGCGGGACGGCCGCGGCCGCGCTGCCCGGTGACACGCTGGTCGCGCGCCTCGAGGACGCCGTCGGCCAGGAGCTGGTCGAGGTGACGGCGCACCGCGGCCGGCGTCAGGTGCAGCTGGACCGCGAGGTCTGCTGCTGTCGACGGGCCGTTCTGGAGGATCGTGGTGGCGACTCGCTCGCGGGTCGGAGCGTCGTCTACCACCGACGCGTCATCCGAACCGGTGTATTTCACAAGACAAGTGTGCCTTTATTCACCAAGCGTAATCAACGAAGGTGAACCTAACCCCGTACGTCGACGCGAACCGCCTTCTCCTCCGCCGTCTCGTCACCGTGACCGGGCCACCACGCCGCGTGGCCGATAAGGGCCGTGAGCGCGGGCGTGAAGAACATCGCCATGACGAATGCGGCGACGAAGATGCCGAACGACAGCGCGAATCCCATCGACGTGATGAGCGCGTTGCCTCCCAGCATGAACGTCGCGAACGAGCCGGCGAGGATCACGCCGGCTGCGGCGATGGTCGGCCCGGCATGGCGTACGGCCTCAGCCGCCGCGTCGCGCGGACTCCGACCCTCGCGCGCCTCCTCGCGCAGGCGGGCGATCATCAAGATGTTGTAGTCCGTGCCCAGAGCCACGACGAACAGGTAGATGTAGATCGGGAGCAGGAAGATCAGCCCGTTCTCGTTCTGGATGTGCTGGAACAGGATCACCGCGGCACCGAGCGTCGCGCCGAAGCCGAGACCGACGGATGCCATCAGGTAGAGCGGTGCCACCAGGCTGCGCAGCAGCAACGCGAGGATCAACAGAATCACGAGTGCGGCGACGGGGAAGACGATCGAGTAGTCCCGCGCCATCGCGTTGTCCATGTCAACGGTCACCGACGTGCTGCCGCCGACGAGTGCTTCCGTGCCGGACGGGGCGGACGTGTGCACGAGGTCGCGGATCGGGCCACGTACGTTCGAGATGGCCTTGTCGGAGCCGGGATCGTCCTTGAGGACGGCGTTGAACATCGCTGCCGTGCCGTCAGAGGAGATCTGTGGTTCCGAGACGACGGCGACGCCCTTGGCCTTGGCGAGCTCCGAGCCGAACGCGGTGATGTCGCTCGTGTCGATCGTGGAGCCGTCCTTGGAGTGGACGAGCACCTGGATCGGATCGGTCGAGCCCGCGGGCAGGCTCTTCTGCAGCGTCTTGAGCGCGACTGTGGACTCGGCGTCGGTCGGCAGGCTCGACGAGAAGTCGAAGGAGGGCTTGAAGCCGAGGGAGAACACCGCGAGAGCGGCCAGGACAGCGCCCGACACCAGCGCGAAGCGCAACGGGTGCGCGCCGAGGGCCTTGCCCACCGCAGTGAAGCGGGCACCCTCGCGCTCGGTCTTCCACGACTTGGACGGCCAGAACAGGGCACGGCCGAGGAGCGACACCACCGCCGGTACCAGTGTCAGGGCGGCGACGAGCGTGACCGCGACGGCGATCGCCAGGGCCGGACCGATCGACCGGAAGATGCTCAGGCTGGACAGCACGAGCGCCATGAACGACACGATGACGGCACCGCCGGCGGAGGCGATCGCCTCACCGGCACGTTCCATCGCGTTGACCATCGCGACCTTGGGCTCCTCGCCGGAGCGGAGTCGTTCGCGGTAGCGGAACAGCAGGAACAGGATGTAGTCCGTACCGATGCCGAACAGCACGACCACCAGGATCGCCTGGATCGAGTTGTCGGCCTTGAGGTCGAAGATCTTGTTCGCGGTGCCGATCAGGCCGGTCGCGACGGTCGACACGACGGCAACGGTGACGATCGGGAGCAGGCAGATGATGACGCTCCGGAACACCAGCGCCAGGAAGATCACGATGAGCAGGATCGTGGCGATCAGCACCAGGCTGAGGGTCTTCTCCGACGCGTCCTGCGAGTCGAGGCTCTGCGCGGCGTTGCCGGTCACACCGGCACGCAGGTCGGTGTCCTTGAGCAGCGTCTTCACGTCGGACCGGAGGTCCTTGACCGCGTCCATCGACTGCGAGTCGAACCCACTGGCCGACTTGTCGAGCCCGACGGCCGCGATCTGGACGAGCTTGTTGTCCGACGGCGGCTGCACGGCAACGCCGGTGAACGCCTTGTCGAGCTTGCCGTCCAACGCCTTCGACACCGACTCGACGTCGGCGCTGTCGGCGGCGGTGAGCTTGCCGCCGTCCTCACGCTCGAAGACCAGGATCGCACCGGTCGATGTCTGCGACGGGAACGCCTTGTCCTGCAGGTTGAGCGCCTTGATCGACTCGTAGTGACCGGGGAGGAACTCGGAGTTGTCCGTGGTCGAGGTCAGCTTCGGTGAGAAGACGGCCACGACAACGGCGAACACGATCCATCCGAGGACGACCCACCATGCGTTGCGGGTCACGAAACGACCAAGAGCTGAGAACATGTCGCAAAAACTATCGTTCGGGGCGTCGCGCCCGCGAGCGGGGTCAGGATACGTTTCGCATCGTGACCGAACATCCCTCCATCGCCCGCTTCCGGGCTGAGCTCGACCAGCGCGGCGGCACCGGGCGGGTCGTCGTCCTGCCTGACTCGGTGCACACCGCCGCGCTGGCGGCAGAGGCCCTCGGGTGCGAGGTCGGAGCGATCGCCAACAGCCTGTTGTTCGCCGCCACGACGCCTGCCGGCGAGAGCGAGCCGGTGCTGGTGCTCACGTCGGGTGCGCATCGCGTCGACACCGAGAAGGTGGCCGGCGCCATCGGGGTGCTGGCGCTGAAGCGCGCGAAGCCGGAGTTCGTGCGCGAGCACACGGGGCAGGTCATCGGAGGCGTGTCCCCCATCGCGCACCCGGCGCCGATCCGGACGTTCCTCGACCCGGCGTTGCGGGCGTACGAGGAGATCTGGGCTGCGGCCGGGCATCCCACTGCGGTGTTCTCGACGACGTACGACGAACTGCTCCGGATGACCGGCGCGCAGGAGATCGCGGTCAACTGACGCTCAGGGTGCGATGAGGGACGATCCCGGGCGAATCCCGATGGTCCGCTGGAGCTGCCCGCAGCACGCTGGACGTATGAGCTCCCCCAGCCGGTTCGCTGCCCTCGCCGCGCCGCTCTTCCTCCTGACCTACGGCATCTTCCGGTACGTCGACGGGCGCGACGGCGAGCACGGCCCGGGCGTGGCCTGGAACGTCGGGCACACGTTCATGCTCGCCGCCCTCCTCTGCTTCGCCGCCGTCATCGTCGGCCTCCGGCGCGCGGTTCGCGAGCCATCGGTCCGCCGCGCATCGGCCACCACGACGATGACCGTCCTGGGCCTCGTCGGCGCGGCGGCGTTCGTACGCGTGGCGCTGGGCGACCTGTTCCCGGGCGCCGACGGGTTCCTGCCGCTGCCCGGTCCCTTGCACGACGCCGGTCCCTTGCTGCTCCTCCTCGGACTGGTCGGGCTGATGATCGACGTGGCGATCCACGAACCTCATCGGTTGCCTGCGTGGTCTCCGATGGCCGTTGTCGCCGGCTTCGCCGCGGTCGGAGCGAACCTCGACCTGCTCCCCCTGGCGGCCGGACTGCTGCTCGCCGGCCTGATGCCTCTCGCCGGAGCGCCGAGGCTCGAACGGGTCCCCGTCTCCTAGCGAGTCAACCCTCGATGGATCCCGCGGGGAGCACCGCGGCATCAGCGGCTCGCATGCCCGCGTCCCACCCACGGGCATCGAACGTCGCACGCCGGGAGCCGCTCGTGACGTGGGGGAACAGGCGCTCGAACTCCTCGTCGATCGCCTCGGCCTGCCGCTGGAACACGGGCACGAGGTCGCTGCCGTAGGCGGTGGCGGCCTCGGCGGACGACTCGGTGAGCCGCTCCCCGATGCGCGTCGCATAGGCGCTGAGGAAGGCCTTGCGGAACGACGACGATCGCTCACCGGCGCTCGGCCTGGCCTCCTGGCCGGCCTGGGTCATCGCCCGCGTGGCCTGCACCAGCGCCGAGGTGAACAGCATCTCGACCTGTTCGAGGTCGGTGGGAACTCCCAGGAGCGTCATGGACGAGGCGAAGTCGTTCCACACCGCTCGGGTCCTGTTGGCGCGAGAGACGACGTCGAGCAGCCGGGCCTTCTCCAGCGCGTACGGGTGATCGATCAGCACCCTGATGCCCTGCACGTCGACGGGATCGCCCGCGTCGTCGGCCAGCAGGGCCTCGTCGATCGCGTGCCGGGTCATGATGTCCTGCGCCTTTGCGGTCAGCGCCTCGGCCTCGGGCGCGAACTCGGTCGACTCGGCCTTGGCCAGCAGCGCGCGCACCCGGACGATCGTCTTGGCGTGCTCCTCGCTCGTACGCATCGAGGCCGGCCGTCGAGCTCGTCCCCACTGCGAGGGCGGCGGGACGAGCATCTGGGAACGCGGAAGTCCTCGGAGGAAGTCGAGCCCGACCAGGGCGACCACCCACTGCGCCTCCGACGCGTCACCGTCAGGGCTGAGCAAGGTGGTCGAGCCGTCATGACGGTCGGCGAGGAGGCTGAGCTGGGCACGCCAGACGCCCGGAGCCTGCTGCATCGCGTCGGACCTCCTGGCATCGACGAGGACGGCTCGAGCCGCCCATCCCGCCACGGACGCGGACGTGTGCCGGCGTACCGCGTGGACGAGCTCCTGAGGCTGCCAGCCGTGCTCCCACGCCCGGCTGATGCGGGACAGCACCTCGCCGACGACCAGGCTGGCCGGATTGAGCTGGACGCTCTCGGCGGTGGCCGCCAGGTCGTTGAGGTGCCGGATGCGGGGTCCCGCGGCCCTCGGCGCCGCTGAGGCGTAGCGGGCGGCCCTCGAGATCAGCTCGACCAGATCGGCCTCGGTGACCGTGCCGGCGTCGGGCGCACCGGCCGAGGGACGCGGCGCGGTTCCGTGAGCTCGCCGACGGGCGTCACGACGCTGGCGACTGTTCTTCCCCATGCCTCCATCCTTGCCGGGTCCGCGGCCATACGAAAATCCGTGGACCCTGCGGTGGAGATCGAACCGTCCCGACGCGCGGTGTGGACGGGCGCCGGCCGACTCGCTGCGCCCATAGAGTGGCTCCATGGCGAGCGATGCGGTCGAGATCGAGGCCGGCGGGCGTGCGGTCCGCGTCTCGAGTCCGACCAGGGTGATCTACGAGGCGACCGACTTCTCCCCCGAGGTCACCAAGGTGATGGTCGCGGAGTACTACGTCGCGGTGGAGGACGGGCTCATGCGGGCGCTCCGCAACCGGCCCGTCGCGCTCGAGCGCTGGCCCAAGGGCGTCCGCGAGGGCATGGTCATGTCCACGCGCGCCGACAGCCACGGCGACGCGTTCTACCAGAAGCGCATGATGCGCGGCGCTCCTCCGTACGTCGAGAGCACCCGCATCCTGTTCCCGTCGGGCCGCGTCGCCGACGAGATCTGCATGACCGAGATCGCGACCGCGGCATGGGCGGCCCACATGGGCGCCATCACGTTCCACCCCTGGCCGACCAGGCGCGACGACAACGACCGACCCGATGAGCTGCGGATCGACCTCGACCCGTTCGGCTCGGCGTCGTTCGGGGATGCCGTACGCATCGCCGGTGTCGCGCGTGAGCTGTTCGAGGAGCTCGGCATCCGCGCGTTCCCCAAGACCAGCGGCAAGCGCGGCATCCACGTGTACGTACGCATCGAGCCGAGGTGGACCTTCACCGACGTACGCCATGGCGCGATCGCCTTCGCCCGCGAGCTCGAGAAGCGTACGCACGGCGTCACGACCGCGTGGTGGAAGGAGGAGCGCGAGGACAACGTGTTCGTCGACTTCAACCAGAACTGCCGCGACCGCACGATCGCGTCGGCTTACAGCCTGAGGCCGGCTCCCGGAGCGACCGTGTCGACGCCGGTGACCTGGGACGAGCTCGCAACGCTCGACGATCCCCGTGTCTTCACGCTGCACACGGTTCCGGCGCGCCTGGCGTCCGACGGCGACGCGTGGGCGGAGATCGACGACGTCCACCACTCCTTGCAGCCGTTGCTCGACCTGTGGGACGCGAACCCCGTCGAGATGCCGTACCCGCCGGAGTACCCGAAGATGCCGGGCGAGCCCAAGCGGGTGCAGCCCAGCAAGGACACCCGGAACCGCCCACCGAAGTAGCCGACGGGATTCATCGCAGGACGAGCTCGTGGTCCGTGCGGTCCGAGATGTGCTGCGCCCAGGCACGGACCTCGGCGGGCGGAATCTCCACGCCGATCTCGTCGAGGGAGCGCTCGACCTCCGGGACGATCTCCTCGAGCGGCAGACCGGCGAAGCTCTTGCGGAGGGACTCGTCAGCCGCCTGGAGCTTGCGGTCGAGCTCAGCCGACGCCGCCCGCAGCGCCTCGCTCTCGATCCTCACGGTGGTTCGCATCCCCAGACCGTACGACGACTCGCGTCGCCGGGCGACTCGAGGCCGAGGCGGGCGCTTTCGGCGTCATCTGCCTACAGTGGGCTGGTGGACCCGACGCCTGCCCGGATGGACCTGGGGCGACTCATCGACAGGGCCGACGGCGACTTCGCCTCCCAGGATGCGCAGCAGCTCCGCCAGGACTTCACCCGCTTCATGATGCGCTACAAGTTCGGCATGGAGGAGATCGTCACCAAGCTGTCGATCCTCCGCGACGAGTTCGCCCACCTGCACGACACCAATCCCATCGAGCACGTCTCGTCGCGGCTCAAGAACCCTGAGTCGATCGTCGAGAAGATGGGCCGCAAGCAGTGCGAGCCGACATTCGAGTCGATCGCCGAGCGCATCACGGACATCGCCGGCGTACGTGTGACCTGCAGCTTCGTGTCCGACGTCTACACGATCTTCGACCTGCTCACGGGCCAGTCGGACGTCAGCGTCGTCGAGGTGCGCGACTACATCAAGACGCCGAAGCCCAACGGCTATCGCAGCCTGCACGCCCTCGTGGAGGTGCCGGTCTTCCTGAGCGACGGCGAGGTGCCGGTGCTCGTCGAGGTGCAGCTGCGCACGATCGCGATGGACTTCTGGGCAAGCCTCGAGCACAAGATCCACTACAAGTACCGCGAGGACGTTCCGCAGTCACTCCTCGACGGTCTCAAGGAAGCTGCCGAGACCGCCGGCGAGCTCGACGCGACGATGGAGCGGCTGCACACCGAGGTCAAGACCTCCGGAGAGCTGCCCAAGGCGCTCAAGGACGAGCTGACCGAGAGCACCAACGCTGTGCCCGACGAACAGCTGATCGAGCGACTACGCCGCCTCAGCGGCTGACCCACCGAGATCTGGCCCGGAATCCCCGTCGGCCGGGCCCTGCCAGGTGGACAAGAGGCCAGATCTCGGGGACTGGGTCAGGTCAGGATCTTGCTGAGGTCGTACTTGGCGACCTCTTCGAGCTGCTCGTACGTGCAGGAGCCCGGCTCGCGATCGGGACGCCAGCGCTTGAACTGCGCCGTGTGACGGAAGCGGGCCCCGTCGCCGACCCCCTCCATGTGCTCGTAGCCGACCTCGGCGACCCGGGTCGGCGAGAGCGTCACGAAGGACAGGTCCTTGGTGCCGGTCCATCGGCTCTGACCGCCGGGCAGCCGTGAGCCGGCCTGGGCGTCGGCGTCCTGCCACTTGCCCCACGGGTGCTCGGACGTGTCGACGATCAGCGGCTCGAGCTCGGTGATCAGCTCGGCGCGGCGGGCTTCGGTGAACGACGCGGCGACACCGACGTGCTGCAGCTGTCCGTCGTCGGCGTAGAGCCCGAGCAGCATCGACCCCAGGAGCGGGCGATCGGGCGTGGACGTCTTGTGCAGCCGGTAGCCCGCGACGACCACGTCGGCCGTCCGTGAGTGCTTGACCTTGAGCATCGTGCGGCCGTTGGGCGCGTAAGGCTTGGCCAGCGCCTTGGCGACGACGCCGTCGAGCCCGGCGCCCTCGAAGATGCCGAACCACTCCTCGGCCTCCGCCGCGTCGGTCGTGGTGCGGGTGACGTGGATCGGGTCGGCGGCCGACGCCAGGGCCTGCTCGAGCCGGGCACGGCGTACGGAGAACGGCTCGGCGAGGAAGGACTCACCGTCGAGCGCCAGCAGGTCGAACGCCACGAACGACGCCGGGGTGCGCTCGGCCAGCGTCGCGACGCGGGAGGCCGCGGGGTGGATGCGCTGCGACAGCGCATCGAAGTCGAGCCGGCCGTCGATCGCGATGAAGATCTCGCCGTCGAGCACGCAGCGATCAGGCGTCTCGGCCTTGATCGCGTCGACGATGTCGGGGAAGTAGCGCGTCAAGGGCTTGGTGGAACGACTCGCCAGCTCGACCTCGTCGCCGTCGCGGAACACGATGCAGCGGAAGCCGTCCCACTTGGGCTCGTAGGACAGGCCACCCTCGACCGAGTCGGCAGCCGGAACGCCCTTGACCGACTTGGCCAGCATGGGTTGGAGCGGAGGCATGACGGGGAGATCCATGAGCGACAGCCTAAGGCTGGGGCCCGACAGCCGACACCTACACTGAACAGGTGAATCAGCCCGCCGTCGAGGTCGTCGATCTCGTCATGCGATACGGCTCGGTGACCGCAGTGGACGGGCTCAGCCTCACCGTCGAGCCGGGCACCGTGACCGCGATCCTCGGACCCAACGGCGCGGGCAAGACCACGACGATCGAGACGTGCGAGGGCTTCCGGACCCCGCAGAGCGGCACCGTGCGCGTGCTGGGCCTCGACCCCGTCGCCGACGGCCGCAAGCTGAAGCCCCGCGTGGGAGTGATGCTCCAGTCCGGCGGCGCCTGGTCGGGCGCGCGGGCGTACGAGATGCTGCGACACATCGCGTCGCTGCACGCCAACCCGCTGGACGTCGACGCGCTGATCGAGCGGCTCGGCATGCAGGGCTACGGCTCGACGCCGTTCCGCCGGCTGTCCGGTGGGCAGCAGCAGCGGCTCAGCCTGGCGATGGCGATCGTCGGCCGTCCGGAGCTGCTCTTCCTCGACGAGCCGACCGCAGGGCTCGATCCCCAGGCTCGCCGCGCCACGTGGGACCTGGTCGCCGAGCTGCGCGACAGCGGGGTGACCACTGTCCTGACGACGCACTTCATGGACGAGGCCGAGACGCTCTCCGACCTCGTGCACATCGTCGACGCCGGTCAGGTCATCGCCTCCGGCACACCCCAGGCGCTCGCCTCCTCGGGGGCCAAGAACACCGTACGTTTCACCGCCCGCCCCGGCCTCGACGTCGAGAACCTCATGCACGCCCTCCCCCACGACACCAAGGTCGACGAGGTGGCCCCCGGCGCCTACGTCATCGCCGGCGACGTCGACCCGGCGCTGCTGGCAACCCTGTCGGCCTGGTGCGCCGGCGAGGGCGTGCTGACCGAGTCCGTGCTCGTGGAGCGGCAGACCCTCGAGGACCGATTCCTCGAGCTCACCGGCAAGGCGTTGCGATGACGAACCTCGACCTCTCCCCCAGCCCGGGCGCGGCGGCGACCCCGGCGATGCTGCGCTCGCAGGTCGCGATGGAGCTGCGGCTGCTGTCGCGCAACGGCGAGCAGCTGCTCCTCACGCTCGTCATCCCGTTGATGCTGCTCGTGCTCGGCACGCATTCCAACGACGTCGTCGACCTCGGCAAGGGCCGGTCGATCGACATCATCACGCCGGGCATCCTCGCCCTCGCGGTGCTGTCGACGTCGTTCACGTCCCTCGCGATCGCGACGGGCTTCGAGCGCCGCTACGGCGTCATCAAGCGCCTCGGCGCCTCGCCGCTCCCGCGTTGGGGCCTGATGCTCGGCAAGATCGGCGCGATCGCCGCGGTCGAGATCGCCCAGCTGACCCTGCTGTCGGTCGTCGGTCTGCTGCTCGGTTGGCAACCGCACGGCGGCGTGACGGCGTTCGCCCAGATGGTCGTGCTCGCCGTGCTGGGCACCGCGGCGTTCGGGTCGCTCGGCCTGCTGATCGCCGGCACGCTGCGGGCTGAAGCCACGCTCGCCGTCGCCAACCTGGTGTACGTCGTGCTGCTCGTCGGCGGCGGCCTCCTCGTGCCATTGAGCCGTTATCCCGAGGCGGCGCGCCACGTCCTCGAGCTGCTGCCGTCAGGCGCTCTTGGTCAGGGCTTGCGCGACACGTTCGCCGGCAACGGGCCCGGCGCCTTCTCCATCGTGGTGCTGATCGTGTGGGCCGTGTGCTGCGGCCTCGGAGTCTCGAGGACGTTCAAGTGGGAGTGACACAGAGCCTTCGTACGCCTCAGCGCGCCGACGTCGAGCGCTGGGCCTGGGCGGCGGTGGTCGCCAACATCGTGATCGTCCTCACCGGCGGCCTCGTACGCCTGACCGACTCGGGCCTCGGCTGCCCCACGTGGCCGCGGTGTACGGACAGCTCGTTCGTGCCCCATCGTGCGCTCGGTGTGCACGGTGTCATCGAGTTCGGCAACCGCATGCTGACGTACGTGCTGATCGCGGTCGTCATCGCCACGTTCGTGGCGGTGTGGCGCTGGGCCGGCACGACGCGCGACCTGCGTCGTCTCGCCGCCCTCATCGCGCTCGGTGTGCCGTTCCAGGGCGTCATCGGCGGCATCACGGTGCTGACCGACCTCAACCCCTGGGTCGTGTCGCTGCACATGATCCTGTCGATGCTGCTCGTGGCGGCGTCGATGCTGCTCGTCGTACGCGTTCGGGGCACCAACCACCTGGCCTGGCCGGCGTACGCCAAGCAGGTCGTCCTCGCCACGTACGTCGTCCTGTGGGCCGCCGTCTACCTCGGCACGATGGTCACCGGCGCCGGACCCCACGCCGGTGATGCCGAAGCGCCACGCAACGGGCTGGACCCGCACGTCATGAGCCACGTGCACGCCGCCAGCGTCTACCTGCTGGTAGCCCTCACTGTTGCCGCCTGCGTGATCCTCAGGCGTACGCCTGCTGCGCGCATCGCCGGCATCCTGCTGCTCGTCGAGCTGGCGCAGGGCACGATCGGGTTCGTGCAGTACCTCACCGACCTGCCGATCGCACTGGTGGCGATCCACCTCGTGGGCGCCGCGGCCTTGATCGCTGGCGGCACGCGGCTGCTGGTCACCGTGGTGTCGTCGAGCTCACCCCTGGGAACCGCGGCTGCTTCTCGGCCGGTGCGACCGACCCGATCTCGCTGAGGTCGATCGCCTCGAGCTGGTAGCCGAACGTGTAGCGGTTGGTCGGGTCGAGCTCGCGGATCAGGTCGACCAGCGCGCGCTGGATCTCGATGAGCCGGCGGTTGTCGCCCTCGGAGACCTTGCTCATGCCGGCATCGACCGGGGCGAACCAAGCCCTGAAGTCCTCGTCGCTGCGATAGCGCTTGACGAACGCCGCATAGCCGTCGACGTGTGGCAGCCGGGTCGTCGTGTCGGGGATGAACTCCCACGACACCATGAGCTCGCCGATGGCCCGTTGCTCCGCCGCGAAGAACAGGAATCCGTCGCCTGACTCGCTACGCCGCAACGTCGCGGTCACGCCGTCGATCAGCTGCTGCACGGACTCGTCGCGCCGGCCCTTGCCGCTCGACGACAGCACCGCCTCGCGCCGCGCCTCGATCCAGCCGAAGTAGTGCGCGAACAGGAACGCCGTGCTCGTGACGGCGTAGTCGCCGTGGCTCTCGTAGCGCTTCACCAGTGGGACCCAGCCGGTCTCGACGATGTTGTAGATCCGCGACTGGAGCTCCGCGGCAGCCTGGGCGAGCGGCTCATAGACCTTCTCGGCCGCCTTGATCGCGGTCTCCTCGTCCTTGCGCCGCTCGGCCTCGATGCGCAGGCGGTGGCCCATCTTGGCGGTGCGTACAGAGAACCAGCCCGAGAGCACGACGCTCACGAGGCTGAACAGCAAGCCGATCAGGGCAACCGTCTGTTGGCTGGTCATGCCCGGCATCCTAGGGCGAATCGGTTGTCAGGACGGGTCGTTTGGCGCAGGCCGCCAGCGGTCGGCATCGATCGCGTACACCCAGCGCCGGCCCGGCCACTCGGTCAACGACCAGAGCCAGCGGCGCTGCGGCAGGTAGGTGATGTCCTCCGGCCCAGTCGGCAGGATGCCGGCGTGCCGCGTGTAGTCGCCCGGCGACCCGACCCACAGGTCGCCGGGATTGCCCTCGCCGTTGCTGGACGTGATGGCCCACAAGCCGTCGAACACCACGGCGCCCTGCATCCGGGCGATCTGCCGGTCGTGCAGCTCGGTCGCGACGGCCCAGCCCCGGTCGTCGCTCCGCAAGAGCTGCGTGTCCCGGTCGATCGCATAACGGATCAGGCGGTGGCTGCCGCCCTTGCGGCCGTACTCCCCCGCCACGAGATGGTCCTCGTCGCCGGCGCGGTCGAGCGACATGAACGAGTACGTCATGCGGTCGCCGTCGGCGTCGTGCTCGGCTGCGTAGAACGAGTACTGCGGGAGCACGTAGCGATAGCCCTTGGTACGCAGCCGGTTGCGCACCCGCACGATGTCGTCGAGCCGGAACACGCGCACGCCCGATGAGCTGCCGGCGACGAACAGGTGGTCGCCGTACCAGACGATGCCGCCGGCGTGCACCCGCACGGGACGCAGCCGATGGAAGAAGCCGAGCCGCTTCGGCGCCGTCAGCAGGACGTGCCGGTAGCGCGGCGGGTCGTCGTCGCTCCAGTCGATGACCGAGATCCGCGAGCCGAGCTGCAGCCAGCCGCGCCACCCGTGGGCGTACCAGCTGGCGATGACGACGTCGTGGCCCTCGTACATGCCGCCGCTGGGATCGGCGCCGTACGCGTCGGCGGAGGTCGTGATGCCCTGCGGATACCAGCGTTCGGTGTCGCGGTCGTCGTCCTGCCAGGTCATGCCCGCGATCGCCGCCTCGCCCGGCACGTCCGCATGGGCGCCCGTCCGGTTGAGGTCCGCGAGAACGCCGCGGAGACCGACGCGCCTGAACCGGCGGAAGAAGCGGTCCGACAGGTTGAGCTCGCGCGCCGCCGCGACGAGACGGTACCCCGGTGAGCTCACCCGGCCAGCGTACGCATTCAGGCCGGGCGCAGCATCCGGCGGCAACCTTCGTGGTCGACGCCGTCCTGCAGCACGAAGCCCTGTCGTTCGTACGCTGTGACGGCGGGGACGTTGCCGTCCATGACGCGCAGGCCCAGCGGCCGTCCGCCGGCCCACTCGACGACGCGCTGGATCAACGCGTGCCCGATCCCGCGACGGCGCGCCTCCGGGGCCACCCACATCGAGATCAGCTCCGCGTCGCCGTCGACGAGCCGCCCCGCGACCATGCCGACGGCACGCTCGCCGACGTACGCGATGAAGCATGGACCGTCCGCGAGCCTGGCCCGCCAGCGCTCCTCGGTGTCGTTGGCACCGGTCCACATCGCGGTCGACGACGAGAACGCGTCGGGGTCCTCGCTCAGCGAGCGTTGCCGCAGCTCACGCCAGTCCGCCCAGTCGTCGGGCTCCGTGAGGCGGACCGAGGCACCGGCCACGGGCTAGCGCAGGAAGGGGTCGACCGCAGCGGCCACGAACAGCAGCGCCAGATAGGCGTTGGAGTAGTGGAACAGCCGCATGGGCTTGAGGATCGCGAGGTCCTCGGTGTCCACCGCGCGGGACTTGAGGTCGTAGGCCTCGACGAGGAAGACGATGCCCAGGGTGATCGCGACGGCCGGGTAGAACCATCCGGTCGGCGTGATGGGCCACAGGAGCAGCGACGTGCCGACCATGACCCAGGAGTAGGTGACGATCTGCTTGGCGACCTCGGCCGACGTGGCGACCGACGGGAGCATCGGCACGCTGGCAGCGGCGTAGTCCTCGCGGTAGCGCATCGCGAGCGACCAGAAGTGCGGCGGCGTCCAGAAGAACACGACCATGAACAGCACGACCGGCGCCCAGGCCAGCTCGTTGGTGATGGCGGTCCAGCCGATGAGGGCGGGGAAGCAGCCGGCGGCGCCGCCCCAGACGATGTTCTGGGTCGTGCGGCGCTTGAGGATCATGGTGTAGCCGACGACGTAGAACACGTTGGCGGCCAGCGCCAGCATCGACGAGAGCGGGTTGACGAGCGTCCACAGCCAGACCGTCGAGACGACGCCGAGGGCCAGGCCGAACCAGAGAGCGCCACGCGTGCCGACCTGGTGCCGCGGCAGCGGTCTGCGCGACGTGCGGCGCATGAGCTGGTCGATGTCGGCGTCGACGACGCAGTTGAGCGCGTTGGCGCTGCCCGCGGACAGCGTTCCGCCGACGACGGTGGCCACGACGAGCCACGCCGACGGCACGCCCTGCTCGGCCAGGAACATGACCGGAACGGTCGTGAGCAGCAGCAATTCGATGATGCGCGGCTTGGTCAGCGCGACGTACGACTTCAGGACGTCGGTGAAACGCGGCGTTGTGGGTACGTCAGCGCCATTGGCTCGTCTCACGTCCACGGCGGTCACGTGCAGCAGTCTAAAGGACGCGAGTAGGCTCGTTGTGACGGCCTACGAAGCCGCTCGACCCAGACCCTCGTTCGAACAACAGGAGCCAGAGCTGTGACGTCCGGAACCCCCTCCCTGGAGTGGACAGACCTCGACAAGAAGGCCGTGGACACCGTCCGTCTCCTGGCCGCCGACGCGGTGCAGAAGGTCGGCAACGGCCATCCCGGCACCGCGATGAGCCTGGCCCCGGTGGCCTACCTGCACTACCAGCGCCTGCTGCGCCACGACCCCACGGATCCGCACTGGGCGGGCCGTGACCGCTTCATCCTGTCGTGCGGCCACTCGAGCCTCACGCAGTACATCCAGCTCTATCTCGCGGGCTACCCGATGACGCTCGACGACCTCAAGAGCCTGCGCACCTGGGGCAGCCAGACCCCCGGTCACCCCGAGTACAACCACACGCCCGGCGTCGAGGTCACCACAGGCCCCCTGGGCCAGGGCGTCGCCAACGCCGTGGGCATGGCGATGGCCGCCCGTCGCGAGCGCGGACTGCTGGACCCCAGCACCGCCGCCGGCGAGAGCCCCTTCGACCACCGCGTCTACGCCATTGCCTCCGACGGTGACCTGCAGGAGGGCGTCTCCGCCGAGGCGTCGTCGCTCGCGGGCGTCCAGAAGCTCGGCAACCTGACGCTGCTGTGGGACGACAACCGCATCTCGATCGAGGACGACACCAACGTGGCGTTCACCGAGGACGTCGCAGCACGCTACGAGGCCTACGGCTGGCACGTGCAGACGGTCGACTGGACCAACGGCGGCACCGAGTACGTCGAGGACGTCCAGGCCCTCTGGGAGGCCTACCAGGCCGCCGAGGCGGTCACCGACAAGCCGAGCTTCATCCGGCTGCGCACGATCATCGCCTGGCCCGCCCCCAACGCCCAGAACACGGGCGGCTCGCACGGCTCGGCTCTCGGCGAGGACGAGATCAAGGCGACCAAGCAGCTTCTCGGCTTCGACCCCGACAGGTCGTTCATCGTCGACGACGACGTCATCGAGCACACCCGCAAGGCCCGCGACCGCGGTGTCGCGGAGCACGAGTCGTGGCAGAAGAGGTTCGACGCCTGGGCGACCGGCTCCCCCGACGGCGCCGCACTGCTCGAGCGCCTCTCCAAGCGCCAGCTGCCTGACGGCTGGGACGCGGACCTTCCGACGTACGAGGCGGACGCCAAGGGCGTCGCGACCCGCGTGGCCTCGGGTGAGTTCCTGTCGGCCGCGGTGTCCCAGCTCCCCGAGCTGTGGGGTGGCTCGGCCGACCTCGCCGGCTCCAACAACACGACGCCCAAGGGTGAGCCGTCGTTCCTGCCGCCGGAGCACTCCACCGCCAAGTTCCAGGGCGACTGGTACGGCCGGGTGCTGCACTTCGGCATCCGTGAGCACGCCATGGGCGCGATCATGAACGGGATGGTCCAGCACGGGCTGACCCGTCCCTACGGCGGCACGTTCCTCGTGTTCAGCGACTACATGCGGCCGGCCGTACGCCTCGCCGCGCTGCAGGAGCTGCCCGTCACGTACGTCTGGACCCACGACTCGATCGGCCTCGGCGAGGACGGACCGACGCACCAGCCGGTCGAGCACCTCGCGGCCCTGCGCGCGATCCCGGGCCTCGACGTCATCCGGCCCGCCGACGCCAACGAGACGGTCGCCGTGTGGCGCACGCTGCTCGGCATCACCAACCGTCCGGCTGCCCTGGCACTCAGCCGGCAGAACCTGCCGACGTTCCCGCGCGGCACCGACGGCTGGGCGCCCGCGTCCGACGTCGCCAAGGGCGCCTACACGCTGATCGACGCCGACGGCGAGCCCGACGTGATCCTCGTGTCGACGGGCTCCGAGGTGCAGATCGCGGTCAAGGCTCGTGAGCAGCTCGCCGCCGAGGGCATCTCGGCGCGCGTCGTCTCGATGCCGTGCCGTGAGTGGTTCGAGCAGCAGGACAGCTCCTACCGCGACAGCGTCATCCCGCCGCAGCTCCGTGCCCGTGTCTCGGTCGAGGCCGGCGTGGCACTTGGCTGGCGCGACGTCGTCGGCGATGCCGGCCGCATCGTGAGCCTCGAGCACTACGGCGCCTCGGCTGACTACGAGACGCTCTACGACAAGTTCGGCATCACCGCCGACGCCGTCGTCGCCGCTGCCAAGGACTCGATCGCGGCTGCCGCCGGCGAGCCCTCGGCCCCGTTCCACGCCCGGCCGGCCGGACCTGTCGGTCCCGGTGACAACGCCGACGTCCAGTCACACTGACCCGCACAACTGAATTCCAAGGAGACACCATGAACGACCGTCTGAAGGCTCTCGCCGACGCGGGAGTATCGATCTGGCTCGACGACCTCTCGCGTGAGCGCATCGAGACCGGCAACCTCGCCTCGCTCGTCGCGGACTCCGGCGTCGTCGGCGTCACGACCAACCCCACGATCTTCGCCTCGGCCATCGCCAAGGGTGAGCGTTACGCGGCGCAGGTCAAGGAGCTCAAGGCGTCGGGCGCCGACGTCAAGACCACGGTCTTCGAGCTCACCACGACCGACGTCCAGAACGGCTGCGACATCATGCGGCCGGTCTATGACGCCACGGGCGGCGTCGACGGCCGTGTGTCGATCGAGGTCGACCCCGACCTCGCCAAGGACACCGACGGCACCGTCGAGCTCGCCAAGCGCCTCTGGGAGCGCGTCGACCGGCCCAACACGCTGATCAAGATCCCCGCGACCGTCGAGGGCCTCCCCGCGATCGCCGCGACGATCTCCGAGGGCATCAGCGTCAACGTGACGTTGATCTTCTCGCTCGAGCGCTACCGCGGGGTCATGGACGCCTACCTCTACGGCCTCGAGCAGGCCGCGGCCAACGGCAAGGACCTCTCGTCGATCTACTCGGTCGCGTCGTTCTTCGTCAGCCGTGTCGACACCGAGATCGACAAGCGTCTCGCCGACGACAGCCCGCTGCGCGGCAAGGCGGCCATCGCCAACGCGCGCCTGGCCTACGAGGCGTACGAGGAGGTCTTCGGCTCCGACCGCTTCAAGGCGCTCGCGGCCAAGGGCGCCAACACGCAGCGTCCCCTGTGGGCCTCGACCGGCGTCAAGGACCCGTCCTACCCCGACACGATGTACGTCAGCGAGCTCGTCGTCGCCGACACCGTCAACACGATGCCGGAGAAGACTCTCGAGGCGTTCGCCGATCACGGTGAGGTGCGCGGTGACGCGGTGCACGGCACGTACGACGAGGCCCGTCAGGTCATCGCCGACCTCGATGCCCAGGGCATCAAGTACGACGAGGTCGTCGAGCTGCTCGAGGTCGAGGGCGTCGACAAGTTCGAGACCTCGTGGAACGAGCTCCTCGAGACGGTCCAGACCGAGCTCGACAAGGCCTGAGCCGTGGTGCAGATCGCGCTCACGGTCCCTGCCCAGAACGAGTTCGAGACGGCCCTCCGCGAGGCCATCGAGCAGCGAGTCGCCTCGCGCATCGCTGCTCAGGACGCCACGCTGTGGGGTCCTGACGCCGAGTCCGAGGCGAGCATCCGGCTCAGCTGGACGCAGCTCGCCGAGGCCTCGCGGCCGCTCGTCGCCGAGATCACCGAGCTGCGCCAGCAGCTGGCCGGCAAGGGGCTCGACCGGGTCGTCCTGTGCGGCATGGGCGGCTCCTCGCTCGCGCCCGAGGTCATCTGCGACACCGCCGGTGTCCCTCTGACGGTGCTCGACTCGTCGCAGCCGGACATGGTGCGGGCCGCGATCGCCGAAGGGCTCGACCAGACCGTGGTCGTGGTGTCGAGCAAGTCCGGCGGCACCGTCGAGACCGACAGCCAGCGCCGGGCCTACGAGCAGGCGTTCACCGACGCCGGGCTCGACCCGGTCGACCACATCGTCGTGGTCACCGATCCCGGTTCGCCGCTCGACGACGAGGCGACCAAGGCCGGCTATCGCGTGTTCCGCG
Organism: Aeromicrobium sp. Root236; assembly: GCF_001428805.1. Taxonomy (NCBI): domain Bacteria; kingdom Bacillati; phylum Actinomycetota; class Actinomycetes; order Propionibacteriales; family Nocardioidaceae; genus Aeromicrobium; species Aeromicrobium sp. Root236. Next base: position 390,353 of record NZ_LMIS01000001.1, on the reverse strand, counting down.
CCGACCCGCACGTCGGCGGCCGCTACTCGGCGCTGACCGCGTTCGGGCTCGTCCCGAGCGGTCTGGCCGGTGCCGACATCGGTGCCCTTCTCGACCAGGCGGCCGGCGCCCAGGCAGCGTTCTACGCCGACGACGCCGACAACCCTGCGCTCCGCCTCGGTGTGCTCATCGGCGTCGCCAACCGGCACCGCGTCGACAAGCTCGTGCTCGCCGACCAGACCCGTCACGGCGTGGGCGACTGGATCGAGCAGCTCGTCGCGGAGTCGACCGGCAAGCTCGGCAAGGGCGTCCTGCCGGTCGTCGTGCCGTTCGAGAACGCGGTCAACTTCAACCCGAGCACGGCCGACTCGATCCTCGTGTCGATCGGCGCCACGGACGCGCCCGAGGCCCAGTCCGGCTACGCCGCGGCACTCGACGCCGAGCTCGGCGCGCAGATGCTGCTGTGGGAGGTCGCCGTCGTGGTGGCCGGCCGGATCATCGGCATCAACCCGTTCGACCAGCCCGACGTCGAGAGCGCCAAGCAGGCCGCCCGTGAGCTGCTGTCCGGTGGCGGCGAGGTGCCGACGCCTGACGCCACCGACGACGGCATCGACATCTACGGGGAGGGCTCAACCGTCCCCGACGCCGTCGACGCCCTGCTCGCCAAGCTCGACCTGCAGCACGGCTACCTCGCGGTGCAGGTCTACCTCGACCGCATCGCGTACGCCGACTTCGCCGGAGTGCGCGAGGTCCTCGCGCAACGGCTCGGCCGGCCCGTCACGTTCGGCTGGGGCCCAAGGTTCCTGCACTCCACCGGTCAGTACCACAAGGGCGGTACGCCCAACGGCGTGTTCCTGCAGGTCACCGGCACGCCGGCGGAGGACCTCGCCGTCCCGGGGCGCGACTTCACGTTCGGCTCGTTCATCGACTCGCAGGCCGCCGGCGATGCCGCAGTCCTGCGTGATCACGGGCGTCCGGTGCTGCGGTTGCACCTCAACGACGTCGAGGCCGGCCTGAAGCGACTACGAGAGGCGTTCGCCAAGTGAGTCTGGTCGACAACCCGCTGAGGGACCCCAAGGATCGCCGGCTCCCCCGCATCGCGGGACCCTGCAGCCTGATCCTGTTCGGCGTCACCGGCGACCTCGCCAAGAAGAAGCTCGTCCCGGCGATCTACGACCTCGCCAACCGTGGCCTCCTGCCGCCAGGCTTCGCGCTGGTCGGCTTCGCCCGGCACGACTTCGGCACCGCCAAGTTCGCCAACATGATCAAGCAGGCGGCCAAGGACGGCGCACGTACGCCCTGGAGCGAGACGGTCTGGAACCAGCTCGCCGCCGGCATCCGGTTCGTCCCCGGCGAGTTCGACGACGACGAGGCGTGGGAGCAGCTCGGCAAGACCATGGCCGAGCTCGACGAGCAGCAGGGCACCGGCGGCAACCACGCCTTCTACCTGTCGATCCCGCCGGGCCTGTTCCCGGTCGTCGTGTCGCAGATCAAGAAGCACGGCCTCGCGGAGTCGTCCGAGGGCTGGCGCCGCGTCGTCATCGAGAAGCCGTTCGGACACGACCTGAAGTCCGCCGAGGAGCTCAACCGCATCGTCGGCGAGGTCTTCCCCCGGCGCTCGGTGTTCCGCATCGACCACTACCTCGGCAAGGAGACCGTCCAGAACATCCTGGCGTTCCGTTTCGCCAACGGGATGTTCGAGCCGATCTGGAACAACCACTACGTCGACCACGTGCAGATCACGATGGCCGAGGACATCGGCATCGGTTCGCGCGCCGGTTACTACGACGGCATCGGCGCCGCCCGTGACGTCATCCAGAACCACCTGCTCCAGCTCATGGCGCTCATCGCGATGGAGGAGCCGGTCTCGTTCAACGCTTCGTCCTTGCGCATCGAGAAGCAGAAGATCCTCGCGAACGCCCGTCCCCCGGCCCGCATGGACCTGCACACCGCCCGCGCGCAGTACGTCGGCGGCTGGGCCGGTGGCGAGCAGGTGCTGGGCTACAAGGAGGAGGAAGGCATCCCGCAGTCGTCGATGACCGAGACGTACGCCGCGATGCGCATCGACGTCCTGACCCGGCGCTGGGCCGGCACCCCGTTCTACCTGCGGGCCGGCAAGCGTCTCGGCCGGCGCGTCACCGAGGTCGCCGTCGTGTTCAAGCGGGCCCCGCACCAGCCGTTCAACAAGAACGACATCGAGGAGCTCGGCCAGAACGCCCTCGTCATGCGCATCCAGCCCGACGAGGGGGTCACGCTGCGCTTCGGTGCCAAGGTGCCCGGCACGACGATGGAGATCCGCGACGTCAACATGGACTTCGCCTACGGCGGCGCGTTCGTCGAGAGCAGCCCTGAGGCGTACGAGCGACTGATCCTCGACGTGCTGCTCGGCGATCCGCCGTTGTTCCCGCAGCACGAGGAGGTCGAGCTGTCGTGGAAGATCCTCGACCCCGTCATCGCGCACTGGGACAAGCAGAAGACCATCGACACCTATCCGTCCGGCACCTGGGGCCCTGAGTCGGCCGACAAGATGCTGGAGCGCGACGGCCGTACGTGGAGGCGTCCCTGATGGAGATTGCACTCGAGAAGACCAACTCGTCCCGCATCGCGCGGGCGATGGTGAAGGCCCGTGTGGCAGCCGGCAGCCCGGCGATGGACATGGTGCTGACGCTGCTCGTCGTGACCGACGACGAGAACGTCGGCGAGGCGCTCAAGACCGCCACGACGCTGTCGCGGGAGCACCCGTCACGCGTCATCGGCGTGATCCTCGGCGACGGCCGCGGGGCCCCCGAGCTCAACGCCAAGGTCCGCGTCGGCGAGAACTCCTCCGGGGAGTCGATCCTGCTGCGCATCTCCGGTGAGCTCACCAAGCACGCCGAGTCGGTCGTGCTGCCGCTGCTGCTGCCGGACTCCCCCGTCGTCGTGTGGTGGCCCGGCAAGCCGCCGACGGACCCGTCCGAGGACGCGATCGGCCGACTGGCCCGTCGTCGCCTGACCGACGCGGAGGCCACCGACTCACCGATCCGCTCGCTCAAGAACGTCGCCAGGCACTACGTCGCCGGCGACACCGACCTCTCGTGGACGCGGCTGACCCCGTGGCGTGCCTTGTTGGCCGCCGCGCTGGACCAATCCGCCGGCAAGGTCACGGGCGGCACCGTCATCGCCGGCAGCGGCAACCCCGCGGCCACGCTGCTGGTGGCCTGGCTCGAGAGCCGGCTCAAGGTCGACATCAAGACCCGCAAGAGCGACAGCGGTGCGCAGATCATGTCCGTCGTGCTCAACACCCCTGAGGGCGACGTGCAGATCGAGCGGGTCACCGACCACTCATGCCACTTCAGCGTGCCGGGCTCGTCCCCGCGCGAGGTGCCGCTCGGCCCCCGTACGCTCGCCGAGCTGCTCGCGGAGGACCTGCGCCGCCTCGACGCCGACGACGTCTACGAGGCGACGATCAAGCACATGCTGGCCGAGGCATGACGCTCAGCGAAGAGGTTTACCCGGACGCTCCGGCGTTGGCGGCCGCGATCGCCGACCGGCTCACCGGCCGGATCGCGCTGATCCAGGCCGAGGGGCGGCGACCCAAGGTCGTGCTGACCGGCGGGACGATCGCGATCGACGCGTACGAGCTGATCCAGAGCGAGCTCGTCGACTGGACCGAGGTCGACTTCTACTGGGGCGACGAACGCTTCGTGCCCGAGGGAAACGCCGACCGCAACGACCAGCAGGCGCGGGACGCGTTCCTCGACCGTCTGGGCGTACCTGCGTCGAGCATCCACTCGATGCCGGCGCACGGTTGCGACCTGAGCACCGCCGAGGCGGCCGACCAGTACGCCGCGGCGCTGCCGTCCGAACCGTTCGACGTGACGCTGCTCGGCGTCGGCCCTGACGGGCACGTGGCGTCGCTGTTCCCCGGTTTCCCGCAGCTGCACGAGGCGGAGCGGCGGGCCGTCGAGGTGTTCGACTCCCCCAAGCCCCCGCCCGTACGCATCTCGCTGACGTTCCCGGCGCTCAACAACTCCGAGGCGGTGTGGTTCATCGTCGCCGGCGAGGGCAAGGCCGACGCGGTCGCGCGGGCCCTGGGCGACGGGACGCTCGAGGACACCCCGGCACGCGGCACCCGCGGCCTCAGCGAGACGGCGTGGCTCCTCGACGACGCCGCAGCCTCCAGGCTCTGAAGCAGCGTCCACCGTCGCGAAGAAGCGGTGACGTGGCGTCCACGATCAGCTCGAACGTCGGCGCCAGGCACCGCTCAGTCAGCGGTGAGGCTCAGAAGATGACTTCGCTCATGTTGCCGTTTAGATGGCACAGGCACCTTCGAGCTGTCACACGGCGCCGTGGTCATCGCAATGCTCAGGCGACGACCGCGGCCATAAACTGCGTGCCGAAGTCACGCCTACGCATGATGCCGCGCGAGAAGCCAATTTCGTGGCCCTCTGGGAGGTCCATCTGCCCGAACCGAAGAAACTCCGGTCTGGTCTTCACCCAGTCGTAGGCTGTGGCGTCGGTGAGCTGAGTCTGGAAGTCGACTTCTACGAGTCCGAGTCGCACCCAGTTGTCGACCCAGACCGAGAGCGAAGGCTCGACGATCGGTATGTCACCGGCACGCAAATCGAGGACATGGGTCGCCAAGACATTGTGACCACTAGGGCCGAGCTCGTGAATGATGTTGGCGATGGGGATGATCGCAGATACGGGTGCCTCGTTTGAAATCAGGGCTTTCAAGAGTGCAGCCTCTTCGCCGGACAGTTGCCGAATGATCTCAGCAAACGACGGGTGTGCCTTCCCCTCAACTCTGCGGTCGGTGGCGGTCGCAAGCAATTCGAGGTACATGTCTTTGAGGGTTGGTTCATCTAGCGAATAGCGCAGCCCCTCCATCGCGGGACCAGCGACTGAGGGCTTCGGGCTTATCAGTTCTTCGTCAGGAATCCCGTCGAGTTTTCTCGCCATATCAGCGGCGAACTCATGCTCAAAGTAATCCTTTGACAGGCCGACGAGCTTGCCGAGCGGGCTGTAGAGCTTCAGCAAGAGGGCCTGCTTGACTTCCTGTCGCTTCGCAAGCGAGTTTGCTGCTGCCTTGAAGTGTGGCGACTCTTTGGCAATTTCTGTTAGCTGCTCACCGGTGTGGCGGTCACCCTTTGCAGCCTTGGCAGCAGCCTTCGCCGCGGCGGGCACGATCTCGGCACCAGTCATGAGCAAATTCTAGAACGCACCCGCCCCACACCGTTCGCTCCGGGTGCGGCTGCGAGTCTTGAAGACCTTGCGCGGGTGGCACGACCCGGTGTCGAAATAGGTTTAGTGGTCTTTGAAAGCTTCCCAGTTGACTGTCATTCCGGCATCTTCGATCTCTTTCGCAAGCTCGTTCTTCCAGGCTCCGCCGTGATCAAGGGCGATGTAGACCAGTCCGCGGATATCACCCACTTCCTCGATACCTTCGTCGTACAGGACAGCGACGCGAGCCCTGCCCAAAGCGGCGAAGAAGTAACCCATCTCGAAGACCACATTTTGCCGAGCGCGTGGAGTCAGCTCGAGCTCACGCTTGCTCCGGCCGACATCATCTGCAGTCGCGAGAATCACTGCGTAGGCAGCCGTACTCGCATGATTCTCAAACTTCTCGATGAGAGTTCGACCTCGATTTGTCTTCCGGTTCAAAATGACCGGTTCTCGCCCAGTCAGGTCCCTGAGGAAATCTTTCGTTTTTAGCTTTGTCGCCTCGTCGTGGCCGTGGACGATGAACACTTCCTGCGGCGTCGAACTCCCGGACGGTTCGGTTTGGTCCGACTCGGCAACCTCGGTGCCCATCTCCTCCGCAAGTTCCAGTTCATAGATTGCGGCATCGATAATCGTGCACGCCTTCTGGACGCCAGCCCGCTGATAGGGGCGAAAGTCGGTTCCCGATGTATACATCGATGGCGAATACTTCACGCCCGTGAACTTCCGATAGGCGGTGCTGTCCGGCCCCAAGATCTGACGGACTACGGCATCCGTGCGTTCGCGCCAGTCTTGCCAATCTTGCACGGCTCCGTTGTCCGCTGCGTCTATGCGTTCCCGCAGCAGTGCAATCTTTCGGGCTGTGTCCACCTGCAAATCGTAGTGGCTTAGGTGCGTCAGGTCCGCGCCACACGCCCTCGGATCGCGGGTCAAAATCGCGAACATCTCAGCGTTCTACGTAACGGTTCCTGACCGACACCTGGCAAACTCGGATCGAAGTCCCCGCTAGCAACGAGCGGACGTGTGCCAAGCGCAAGTTCTCGCACCAAGCACAAGCCGACGAGCATCAACTTCCGCTTGGTTCAGCGGAGCGCTGCGATCTCAGCCTTATTGTGGCGGTAGTTGCACCGAGCAGCCGTCAGAAAATTACTTCGCCGGTCTTGCGCTTGGTGCGCAGGAGCTCGATGGCTTCCTTGAGGATCTCGTCGGCCTCGGTCTCCGAGCGACGCTCCTTCACGTAGGCCAGGTGCGTCTTGTAGGGCTCGATCTTCTTGGCGGTCGGCCGGTTCTCGGCGTCGACGCTGGACGGCATGCCGCAACGCGGGCAGTCCCACGACTCCGGCACCTCGGCCTCGATCGCGAACTGCAGCTCGGTCGTGTGGTTGTTGATGCAGAAGAACGTCACGAACTGCCGCGGTGCGGCCTCGCCACGCTCGGCCTCACCCATGGGGCCCGAGCCGATACGGCTGCCCCGGATAGCACCTGCTGCCACTAGTTGCTCACCTTCAGTAGCAGGCCGAGCGCGAAGATGCACACGACCCAGACGACTGCGATACCGACCGTGATGCGGTCGAGGTTGCGTTCGGCGACCGAGGAGCCGCCGAGCGAGCTGGAGACGCCGCCACCGAACATGTCGGAGAGACCGCCCCCGCGTCCCTTGTGCATGAGAACCAGGACGATCATCAGCACGCTGCTGATCGCCAGGATTACGGAGAACGTCAAAATCACGAGTTGGGGCCTTCGTTGTCAGGCGCCGGACAGGTCCGGCATGGCATAGAACCGAGCGATCCCGGCGAACTCCTCCGCTTGGAGGCTTGCTCCGCCGACCAAGGCTCCGTCGACGTCCGACTTCGCCATGATGGCGGCGATGTTAGCCGCTTTCACTGATCCGCCGTAAAGGATACGCAATGATGCTGCGACTTCGGGCGACCAGGTCTCCGCAACACGCGAACGGATTGCTGCGCAGACCTCCTGGGCGTCCTCAGGGGTGGCGACCTCGCCGGTGCCGATGGCCCACACGGGCTCGTACGCGATGACGACCGAGGCCATCTGCTCGGCGGTCAGGCCGGTCAGCGAGCCGTCGATCTGGTTGACGCAGTGCTCGACGTGGCCGTCGGCCTGTCGGATCTCGAGGCCCTCGCCGACGCACACGATCGGGCTCATGCCCGCCGCCAGCGTCTTGAGGGCCTTGATGTTGACGACCTGGTCGCTCTCGGCGTGGTACTCACGTCGCTCGGAGTGACCCACCACGACGTAGGAGCAGCCGAGCTTGGCCAGCATCGACGCGGCGATCTCGCCGGTGTAGGCGCCACCGTCGTGCTCGGACACGTCCTGCGCGCCGTAGCCGATCGCGAGGTGGTCACCGTCGACGAGCGTCTGCACGCTGCGGATGTCGGTGAACGGCGGGATCACGACGACCTCGGCCTTGTCGAAGTCGTGCTTCTTGTCCTGCAGCGTCCAGGCGAGCTTCTGGACGAGGACGACGGCTTCCTGGTGGTTGAGGTTGGACTTCCAGTTGCCGGCCATGAGCGGCTTGCGGTCGGTCATGCATCGTCCCTTTCGAGGATGTCGAGCCCGGGCAGCGTCTTGCCCTCGAGGTATTCGAGGCTCGCGCCTCCCCCGGTGGAGATGTGCCCGAAGTCGCTGTCGGCGAAGCCGAGCTGGCGTACGGCCGCGGCCGAGTCGCCACCGCCGACGACCGACAGGCCGTCGACCTCGGTGAGCGCCTGGGCGACAGCCTTGGTGCCGGCAGCGAACGCCGCCATCTCGAACACGCCCATCGGGCCGTTCCAGAACACGGTCTTGGAGCCGCGGATGATCTCGGCGAACGCCGCTGCCGAGTCAGGACCGATGTCGAGCCCGAGCTGGTCGCTCGGGATGGCGTCGGCGGCCACCGTGGTGGCGGGCGAGTCGGCCTTGAACTCCGGTGCGACGACGATGTCGGTCGGCAGCACCAGGCGTACGCCCTGCTTGGCTGCCTGCTCGATGTAGCCGCGCGCGATGTCGAGCTGGTCCTCCTCGAGGAGCGACTTGCCGACCTCGTGGCCCTGCGCCTTGAGGAACGTGAAGACCATGCCCCCGCCGATGAGCAGGTTGTCGGCCTTGTCGAGCAGGTTGTCGATGACGCCCAGCTTGTCGGAGACCTTGGACCCGCCGAGCACGACGGTGTAGGGCCGCTCGGGGCTCTCGGTCAGGCGCTTGAGCACGTTGACCTCGGCCTCGACCAGTCCGCCGACGGCGGCCGGCAGCTCACGGGCGATGTCGTAGACGCTCGCCTGCTTGCGGTGCACGACGCCGAAGCCGTCGGACACGAACACGTCGGCGAGGTCGGCGAGCTTGCCGGCGAACTCCCGGCGCTCACCCTCGTCCTTGCTCGTCTCCTCGGCGTTGAAGCGTACGTTCTGCAGCACCGCCACCTGGCCGTCCTGGAGCGCCGACGCGATGCGGTGGGCCTCGGGGCCGACCGTGTCGTTGGCGAACAGCACCGGCGCGCCGAGCAGCTCTGCGAGCCGCTCGGCGACCGGCGCCAAGGAGTAGTCCGGGTTGGCGACGCCGTCGGGACGACCCAGGTGGGCCGTCACGAGGACGCGGGCGCCTGCGTCGGCAAGACGCTTGATCGTCGGCACGCTCGCGCGTACGCGACCGTCGTCGGTGATCGTGGTGCCGTCGAGCGGCACATTGAGGTCACTGCGGACGAGAACGCGCTTGCCGCGCAGGTCTCCCAGGTCCGAAACCGTCTTCACAGCTCAGAGCGACGATCCGACGTGGACGACCAGGTCGGCGAGGCGGTTGGAGTAGCCCCACTCGTTGTCGTACCAGCCGACGACCTTGACCTGGTCACCGATGACCTTGGTCAGGCCCGAGTCGAAGATGCACGACGCGGGGTCGGTGACGATGTCGGCCGAGACGATCGGGTCCTCGGTGTAGACCAGGAAGCCCTTCATGGCGCCCTCAGCGGCGTCCTTGACGATCTGGTTGACCTCTTCGACCGTGGTCTCGCGCGAGGCGGTGAACGTGAGGTCGGTCGCCGAGCCCGTGGGCACCGGCACGCGGAGCGCGTAGCCGTCGAGCTTGCCCTTGAGCTCGGGCAGCACGAGGCTGACGGCCTTGGCGGCGCCGGTCGACGTCGGGATGATGCTCAGGTTGGCAGCGCGGGCGCGGCGCAGGTCGCTGTGCGGCGCGTCCTGCAGGTTCTGGTCCTGCGTGTAGGCGTGGATCGTCGTCATCAGGCCGCGCTCGATGCCGAGGGTGTCGTTGAGCGCCTTGGCCATCGGGGCGAGGCAGTTGGTCGTGCACGACGCGTTGGAGATGACGGTGTGCGCGGCCGGGTCGTAGAGCTCGTGGTTGACACCCATGACGATCGTGACGTCTTCGTTCTTGGCCGGGGCCGAGATGATGACCTTCTTGGCGCCGCCGTCGATGTGGGCCTTGGCCTTGGTCGCGTCGGTGAAGAAGCCGGTCGACTCGATGACGATGTCGGCGCCGACGCTGGCCCAGTCGAGCTTGGCCGGGTCGCGCTCCTCGAACGCGGCGATCTTCTGGTCACCGACGTAGATGAAGCCCTCGTCATAGGTGACGTCGGCGTCGAGACGGCCGAGGATCGAGTCGTACTTGAGGAGGTGGGCGAGCGTCTTGTTGTCCGTCAGGTCGTTGACGGCGACGATCTCGATGTCTGCACCGGCGGCACGAGCCGCGCGGAAGAAGTTACGGCCGATACGGCCAAATCCATTGATGCCTACGCGTACGGTCACGGGGAACGTGTCTCCTGCGGGTCGATGTGGGTGACATGCGTAACCCTACCGAGTTGCCTTCACTACCGGCGAGTCACCTCAGCGCGGTGAGACGGTTCCTAGCGACGAAGTCGCGGGAGGAGCGCAGCGACGAAGGACGGCCTGAGCGACGATCAGCCCTCGGCGAGTCGCTCGTCGCTGAGCGTGGACTCGGTGTCCGGTACGCCCAGCTCCTCGGCCCGCTTGTCGGCCATCGCGAGCAGTCTGCGGATGCGGCCGGCGATCGCGTCCTTGGTCAGCGCCGGGTCGTGCAGCTGACCGAGCTCCTCGAGGCTCGCCTGACGGTGCTCGACGCGGAGCGTGCCGGCCATCTTGAGGTGGTCGGGGACCTCCTCGCCGAGGATCTCCAACGCCCGCTGCGCCCGTGCACCCGCGGCGACGGCCGCGCGCGCCGAACGGCGGAGGTTGGCGTCGTCGAAGTTGGCGAGCCGGTTGGCCGTGGCCCGCACCTCGCGGCGCATGCGGCGCTCCTCCCACGCCAGCAGCGACTCGTGGGCGCCCAGGCGGGTCAGCAGCGCACCGATGGCCTCGCCGTCGCGAATCACGACGCGGTCGACGCCACGCACCTCACGGGCCTTGGCACTGATGCCGAGGCGGCGAGCGGCGCCGACGAGGGCCAGTGCGGCCTCGGGGCCGGGGCAGCTGACCTCGAGGGCCGACGACCGGCCGGGTTCGGTCAGTGAGCCGTGGGCGAGGAACGTGCCGCGCCAGGCAGCCACGGCGTCGCACGAGGAGCCGGAGACGACCTGGGGCGGGAGGCCGCGGATCGGCCGGCCGCTGCCGTCGATGAGCCCGGTCTGGCGGGCCAGGGCCTCGCCGTCCTTGGAGACGCGGACGACGTAGTGGGTGTCCTTGCGGATGCCGGCGTTCTGCATGACCAGCACCTCGCTGTCGTGTCCGTAGATCTCAGCGACGTCCTTGCGGAGGCGGCGGGCTGCGGCGCCGGTGTCGAGCTCGGCCTCGACGACGATGCGACCGGACACGATGTGGAGGCCGCCCGCGAAGCGCAGGATCGACGACACCTCGGCCTTGCGGCAGCACGACTTCGTGATCGTGGTGTTGGCGAGCTCCGCCTTCACCTGAGCCGTCATTGCCATGCGGCCGAACCCCTGTCTGTCGATGTCATTGTCGTGGAGAAGAGTGTCACTCTATGCCGTCCTCATGACCTTGCCGAACGCGGCTGCGAGGCGCCCCGGGTCGTGCTGATCCGATCCCGGACTGGCCGCCACGTCCGCGACGTACAACCGCGCACCCAGTGACCGAGCCGTCGACTCCAGCGTGCCACGCGTGTCAACGAGGCTGGTGTCGGCGATGACCGCATCCAGCCCGAGCTCGGGCGCGTGAGCCGCCAGGACCTCGAGGTGATCCGTGGGGGTGAGCCCCTCGGTCTCGCCCTCCTGCTCGAGGAGGTTGAGCACCAGGATGCGCTTGCCCTTGGTCTTGGTGAGCGCGTCGCGGAGACCCGGGACGAGCAGCGTCGGCATGACGCTGGTGAACCAGGAGCCGGGTCCCACGACCACCCAGTCGGCGGCCTCGACCGCTGCCACCGCCTCGGGACAGGCCGGCGGATCACTGGGGTCGAGGCGCACGCTGACGACCTGCCCATCGGTGGACGACACCTCGACCTGACCGCGTACGAGCGTCAGCCGATCGGGCGCCGAGCGCAGGTGCACGTCGGCCTCGATGTCGAGCGGGACCGCCGCCATCGGGAGGACCCGTCCCTGGGCACCCAGAAGCTCCCCGACGAGGTCGAGCCCGGCCACGTGATCGCCGACCTGGTCCCAGATCGCGGCGATCAGCAGGTTGCCCACGGCGTGGTCCTTGAGCTCGCCGGTGCCGCCGAAGCGGTGCTGCAGCACCGCGGCCCACGTGCGCCCCCAGTCGTCGTCGCCACACAGGGCGGCCAGCGCCATGCGCAGGTCGCCGGGCGGCAGTCCCCCGAGCTCGGCACGGATGCGGCCCGAGGAGCCGCCGTTGTCGGCCACCGTGACGACACCGGTCAGGTCGGTCGTCAGCCGTCGCAACGCCGACAGGCTGGCGGCGAGGCCGTGCCCTCCCCCGAGCGAGACGACCTTGAGGTCGCCCTCGGCACGGCCCGCGACGTGTGCGGGGCCCGTCGGGGTCACTCGCGCCCCAGGTCACGATGGACCACGAGCGTACGGACCCCGTGGGCGCGCAGGCGCTCGGCGAACGCCTCGGACATCGCCACGCTGCGGTGGCGACCGCCGGTGCAGCCGATCGCGATCGTCAGGAAGTGCTTGTCCTCGCGGAGGTAGCCGTCGGTCAGCAGCGCGACGAGGCCTTCGTACTGCTCGAGGAACTCCGTCGAACGCGGCTGCCGCAGGACGTAGTCGCGGACGGGCTCGTCGAGGCCGCTCAACGGTCGCAGCTCGTCGACCCAGAACGGGTTGGGCAGGAAGCGCAGGTCGGCCACCATGTCGGCGTCGATCGGCAGGCCGTACTTGAAGCCGAACGACATGACCGACGCGCGGAGGCCGCCGGAGTCGGGGTCCTCGAACGCCGCGCGTACGCGCTGACCGAGCTGGTGGACGTTGAGGTTGGAGGTGTCGACCACGATGTCGGCCCGCCCGCGGATGCGCCTCAGGAGCTCGCGTTCGCGCTCCAGGCCGTCCATCAGCCGGCCCTCGAGGCTCAGCGGGTGCGGGCGGCGCGCGGCCTCCTGGCGGCGTACGAGGACCTCGTCGGCCGCCTCGAGGTAGAGGATCTTGGTGTGGATGCCGTCGTCGCGCAGCCCCTCGAGCGCCTCGACCAGACCGCCGAAGAACTGCCGCGACCGGGCGTCGACCACCACGGCGAGGCGATCGATGTCCTTGGACTCCTGCACCGTCGCCACGGCCTGAGCCAGCAGGTCGGGCGGCAGGTTGTCGATGACGTAGTAGCCGAGCTTCTCCAGCACCTTGGCCGCTGAACCTCGCCCTGCTCCGGTCATGCCGGTGACGAGCACGAACTGCGTCAAGGTCGTCAACTGTCCTCCAGGATCTCGCCGGTCGCGGTGTTGATGGCCGGTGCCTGCTCGCCGGACGCGAGCGCTTCCACGATGGATTGTGCCGTAGCGGCGCCGATGCCGGGCACGGTTGCGATCTCTTCTGCCGTCGCGGCGCGCAGCTTCTTGACCGAGCCGAACGTCTTGAGCAGCGCCTTGCGTCGCGTTGGGCCGAGCCCCGCGACGGGATCGAGGACGCTCTCGATCATCGACTTGCTGCGCCGGCCACGGTGGTGGGTGATCGCGAAGCGGTGCGCCTCGTCGCGGAGGCGCTGGAGCAGGTAGAGGCCCTCGCTCGTGCGCGGGAGGATCACCGGGTCCTCGTCGTCGGGCAGCCAGACCTCCTCGAGCCGCTTGGCCAGCCCGACCAGCGCGACGTCCTTGATGCCGAGCTCCTGCATCGCCGCGTGTGCGGCGGCGACCTGTGGCGGTCCGCCGTCGACGACCACGAGGGCAGGCGTGTAGGCGAACTTGCGCGGCTTGCCGGTCTCGGGGTCGATGCCGGGGCCGTCCTCGTCGTTGCCCTCGCGGGCGCGCAACAGCTGGGTGAAGCGGCGGGTGATGACCTCGTGCATCGCCGCGACGTCGCTCTGGCCCTCGTTGCGGATCGTGAAGCGGCGGTACTCGGACTTGCGGGGCAGGCCGTCCTCGAACACCACCATCGAGGCCACGGTCTCGGTGGCTCCGAGGTTGGAGATGTCGTAACACTCGATGCGCAACGGAGCAGTCTCGAGGTCGAGGGCCTCCTGGATCTCCTCGAGCGCCTTGCTGCGGGCGGTGAGGTCGCCGGATCGCTTGAGCTTGTGGCGTACGAGCGACTGCTTGGCGTTCTGCTCGACCGTCGCCATCAGCGCGCGCTTGTCGCCACGCTTGGGGACCCTGATGCGTACGGGACCGTCGCGCCGCTCGCTGAGCAGCTCGGCGACGGCGTTGGCGTCGGCCGGCAGCGTCGGGACGAGCACCTCGCGGGGTATGGCCGACGGCGCGGCGTCCTCGTAGAGCGTCATGAGGGCGGCCTGGACGAGCTCCGGGAACGGCGCCTCGTCAGCCTTGTCGGCGACCCAGCCGCGCTGACCGCGGATGCGGCCGCCACGCACGGAGAAGATCTGCACCGCGACCTCGAGGGGGTCGTCGACGAATCCCAGCACGTCGGCGTCGGTGCCGTCGCCGAACACCACGGTCTGCTTCTCGAGCACGCGGTGGAGGGCGCCGAGGTCGTCGCGGAGCTTGGCGGCGAGCTCGTACTCCTCGTTGTCGGAGGCCTCGCGCATGCGCTGCTCGATGCGCTTGGTGAAGCCCGCTGTCTGCCCGCCCATGAACGCCAGGAAGTCGTTGACGATGGCGCGGTGCTCGTCGGCGTCGACGCGACCGACGCACGGTGCGGCGCACTTGCCGATGTCGCCGAGCAGGCAGGGCCGGCCGATCGCCTTGGACCGGCGGAAGACCCCGGCCGAGCACGAGCGCATCGGGAACACCCGCAGGAGCGTGTCGACCGTGTCGCGGATCGCCCACGCGTGGCCGTAGGGACCGAAGTAGCGCACGCCCTTGCGCTGCGCGCCGCGCATGACCGTGACGCGGGGGAACTCCTCACTGACCGTGACCGCCAGCCACGGATAGGACTTGTCGTCGCGGTACTTGACGTTGAAGCGGGGGTCGAACTCCTTGATCCAGGAGTACTCGAGCGCCAGTGCCTCGACCTCGGTGCTGACCACCGTCCACTCGACCGAGCTCGCGGTCAGCACCATCTGCTGCGTGCGCTGGTGCAGGTTGGTGATGTCCTGGAAGTAGGAGCTCAGGCGCGGTCGGAGCGACTTGGCCTTGCCGACGTAGATGACCCGGCGCTCGGCATCACGGAACCGATAGACGCCCGGCTCGACCGGGATCTCACCGGGTGCCGGTCGATAGCTTGCGGGATCTGCCACCGACCCAGCCTACGAGGTGACGAGGAGCGGCTTGAGGAACGTGCCCGTGTGGCTGTCGGGGCTGTTGGCGATGTCCTCCGGAGTGCCCTCGGCGATCAGCAGCCCGCCGCCGCTGCCGCCCTCGGGCCCCATGTCGATGACCCAGTCGGCGGTCTTGATGACGTCGAGGTTGTGCTCGATGACGATGACCGAGTTGCCGGTGTCGACGATGCGCTGCAGCACGCCCAGGAGCTTGCGGATGTCCTCGAAGTGCAAGCCGGTCGTGGGCTCGTCGAGGACGTAGACCGTGCGTCCGGTGGACCGCTTCTGGAGCTCGGCGGAGAGCTTGACCCGCTGCGCCTCGCCGCCGGACAGCGTCGGCGCGGACTGGCCGAGGCGTACGTAGCCGAGTCCGACGTCGACGAGGGTGCGCAGGTGACGCGCGATCGCGGGGATGGCCTCGAAGAACTCGACGGCCTCCTCGATCGGCATCTCGAGGACCTCGGCGATCGTCTTGCCCTTGTAGTGCACCTCGAGGGTCTCGCGGTTGTAGCGGGCGCCGTGGCAGACCTCGCACGCGACGTAGACGTCGGGCAGGAAGTTCATCTCGATCTTGATCGTGCCGTCGCCGGAGCACGCCTCGCAGCGGCCACCCTTGACGTTGAACGAGAAGCGGCCCTGCTGGTAGCCGCGCATCTTGGCCTCGGGCGTCTGCGCGAACAGCTTGCGGACGTGGTCGAACACCCCGGTGTAGGTCGCCGGGTTGGACCGCGGGGTGCGGCCGATGGGCGACTGGTCGACGTGGATGACCTTGTCGACCTCCTCGAGCCCGCTGATCGTGCGGTGCCGGCCGGGGATCGCACGGGCGCCGTAAACCGTACGGGCGAGCTGCGTGTAGAGGATGTCGTTGACCAGGGTCGACTTGCCGGAGCCGGAGACGCCCGTGACGGCGACGAACATGCCGAGCGGGAACGTGACGTCGATGTCGCGGAGGTTGTGCTCCTTGGCCCCGTGCACCGTGAGCTCGCGCCCCTTGACCCGCTTGCGCCGCTTGTCGGGCAGCGGGATCGACTTGCGACCGGACAGGTATTGGCCGGTCAGCGAGTCCTTGCTGGCGTAGAGCTCGCCGACGGGTCCGGAGACGATGACCTGTCCCCCGTGCTCGCCGGCGCCGGGACCGATGTCGACCGCCCAGTCGGCGGCGCGGATCGTGTCCTCGTCGTGCTCGACGACGATCAGCGTGTTGCCGAGGTCGCGCAGACGCAGCAACGTCTCGATGAGGCGATGGTTGTCGCGCTGGTGCAGGCCGATCGACGGCTCGTCGAGGACGTACAGCACGCCGACCAGGCCGGCACCGATCTGGGTCGCGAGCCGGATGCGCTGGGCCTCGCCACCGGACAGCGAGCCGGCCGCACGATCGAGGGCGAGGTAGTCGAGGCCGACGTCGAGCAGGAACCGGAGTCGCTCGTTGATCTCCTTGAGGACGCGCTCGCCGATCTGGCGCTCACGGTCGCTCATCTCGAGCGTCTGGAGGTATTCGGACGCCTCGCTGATCGACAGGGCGCAGACCTCGGCGATGTTCTTGGCGCCGAACTTCTCGGACTCGAGCGTCACCGCGAGGATCACCGGCTTGAGGCGCGTGCCGTTGCAGACCCGGCACGGGACCTCGCGCATGAACCCTTCGAGGCGCTCACGGTTGGTCTCGGAGTCGGTCTCGTCGTGCCGGCGCTCGAGGTAGGTGATCGCACCCTCGAACTCCGTGTAGTAGGACCGGACGCGGCCGTAGCGGTTCTTGTAGCGGACGTGCACCTTGGTCGGGTGGCCGTGCAGGATCGCCTCGCGCACCTCTTCGGGCAGGTCACCCCACGGGGTGTCGGCGCTGAAGCCGAGCTCGTCGGCGAGCGCGCCGATCAACCGCGAGAAGTAGTCGGCGACGTGCGCCGACGACCAAGGTGCGACCGCGCCTTCGTTGAGCGACTTGGCGTCGTCGGGGACGACCAGCTCGGGGTCGACCTCCATGCGGGTGCCGAGGCCGTGGCACTCGGGGCAGGCGCCGAACGGGGCGTTGAACGAGAACGAGCGCGGCTCGAGCTCGTCGACCTCGAGCGGGTGGTCGTTGGGACAGGCGAGCTTCTCGGAGAAGCGGCGCGTACGGTGCTCGTCGTCGGCGGGCAGGTCGACGTAGTCGATGATGACGAGGCCGTCGGCGAGCCCGAGCGCCGTCTCGACCGACTCGGTGAGGCGCTGCTTCTGGTTGCCCTTGACCTGCAGGCGGTCGACGACCACGTCGATCGTGTGCTTCTTCTGCTTCTCGAGCTTGGGCGGCTCGTCGGCGAGCATGTGCGTCTCGCCGTCGACGATCGTGCGGCTGAAGCCCTGCGACTGCAGCTGGCGGAACAGCTCGCCGTACTCGCCCTTGCGGCCGCGGATGATCGGCGCGAGCACCTGGAACCGGGTGCCCTCGTCGCCGGCCATGATGCGGTCGACGATCTGCTGCGGGGTCTGGCGCGCGATCGCCTCGCCGCAGACCGGGCAGTGCGGGCGGCCGGCGCGGGCGTAGAGCAGGCGGAGGTAGTCGTAGACCTCGGTGATCGTGCCGACGGTCGACCGCGGGTTGCGGCTCGTGGACTTCTGGTCGATCGAGACGGCCGGCGACAGTCCCTCGATGAAGTCGACGTCGGGCTTGTCCATCTGACCGAGGAACTGGCGGGCGTACGCCGACAGCGACTCGACGTAGCGGCGCTGGCCCTCGGCGAAGATCGTGTCGAACGCCAAGGACGACTTGCCGGACCCCGAGAGTCCCGTGAACACGATCAGCGAGTCTCGTGGGAGGTCGAGCGAGACGTCCTTGAGATTGTGCTCTCGTGCGCCGCGGATGACGAGGCGGTCGGTCACTGGCTCCCCTGAAATGATTGGTGGTTGCGGGCAGAATCTTGGCCCACTCCATTGTATGGAGCAGGTCCGACAGAAACCCGTCGAGCGGCCGTACGTTCGCTCACAGCGTCCTTGGTCCCCAGCGGTGACCCTCGTCGAACGGCCCGTCCCGCGCTTCGAGCTGGCTCACCGCTCCTCACGCGGTCTGGCACGCTGATCACCATGACGTACACGGGCGAGGTCGAGGTCGGCGGACCGGCAGACGTGCAGGTGGCGGGCGACCTGATGATCACCAAGGTCGCGGTCGGCGAGATGAACAACAACGCGTACCTGCTGCGCTGCGTGCTCACCGGCGAGCAGGTGCTGATCGACGCGGCGAACGACTACGGCACCCTGCTCGACCTGATCGGCAGTGGCGGGCTCGCACGCGTCGTCACGACGCACCGGCACGGCGACCACTGGCAGGCCCTCGCCACGATCGTCGAGCGCACCGGCGCCGAGACCGTTGCCGGCGAGGACGACGCCGACGAGCTCCTTGTCGCGGTGACGACTCGCGTACGCACGGGCGCCCGTGTGCGCGTCGGATCGTGCGAGCTCGAGGTCATCGAAGTCGTCGGGCACACGCCCGGCTCGATCGTCCTGGCGTACGACGATCCCGACGGTGTCGTGCATCTGTTCACGGGCGACTCCCTGTTCCCCGGCGGCGTCGGCAACACGTTCGGCGATGCGGAGGCGTTCGCCACGTTGATCGACGAGGTCGAGACCAAGATCTTCGGCCGGTTCCCTGACGACACCTGGGTCTACCCGGGGCACGGTCATGACACGACCTTGGGCGTCGAGCGCCCGCACCTCGCGGAATGGCGCGAGCGCGGCTGGTGAGTCTTTGATGATCGATGCACGACGGCTTTCGGTCACGCGAGAATGGCCCTGGGGATTGGCTGTCGTCTGCGACCCCGCCTCCAACTCAATTGTTCCTACCGCGCCGAACGAGCACGGGATAGCAGCCAGCCTCGACATCGTTGCTGTCAGGATCAGCCATCAGGTCGATGGTGAGGCGACGGCAGAGGTCTGGACCGCGCCCCACCCCGGCGACTTGGAATGCATCTTCGACTCCACGTTCCAGTCAGCATCGGGCGCTGTGATCCTCGGCGACGCCGCCTTCGAGAGACACGCCCCCGCCGAGGTAGGCGAGGGTCTCCGTCGTCTGCGCGTTCTCGTGGGCGGGACGGGGCGGGACTTGGTCGTCTTCGAGTTCACGCCTGCTGACACCACCCTCGGCGTCGAGCGCCCGCACCTCGCGGAATGGCGCGAGCGCGGCTGGTAGCGGCTACTGGCCGTAGGTGAAGCGCAGATCGGCGAACAGCAGCTGGTTGATGCGTCTGCGGATGTGACCCGTCTTGCTGTCGTCGGGCGGATCACCGTGGGCGAGGAGCCTGAACCGAAGCGAGGATCCCCCATCCTCGGGCGAGAGCTCCAGCACGATCTGATCGTCCGGCCTGGTCGTCCAGAGCGAGGACCACACGACCAGCGTCGGACTCTCGGACTCGATCACGCGCGGCGGCGACTCGTCAGGCAGCAGGCGGAGCCACGGCCGCACGCCTTCGCTTCGCGGCTCGACAAGATCGCGCCACACCACGTTCGGTGGCGCAGGGAGATTGCGGGCGCGATTGCCGTACTCGATCACCACGTCGTTCCGACCCTCGTCCTGCAACCTAGGGCTTGACCTCGGGGTCGGGCTCATCGCCGTCACCGGTCTCGGCGACCTCCCGCTTGCGCTGGATCTCCATCTTGACGATGTTCGCGTCGTGCGCGGCGGGATGGAAGATCTCCTGCATGACCCCGAACGCACCTGACGCTCCTGAGGCGCCCGTGGCGGAGTTGTGCTCTGCTCGGCCGGCGATCAGTGGGACGCCGAAGACGAACGCGACGACCAGGACGACGACGATGATCGCAGCGGTGAGCATGCGGCCAGCGTACGCACCCCCGCCGCACAGCCGAGCCGAACGACCCCAACGCCCGCCGGCGAAGGACTCAGCGGACGAGACGCGCGCCGGTCCCCAGGTCGACGCCGAGGGCGCGGTAGAGCGTCGCGACGTAGCCACCACCGGCGACCCGCAGACCGGTCGGAGCATCGACGGTCGGGTGCGGATCGGCCCACGGCCCGTCGAGGATGATGACGCGCGGCACCGGCAGCGGCTTGAGGTGCGCGACCGACGCAGGGCGACTCACCGCGGTACGTTCATCAGCCCCGCTCACGAACCAGCCCACACCGAACGACATCGCGGCCACGAGGGCGACGGTCCCGGCTGCGAGGAGCACTCGGCGCATGCTCTGGATCTTAACCGCCTCAGCGGTGGTGGCCTTGGCTTTCGTACGCCGCCTGGGCGAACGCGAGCACCAGACCGGCGAGTGCCGACAGGATCGCGACCGCGACCGCGACGTAGCCCCATGGCTCGCGGCTGATCTCGCCGTCACGGGCGACGGCAATGATGATCGCCGCGCCCGCCGCGACGAAGACGACGAGTGCGGTGTAGATGCCCCACCGCCGGTGATGCTCGTGGAGCGTCAGGTTCCTGCGCACCATGCCTTCATCGTGCGCCCGAGACGGCCGCCGCGCAACCTACTCGTCGCGGGGCAGCGAGACGTACACGGCGTTGACCGCGACGGCCTGCTCGAGCTCGTTCGAGACCCCCGCGAAGAACTGCGAGCGGTACGTCTCGTCGGTGACCGCGTAGACGGTGAAGTACAGGCCCGCGAACGACGCAAGGAAGACGGCGACCTGGAACAGCTCGTTGGTCACCGGCAGGTGCTTGCCGAAGCGTGACGGCAGGTCCGTCACGTGGTCCTGCTGGGTCCACGACATCACCGTGTCGTTCGAGATCGTCAGGTGTCCGAAGACCACGAAGAAGACGAACAGGCCCAGGCTCAGCAGCAGCACCTGGATCGCCTGGTTGAACAGCAGCACCAGCACGAGGTTGGCCCGCGCGAACCTCGGCAGGTCCGCCGGCGTCGCGGTGATCGAGCGGGCGGCCTCGGCAGCGGGCGTCCCGACGCAGCAGTCCGCGAGCCGTTCGCCGGCGACCTCACGCTCGACGCGCCGCACCTCCTCGGGCAGGCGTACGAGCAGGAACACCGCGGCGATCACCGCGAAGAACGCGACGGACGCCCACAGCACGTTGCGCGACATCAGCGCGGCCACCTGCCAGACCTCGGCGTTGATGAACAGGAACGTCACAGCCAGCAGGAGCAACGGCAGCGCACGTGTCAGCAGGGGGAACATCAGTCCGAGCGACCCGAACGTGCGTCGTACGGCCCAGCGGAGCATCGTGCCCATGCGGAGCAGCCGTCCCGCGAACAGGCCGAGAGCGGCAAGGAAGAGCACGATGCCGGCAACCGGCCCCCACTTGGGATCCTCGGCGAGCACGCCGACCACGATGCCGGTGGCGATCGACGTCGCAACGATCAGCACGATGACAGCGGTGATGCGCTTGCGTGACAGCCACTTCTCGACCCGGTCCGCGTGGTCACCGGCGAAGTAGGGCAGGCCGTGGTCGTCGAACCACGCCTCGATCTCCGCAGCGGTACGCGCGTGGCTGTCGGACACGTCAGAAGGTGACGGGCAGCTCGTCGACGCCGTAGACGAAGGACAGCTGACGGAAGCTCAGCTCTTCCTGCGGCTTGGCGAGGGCGAGGTCCGGGAACCGCTGGAACAGCCGCGGCAGGGCGATGCGCAGCTCCATGCGCGCGAGCTCGGCACCGATGCAGCGGTGGATGCCGTGACCGAAGGCGAGGTGCCCGCTGGACGGTGTGCGGTAGGGGTCGAACTCGTCGGGTCGCTCCCCCGCCGAGCTCGGGTCGCGATTGGCGCCGCTCAGCGAGGCGAGCACGACGTCACCGGCCTTGAGCTGCTGGCCGAACAGCATCATGTCCTGCTTGGCGAAGCGCGGGAACGCGACCTGCACGACCGAGAGGTAGCGCAGCAGCTCTTCGACGATGCGGTCGACGTCCTCGGGATCGCCCTTGCGGATCAGCTCGGCGTACGCGGGGTCGCGCAGCAGGACGATCGTGCCGAGCGCGATCATGCCGGCGGTGGTCTCGAACCCGCCGGTGAACACTCCGTCGGCCAGTCCAGCGAGGTCGACGTCAGAGATCGTGTCGCCCTCGTCCCGCAGGATCTGCCCGATGAGTCCCGGTCCGGGCTCCTTGCGCTGCTTGGCGACGGCCTCGAACAGGAACTCACGCTGCTCCGAGACCGCGCCGAACGCGGCGGCGCCGCCGTTGGTCGCGTCGAAGCGGGCGCTGCCGAGCTTCTCGAACGCGTCGCGGTCCTCATAGTCGAGACCGAGCAACGCGCAGATGGTCTGGAACGGCACCGGGAACGCGACGTGCTTGGCCAGGTCGCTGCCGGAGCCCTCGCTCGCGAGCTTGTCGAGCTGGCGGTCCACGATCTCGCTGATCATCGGCTCGAGCCGCGCCAGACGGCGCATCGTGAACTCAGGCGTGACGATCTTGCGCAGCCGGGTGTGCAGCGGCGGGTCGGTGAACCCGAGGCCGCCGATGTCGTCGGACGTGGCCGGTCCGTCGCCGTGGAACATGTGGCGGATGTCGTTGGAGTACGAGTCGCGGTCCGTGAGGATGCGGCGCGACTCCTCGTAGCCGGTCACCAGGAAGGCCCGGAAGTTGAACGGCAGGTCGAGCCTGTGCATCGGCTCGGTGGCGCGGATCTCGGCGATCTTCGAGACCGGGTCAAGACCGCTGCGCTGGAGCGGGACCTTGGTCGGCTCGGGGATGAAGGAGATCCGGGACAGGTCGATGCCCTTCTTCTGGATGCGTCGCACCACCAGCTTGCCGATCCATCCGGAGACTTTTCCCCTTACGTCAACCACGGGTCGAAACTACACTGCCCGGTTGCGGTCCTGGGTCACTCGGGGAAGGGTGAGACCCAGGTCGCGCCCGACCGGGGCGCGGGCACAAGGGGGCCATCGTGAGTGCAGACACGTCAGATCTGAGACCGGACACCGAGCTTCGACGGGTCATGGGGCCCAAGCTTCTGCTCCTCTTCATCGTCGGCGACATCCTCGGCACGGGCATCTACGCCCTCACGGGCCAGGTCGCGGCCGAGGTTGGCGGCGCGGCGTGGTTGCCCTTCCTCGTCGCGTTCTTCGTCGCCCTGCTGACCGCGTTCTCCTACCTCGAGCTCGTCACGAAATATCCTCAGGCTGCCGGCGCCGCGTTGTACGTCCACAAGGCCTTCGGCGTGCACTTCTTCACCTTCATCGTCGCGTTCGCCGTGATGTGCTCGGGCATCACGTCCGCCTCGACCGCCTCCAACGCGTTCGCCGACAACCTCGCGACCGGCGTGAACTGGAACGCCAGCGACACCGAGATCATGCTGATGGCGATGGCGTTCATGCTGCTGGTCGCGGCGGTCAACTTCCGGGGCGCGAGCGAGAGCGTCAAGGCCAACGTGGTGCTGACCCTCATCGAGCTGTCCGGCCTCGTGCTGGTCATCCTCATCGGCTTCTACGCCCTGGCCGGCGGTGATGGTGACTGGTCACGCGTCGTCGCCTTCGACACCCCGGACGACAAGAACGTCTTCCTGGCGGTCACGACCGCGACGTCCTTGGCGTTCTTCGCGATGGTCGGCTTCGAGGACTCGGTCAACATGGCCGAGGAGTGCCACGAGCCGAGCCGGATCTTCCCTCGCATGATGCTCACGGGCCTCGGCATAACGGCCGTGATCTACGTGCTCGTCTCGATCTGCGCGGTTGCGCTCGTGCCGGTTGGCTCCCTGTCCGACACCGACAAGGCGCCGCCGCTCGTCCAGGTCGTCACCGCCGCGGCGCCGAGCCTGCCCGCCGACGACATCCTGCCGTTCATCTCGATGTTCGCCGTCGCCAACTCGGCGCTGATCAACATGATGATGGCCAGCCGGTTGCTCTACGGCATGGCCCGTCAGGGCGTCCTCCCGAAGACCCTGTCCCGCGTGCACAGCAAGAACCAGACCCCGTGGGCGGCGATCATCTTCACCACCGCCCTCTCGCTCGCCCTCATCGCGTACGTCGCGAACGCCAGCGAGGACGCGGTCGCCGTGCTCGGCGGGACGACCTCACTGCTGCTGCTCGGGGTCTTCGCCGTCGTCAACGTCGCGGTGCTGGTCCTGCGGCACGATCGCGTCGAGCACGACCACTTCCGCACCAAGACCGCCGTCGCGCTCGTGGGATCCGCGGCCTGTCTCTACCTCGTGACGCCACTGTCCGGACGCGATGGCGAGCAGTACGTCGTCGGCGGCCTGTTGCTGGCGCTCGGCCTCGTGCTCTCCGTGCCGATCTACCTGCACCGGCGCGCGCAGGGCGAGGACCTCGAGATCGCCGACCCCGAGGACATCCCGCCCCACGAGCTGCCCTGACGCTGGGTCAGCCCTGGCGCTCTCGTCGCGACGAGACCGTCAGGCTGACCACGGCGGTGACCGACAGGATGCCGACGATCACGCCGAGACTCAGGAGCGTCGGGATCTCCGGCACGTCGAAGTGTTCGCCACCGTTGATGAACGGCAGCTCGTTCGTGTGCAACGCGTGCAGCACGAGCTTGACGCCGATGAACGCCAGCAGGAGCGCGAGGCCCTGCGACAGGTAGATCAGGCGCTTCAGCAGGTCGCCGAGCAGGAAGTAGAGCTGGCGCAGACCCATGAGGGCGAACACGTTGGCCGTGAAGACGAGGTACGGCTCCTTGGTGAGGCCGTAGATCGCCGGGATCGAGTCCAGCGCGAACAGCAGATCGGTCGTGCCGAGCGACAGGATGACCAGGAACATCGGCGTGATGAAGGTCTTCCTGTTCTCCTTGATGAAGAGCTTGAGCCCGTGCCACTCGTTCTTGGTGTTGAAGTAGCGGCGGGCGAAGCGCACGACGCCGTTCTCACCGTCGTCGTCGTGATCGGTGTCCTTGACGAGCGTGTAGGCGGTCCACAGCAGGAACGCACCGAAGATGTAGAAGATCCACGAGAAGTTCTCGATCGCGACCGCGCCGAGGGCGATGAAGATGCCGCGGAACACCAGCGCGATGATGATGCCGACGAGCAGCGCCTCCTGCTGCAGCTTCCTGGGCACCTTGAAGCTCGCCATGATGATCAGGAAGATGAACAGGTTGTCGATCGAGAGGCTGTACTCGGTCAGCCACCCGGCGAAGAACTGCAGGCCGAAGTCGCCGCCCTTCGCGTCGACGTTGTGGTGGATCGTCACCCAGATGCCGAACGCGACTGCGAGGCCGATGTAGCCGGCGAGATAGATCGCGCATTCCTTGAGCGTCGGCTCGTGCGGCTTGCGCGCGACGATGATGACGTCGAACAGCAGCACGGCGACGGTGACGCCGATCGTCACGAACCACTCGGTCTGGGAGACCGACATGCCGATCGTGTCGGCGGAGCTCTCGGCAAAGGGCAGGATCACGGGTGGTACCTCCGGTCGTCAGGACGCCGGAGGTCTCTTCCGCCGCGCAAGGCGGCCCGCAACACCGGGAGACTGCTGGGAGTCTCCGTGATGACGACGTTGCGATCGGGGAATACTCCCCTCCACGCATCATTCTTGCAGATGCGGGAGGGTGCTCGCGCCACGCGTCGGGCCGCTAGATCGTGCGTGCGGTGATCTCGAGCCAGACGCCGTGCGGCCATGGGCCTTCGGGCTGCAGCGCCGGGTGGTCGAATGCGTCGGGCGGCGCGGTCTGGGGCTCGACACACACGGTGTCGTCGGGCTCGTCGTAGACCACCCACCAGGCGGAGGACGACTCGAGCGTGAGCTGGAGCGCTCCGGGCCAGGTCAGCACCGGTGTCGCGGCGAGCTGGAAGCAGTCGTCCCACGGCCCTGGCGTCGGGGCGACGAGTCGACCGGTCGGGAGGCCGTCGGTGCCGCGCTCCACCATCGACTCGGGCCGCAGCGATGCCACGAGGTCACCGCCGGTGTCGAGCCGGCGCCGGAACCATGGGTGCAGCCCGACCGAGCACGGCGCCTCGGTGTCGTCGTCCCACGACAGCTCGATGCGCATGCCGTCGTCGAGCAGCTCGTAGGTCAGCGTGGCGATGCCTTCGGTCGGCCACGGTTCGCCGATCGTGAGCTCGTACGCCCCCTCGGCGACCCGCTCCCACGCGGCGACGTGTCCCAGGCCGTGCAGGGCGTGGGTCCCATCGGTCTGCGGCAGCTCGTACGTCGCGCCGTACAGCTCCAGTCGGCCGTCACGTACGCGGCCGGCCCACGGCACCATCGGGAAGCAGCCGTCCGCGATCGCCGGGTCGATGTGTGGACTGCTGGCGCGGCCAAGCACCTCGTGGCCGTCGATCACCAGACTGGTGAGCCGGGCGCCCCTCGTGGGGTCGATGACGGCCCGGACCCGGTCGTTGCGCAAGACATCAGTCACGAGGCCAGCATGCCGTAGGTCGAAACCTCAGACGCCAGCTTGGAGCATGCTGCGGAGCTCCTTCTTGAGGTCGCCGATCTCGTCGCGCAGACGCGCGGCGACCTCGAACTGCAGCTCGGCTGCCGCCGCCCGCATCTGCTCGCTGAGCTGCTCGATGAGGTCGGCGAGCTCACCCGAGGGCAGGTTGGCGAGGTCGGCGGTGTGACCGAGCGGCACCGGCGCGCCCTTGCGGCGCTTGTCACCGGTCGCGGCGAGCAGCGTCGCCGTGTCGGCGTCCTCGCGGGCCAGCATGTCGGTGATGTCGCCGATCTTCTTGCGCAGCGGCGTCGGGTCGATGCCGTTGGCGACGTTGTAGGCGACCTGCTTCTCACGGCGCCGGTTGGTCTCCTCGATCGCCCAGCCCATCGAGTCGGTGATCGTGTCGGCGTACATGATGACCTGGCCCGACACGTTGCGCGCCGCACGGCCGATGGTCTGGATGAGCGAGCGACCCGAGCGGAGGAAGCCCTCCTTGTCGGCGTCGAGGATCGCCACGAGGCTCACCTCGGGCAGGTCGAGGCCCTCGCGGAGCAGGTTGATGCCGACCAGGACGTCGTACTCCCCCATGCGCAGCTCGCGGAGCAGCTCGACGCGGCGCAGCGTGTCGACCTCGCTGTGGAGGTAGCGGGTGCGGATGCCGGCCTCGAGCAGGTAGTCGGTGAGGTCCTCGGACATCTTCTTGGTGAGCGTCGTGACCAGCACGCGCTCCTCGCGCTCGGTGCGCAGCCGGATCTGGGTGATCAGGTCGTCGATCTGGCCCTTGGTCGGCTTGACAATGACCTCGGGGTCGACCAAGCCGGTCGGGCGGATGATCTGCTCGACGACGTCGCCCTGGACCTTCTCCATCTCGTAGTTGCCCGGCGTCGCCGACAGGTAGACCGTCTGGCCGATGCGCTCGAGGAACTCGGCCCACTTGAGCGGCCGGTTGTCCATCGCGCTCGGCAGCCGGAAGCCGTGCTCGACGAGCGAGCGCTTGCGGGACATGTCGCCCTCGTACATCGCGCCGATCTGCGGGATGGTCACGTGCGACTCGTCGACGACCAGCACGAAGTCGTCGGGGAAGTAGTCGAGCAGGCAGTGGCCCGGCGTGCCCGGCCCGCGGCCGTCCATGTGGCGCGAGTAGTTCTCGATGCCGGCGCACGTGCCGACCTGCTGCATCATCTCGAGGTCGTAGGTCGTGCGCATGCGCAGTCGCTGGGCCTCGAGCAGCTTGCCCTCGCCCTCGAGCTCGGCGAGCCGCTCCTCGAGCTCGATCTCGATCGTGCGCATCGCGCGGTTCATGGTCTCCTGGCCGGCGGCGTAGTGCGTGGCCGCTCCGACGTAGAGCTCCTGGTCGTCGCTGAGCACCTCGCCGGTCAGCGGGTGCAGCGTCATGAGCCGCTCGATCTCGTCGCCGAAGAACTCCACCCGCACCGCGTGCTCCTGGTAGACCGGGAAGATCTCGACGGTGTCGCCCTTGACCCGGAACGTGCCCCGGGTCGACGCGACGTCGTTGCGTACGTACTGGGCCTGCACCAGCGTGCGGAGCAGCTGCTCGCGCGGGAGCTCCTCGCCGACCTTGAAGCCGATCATGCGCTCGAGGTATTCCTGTGCCGAGCCGAGGCCGTAGATGCAGGACACCGTGGCCACCACGATGACGTCGCGACGGGTCAGCAGCGACCACGTGGCCGAGTGCCGCAGGCGTTCGACCTCTTCGTTGACCGACGAGTCCTTCTCGATGTAGGTGTCGCTCTGCGCGATGTAGGCCTCGGGTTGGTAGTAGTCGTAGTAGGAGACGAAGTACTCGACCGCGTTGTTGGGCAGCAGCTCGCGCAGCTCGTTGGCGAACTGGGCCGCGAGCAGCTTGTTGGGCATCATCACGAGCATCGGCCGCTGCAGCCGCTCGGCCAGCCAGGCCGTCGTCGCGGTCTTGCCGGTGCCGGTCGCACCCAGCAGCACGTTGTCCTTGACGCCGGCCTTGATCCGGCGTTCGAGCTCGGCGATCGCCGCCGGCTGGTCACCCGCGGGTTGGTAGTCGGAGACGACCTCGATGGGCGCCACCTGACGCTGGAGCTCTGACACTGAACGCATACCTACGAGCCTACGTCTCGCCACCGACAAAGCACTCTAAAGTGGCTGTCATGCCCGTCTCGGAACGCCGCGCTGAGCGCAAGAGGGAGATCCTCGACGCGACCCGTGCGCTCTTCGACGAGCGCGGCGTGCGCGATGCGCAGATCGAGGACATCGCGCGGGCCGTGGGCATCAACCGGGCGATCATCTACCGGCACTTCTCGGGCAAGGAAGAGCTGTTCGCCGAGACACTCGTCGGCTACCTCGACGAGCTCGCCAAGATGCTGCAGACCTCCGACGACGCCACGCACGAGCCGGTCGATCGCCTCGAGAACCTCGTCGTGGTGTTCCTCGACTTCGGGTCGGCCTATCCGGCGTTCGTCGACTGCGCCCAGACGTTGCTGCGCCGCCGTGGCGACGAGCTCATGGCCGAGGTCAGCGAACGCGTCATGTTCGACCTCGGCCGTGCCATGGCGTCGTGCCTCAACCATGTCGTCGACGTGCTCGAGGCCGGGGTCAAGGCCGGCGAGTTCCACGTACGCGACCCCAACCTGCTGGCCAACGTGTTCTACACGCAGGCGCTCGGCGTCATGAACCTGACGACGCTGCAGCTGTCCGTACGCGAGCAGAACCCGGGTCTGCCGGCTGTCGACGCCGTGCCGTTCGACGAGGTCAAGACCTACCTGCAGCACGCCGCCGTCGCGATGGCGCGCGCCGAGCCGTCAGCCTGAGCCATTCGACAGGCTCAAGAACCGACCGCGGCCCGTACGGTGTCGACCGACAGGCGTACGTCCTCCGCGTCGGTCGACCAGTTGCTCACCGACACCCGCAGGACGTCGCGGTCGTGCCAGCGCGAGCCGGACATCCACGTCGTGCCGTCCTCGATGACCCGCGCGGTGACCTCACGCGTACGTTCGTCGCTGCCGAACGACACGCAGATCTGGGTGTAGCCGACGTCGTTGAGCACCTCGACGCCTTCGATCTCCGACAACCCGGCGGCAATGGCGCGCGCATTCGCCGCGAGACCGTCGACCAGGTCGACCACTCCCTTGCGGCCCAGCGATCGCAACACGGCCCAGACCGGCACGCCACGAGCCCGCCGGGACAGCTCGGGCACCTTCTCGTACGGGTCGCCGGGCCCGGTCTCGTCGGCCACCAGGTAGCTCGCGTGCACCCCCATCGCCGCCCGCATCGAGCCTGAGTCGGCCACGATCGCGAGCCCGCAGTCGTACGGCACGTTGAGCGTCTTGTGCGCGTCCGTCGTCCAGGAGTCGGCGCCGGACAGGCCCTCGACGAGGTGACTCAGCCCGGGCGACGCCGCCGCCCAGAGCCCGAAGGCCCCGTCGACGTGCACCCACGCGCCGCGGGCATGCGCGAGCGAGACGGCCTCGGCGAACGGGTCGAAGGCGCCCGAGTGCACGTTGCCGGCCTGCAGGCACAGCACGATCGGCTCGCCGGGCGGGATCGCGGCCAACGCCTCGGCGAGCGCGTCGACGTCGATACGACCCTGGTCGTCGGCGACGACCGGAGTCGGCTGGCCGAGCCCTAGGTAGCGCAGCGCCAGGTCGATCGTGTCGTGCCGCTCGGCGCCCACGAGGACACGGACCCGCGGCGCACCCGTCAGGCCGTTGCGCTCGACGTCCCACCCCGCTTGGGCGAGGACCGCGTGGCGTGCAGCGGCCAGGCAGGTGAAGTTGGACATCGTGGCGCCGGTGACGAAGCCGACGTCGGCCGTCGGCGGCAAGTGCAACAGCTCGAGCAGCCAGCTCGCGGCGGCCTCCTCGAGCGCAGCGGTCGCGGGCGTCGAGTAGCGCATGCCGGCGTTCTGGTCCCAGCCGCTGACCATCCAGTCGGCGGCGAGCCCGGCAGGCAGCGTCCCACCCATGACCCAGCCGAAGAACCGCCCGGATGCGATCGCCATGAGCCCCGGGTCCGCCTTGGCGGCGAGCTCGTCCACGACGTCACCGGGGTCCAGGCCGTTGTCGGGCAACGGCCCGCCGACACTCTCCAGCAGCTCGCTTGCGGTGACGCGCGGCCCGACCGGCCGCTCGTCGATCGACGACAGCCAGCGGCGTACGTGTTGGTGCGCCTTGTCGAGCGAATCGTCGTATGTCTCACCGCGTGCGGTCATGTTGGTGCCGGCTTCCTCGGCTGGCTCGCCGTTCGCCACACCTTAGGACGCGAGCAGCAGCCTCCGCCACGAATCCGCGATCCAGCTTCGGAACTCTGCCGGGGTCCAGCCACGCTCCTCGACAAGCAGCACCCAGTACTCCGCTGCGTTCATGGACCAGATGACGTCCGCGACCCGCTGGTCGTCGAGGTCGGCACGTAGCTGTCGGGTCACGCGGAGGTCGGCGGCGAACTCGAGCATGTTGCGTGCTCGCCGCTCGCTGATCTCCTTCCAAAGGGCGCGGCACGACTCGTCGCTCAGCGCGGCGTCACGCAGGGCCAGGAAGATCGGGGCCATGCGTTGCTGGATCTCGGCGATGGCCTCCGCATAGATGTCGATCTTCTCGCCAGCTGTCGCGGCTTCGCGTATCTGCTGCACGTACGGACGCTGCTGGGCCGGCACGGCCTCGTTCTGCCCCGACAACGACGTCTCGACCAGTTCTCGCATGAGGGCGGGCTTGCGGCCGACCGCCGAGTAGATCGTGTCGATGTTGACCCCGGCCCGATCGGCGATCTGCTGCACCGTGGTGCGACGGAATCCCTGCGTGACGAAGAGGCTGCGGGCGGCGTCGAGGATCGCACCGCGAGTGCGCTCGGCCTGTTGGGCGCGCAGTGACGAGGTGTAGGTGCGGGTCTTGACGTGCTCTCCCATGGCTGCCTACTCTACCAGTATTCATCCGAATGTCATTCGGATCAACTTCAGGAGACATCATGGTCTACGCATTCACGCAGGACGTACCGATCGACTTCCCGACGTACGAGAAGGTCATCGCCAACCTCGGCGACGAGCCCCTCGACGGCTGCCTGGTGCACCTGTGCCTACGGCGCGAGGACGGCGGTCTGCGCTACATCGATGTCTGGGAGTCGCGGGACAAGTGCGCCACGGCGTTCGAGGAGCGCATCCATCCCGCAGTCGACGCGGCGCTCGGCGGTCGCCGGCCCTCAGAGGAGCCGCACAGCGAACCGCTGGAGGTGCTGCACGCCTTCGGTTCCCGGGTCTGACCGGCGCGCTCACTCAGGCGAACGCGTTGACACCGGTCAGCTCTGCGGAGAGGGCCCAGAGGCGCTGCGCCTCGTCGGGGTCGACCGCCCAGTCCTTCACGCCGGTGTAGACCTGGTCCTCCGTCCACGGCGCGGCCACGTCCACGTCCTCGAGGTAGAGCCCGCCCAGGCCGTCGAGCTGTCGCGAGGTCGCCGCCCACACCTGCGTCGCTGCACCGGCCTCGGGTGACTTGAACCGCGGGTCGATCAGGTTGCCGTCCTCGTCCAGGTATCCGGCCTCGATCTGCTCGGCCATCGACATGTGGCGCACCAGCGCGGTGAGGATCGCGCCCGGATGCACCGCGAACGCGCGCACGCCGGCGTCCCGGCCCAAGGCGTCGAGGTGGACGGCGAACAGCGAGTTCGCGGTCTTGGACTGGCCGTACGCGAGCCACTTGTCGTAGCCCTGCGTGAAGTGCGGGTCGTCCCACCGGATCGGCGAGAAGTGATGGCCACGCGAGCTGACCGAGATCACCCGCGCCCCGCTTGGCTCGATCGCGGGCCACAGCCTGTTGACCAGTGCGAAGTGGCCGAGGTGGTTCGTCGCGAGCTGTGACTCCCAACCGGGGCCGACGCGCGTCTCGGGTGCGGCCATGATGCCGGCGCTGTCGATGACCAGGTCGAGGCTGCGGTTCGTCGCCAGGAACCGGTCCGCAAAGCGTCGTACGCTCTCGAGGTCGCCCAGGTCGAGGGAGCCGACCTCGACGCGTTCGAAGCCGGCCAGCTGCTCCCGGGCGGTCTGGACCCGGCGCGACGGCACCACGACCTCCGCGCCGGCAGCAACGAGCGCCCGCGTCGTCTCGATACCGATGCCGGAGTAGCCGCCGGTGACGAGGGCGAGCGTGCCGGTGAGGTCGACGTCCTTGAGCACGTCGTCCGTGGTCGTGGTGGCGTCGAAGCCGGAGGGAAGTGGCCGTTGCGTGGCGTTCGTCATGACGCCGACGCTAGGCGCTGGAGCACGCTCCAGCGCAAGCCTGCGAACGTGCCTTCGACAAGCTCAAGGACCTCACGTTCTTGAGCTTGTCGAACCGACTCAGGCCTCGAGGATCGCGACGACGCCCTGGCCACCGGCGGCGCAGATCGAGATCAGGCCGCGGCCCGAGCCCTTCTCGTGCAGCAGCTTGGCGAGGTTGGCGACGATGCGCCCACCGGTCGCGGCGAACGGGTGTGCCGTCGCGAGCGACGAGCCCTTGACGTTGAGCTTGCTGCGGTCGATCGAGCCGAGCGGCTCGTCGAGGCCCAGGCGCTCCTTGCAGAAGATCGGGTCCTCCCACGCCGCGAGCGTCGTGAGCACCTGGCTCGCGAACGCCTCGTGGATCTCGTAGAAGTCGAAGTCCTGCAGCGTCAGGCCCTGGCGGGCGAGCATGCGCGGCACGGCGTAGACCGGAGCCATCAGCAGGCCCTCGGCGCCGGAGACGTAGTCGACGGCGGCCGTCTCGTAGTCGACGAAGTAGGCCAGCGGGGTCCAGCCGTGCTTCTCGGCCTCGTCCTCGGACGCCAGCAGCACCGTCGAGGCGCCGTCGGACAGCGGTGTCGAGTTGGCCGCGGTCATCGTGGCGCCCTCACCCTTGCCAAACACCGGCTTGAGCTTCGCGAGCTTCTCCAGCGACGAGTCGGGACGCAGGTTGTTGTCCTTGGTGACACCGAGGAACGGCGTCATCAGGTCGTCCTGCCAGCCCTCGTCGTACGACTTGGCGAGGTTGTGGTGCGAGGCAACGGCGAGCTCGTCCTGAGCCTCGCGGGTGATGCCCCACTCCTTGGTCGTGATGGCCTGGCTGTCACCCATCGACAGTCCGGTGCGCGGCTCGGAGTTGCGCGGCTGGTCGGGCGCCAGGTAGGCCGGGCGGATCTTGGCGAGCGCGGCGAGGCGGCCCTTGTTGTCCTTGGCGCGGTTGGCCTCGAGCAGGATCTTGCGGAGCTTGTCGCCGACCGCGAGCGGGGCGTCCGACGTCGTGTCGGCGCCACCGGCGATGCCGGACTCGATCTTGCCGAGCGCGATCTTGTTGGCGACGAGCACGGCGGCCTGGATGCCCGTGTCACACGCCTGCTGCACGTCGTACGCAGGGGTGTCGGGCGACAGCTTGGAACCGAGCACCGTCTCGCGGGCGAGGTTGAAGTCGCGGCTGTGCTTGAGGACGGCGCCGGCGGCGAACTCGCCGACCCGCTCACCCTCGAGGCCGAAGCGCTCGACGAGGCCGTCGAGGGCCGCGGTGAGCATGTCCTGGTTGGACGCGTTGGTGTAGACGGTGTTGGAGCGCGCGAACGGGATGCGGTTGCCGCCGATCACGGCGACGCGGCGTACGGTCTGGGCTCCAGCGGCGGCAGACGCGACGCTCGACACGGTCTCCGCAGCCTTGGTCGCGGCCGTCTTCTTCGCGGGTGCCTTCTTGGTGGGCGCCTTCTTGGCTGGTGTCGTGTCCGCCATGGCGGTCTCCTCGATCTTCGTGAACGATGGTTCTGGAACGTGATGAGCGCCGCATCCACGCTGGTGGACGGGGCTGTTTCATGAGGTTACAGTTTCAGGAGCATTCCAGATACCAATGGTATCCGAGAGATAGGACACACCCAAGTCATGGCCGACCGCTATCAGTCCCTTGCTCACAACCCGATCGGCAAGTTCATCGTCAAGAACCTGGGTCTGCCCAATCCCCCGGTCCTCGAGCGCTGGTCCGAAGGTGACCCGCTCGTCAAGGGCACCGTCCTCATCGGCGCCGCTCCCGGCAGCCGGCTCGGCAAGCAGCTCGCCGCGACGTTGAAGTCCAGCGGCATCACGTCGGTGGGCGTACGCGCCGACAGCAAGACGTACAAGGGCCTGGTGTTCGACGCCACCGGCATCAGCGACACCGCCGGCCTCGCCGACATGCAGCAGTTCTTCACCCCGGCGCTCCGCAGCCTCGCGAGCTCGGGTCGGCTCATCGTCATCGGCACGCTCCCCGAGCAGGCCGAGTCCGAGACCGCGGCGATCGCACAGCGCGCCCTCGAAGGTTTCGTACGCTCTGCCGGCAAGGAGATCGGTGGCAACGGCAGCACGGCCAACCTCGTCTACGCCGGCGCCGGCGCCGAGAACGCGCTCGGGTCGACCCTGGAGTTCCTGCTCTCCCCCAAGTCGGCGTTCGTCGACGGCCAGGTCATCCGCCTCGGGCTCACCGAGCTCGTCGATGCCGACCCCGTCGCCGACCCGGCCAAGCCGCTGGCCGGCAAGGTCGCGCTGATCACCGGCGCCTCGCGCGGGCTCGGCGAGGCCATGGCCCGCACGCTCCACCGCGACGGCGCGGCGATCGTCGGCCTCGACGTGCCGCAGCTGTCTGCCGAGCTGGAGGCCGTCATGGCCGAGCTCGGCGGCACCGCGATCGCCGAGGACATCACGGCGCCCGATGCGCCCAAGGTCATCGCCGACGCGCTCAAGAAGGCGCACGGCGGTGTCGACATCGTCGTGCACAACGCCGGCATCACCCGCGACAAGCGGCTCAAGAACATGAAGACCGAGAACTGGAACCTCGTGATCGACATCAGCGTCGGCGCGCCGCAGCGCATCACCGCGGAGCTGCTCAAGCGCAAGCTCATCCGCCCCGGCGGCCGCGTCATCGGCATCTCGTCGATCGCCGGCATCGCGGGCAACAACGGCCAGACGAGCTACGGCACGGCCAAGGCCGGCGTCATCGGCTTCGTCAACGACCTGTCCAAGCGGGTCGCCAAGGACGGCATCACGGTCAACGCGATCGCTCCCGGGTTCATCGAGACCGACATGGTCAAGACCATGCCGCTCGGCATCCGCGAGGCCGGTCGCCGGCTCAGCTCGCTGTCGCAGGGCGGCCAGCCGATCGACGTCGCCGAAGCCATCGCCTGGTACGCCAACCCGGGATCGTCCGCGATCTCCGGCAACGTCGTGCGGGTCTGCGGCCAGGCCCTGATCGGAGCCTGACGTGGTCACCCGTACGTTCGACAAGGCGCCCTCGACCGCGCCGTTGATGCTCAAGGCGGTCCTGCCGGCGATCCCCGTGATCGGTGGGCTGCCCGGCATCAAGCACGCCAAGGGCTCGGTCCCCGAGATCGTGCTGGAGCGCAAGGGTGTCGTGACCGACCTCAAGCACCTCGAGGCCTACAACGAGGTCTGCGGGTTCCCGCGCGGCGACCACCTCCCGGCGACCTACCCGCACATGGCGGCGTTCGGGTTGCACATGGCCCTGATGACCGACACGGCGTTCCCGTTCGCGCCGATGGGCCTGGTGCACCTGCGCAACACGATCCGCCAGCACCGCCCGCTCGGCGTCGCGGAGTCCTTCGACGTCTCCGTACGCGCTGCCGACCTGCGGCCGCACCCCAAGGGCTCGCTCGTCGACCTCATCACCGAGGTCTCCGTCGAGGGCGAGCTCGTCTGGGACGAGGTGACGACGCTGTTCTCCCGCCACAAGGGCGGCAGCGCGGAGACCTCACCGGCTCCCCTGGCAGGCGTCGAGGCACCTGACGGCGTCGTGCACTGGAAGCTCGCCGGTGACCTCGGCCGCCGCTACGGCTCGGTGTCGGGCGACCGCAACCCGATCCACCTCTACCCGCTGACCGCCAAGGCGTTCGGCTTCCCCACCAACATCGCCCACGGCATGTGGACCCTCGCTCGCAGCCTCTCGGCGCTGCAGAACAAGCTGCCCGCCGCGTTCGCGGTCGACGTCGAGTTCCGCAAGCCGATCCTGCTGCCGGGCACCGTCGTGTTCGGGTCACAGGCAGAGCGCGGCGAGCTCGTCTTCGGCGTCAAGGGTGCGAAGAAGCCGGTGACTCACCTCGTCGGAAGGGTTGTTACCGAAGCGTAACTCCGATTTACTTTGGGTCGTTGATCACGGCAACGACACAGGGAGCCCTTCGTGCACGCTCGAACCACGGTCCATCGCCTGCTCATGATCGTCGGGCTCGCGCTCGGGATGATCGCCGCCTCGCTCACGTTCAGCACCACGGCAGCCACGGCTGCGACGACGTGGAAGCCCCGTGCCGCGGAGTACCCCAAGACCGTCACGGAGCGCGACGTGGCGATCCCGATGTCCGACGGCACGATCCTGCGCGGCGATGTCGTACGCCCGGCAGACGCCAACGGCAAGGCGATCGCCAAGCGGTTCCCGGTCCTGGTGACCATCACGGCGTACAACAAGACCGTCGTCAGCTCGGCCGGCGGGTTCCTCGGCGGCGACTCGAGCTATCTCGTCAAGCGCGGCTACGTGCAGCTGACCGTCGACGCTCGCGGCACCGGCAGCTCCGAAGGCATCTGGAGGGCCTTCGACGCCCGGGAGAACAAGGACGGCGGCGAGATCATGACGTGGGCGCACTCGTCGGCGCGCCCGTGGAGCAACGGCATCACCGGCATGACGGGCCCGTCCTACATGGGCATCAGCCAGCTCTGGGCCGCGGCAGCCCAGCCGCCCGGGCTCAAGGCGATCTTCCCGCAGGTGCCCGGCGCTGACGTCTACCGCGACGTCGTCGCCTCGGGCGGCCAGCTCGACGTCGGCTTCATCCCGCTGTGGCTCGGCCTCGTCACCTCGACGGGCCTGATCCCGCCGACGGTGCTGGCGACGAGCCCCGACTCGGCGATCAAGGAGCTGCTCGACCACCTCACCGGCGCCGGCACGTTCACGGTCCCGCTGCTGCTCAGCGCGTTCCTCGGCGGTGAACCGGCATACGACGGGGCGTTCTACAAGGAGCGCTCGGTCATCAACGTGATCGACAAGGTCAAGGTCCCGGCGTTCTTCGTGTCCGGCGAGTACGACCTGTTCCAGCGCGGCACGCCGTTGCTGTTCGAGAACCTCAACAAGCGCGGCATCCCCGCCAAGATGATCGTCGGCCCGTGGGACCACCTGCAGGCCTCGAGCGGCGCCGACATCGCCAAGGCCGGCTACGGATCGCTGGGCGAGCTGCAGCTGCGCTGGTTCGACCACTACCTCAAGGGTCGCAGCGACTCGACGCTCAACAGCGACATCGCCAACCTCACGTACTACGAGCAGGGCACCGGCGCGTGGGCCAAGAGCACGAAGTGGATCGGCCCGTCCCTGACCGGCGCCAAGCTCAAACTGTCCGGCACGTCCGCGCTGCTCGGCGCCCCGGGCGGCCTCACGTCCGGCACCGCGACCGCCGGCACCTCGAGCATCCTCCCGATCCCCGCAGCGGGGCTCTGCACGCGCTCGGCCAACCAGTGGACCGCGGGCGTGCCCAACCTGCTACTCGCCCAGCTCCCCTGCTTCTCGGACAACCAGCTCAACGACAAGGCGGGCGCGGTGTTCTCGACCAAGCCGCTGACCAAGGCCGTGACGGTCCAGGGGCCGATCAACGCCCACCTGTACGCCTCGAGCGCCGGTGGTGACGGCATGCTGTCGGTCGCCCTCGAGGACGAAGCACCCGACGGCACGGTCAAGCGCCTCACGGGAGGCTGGCAGGTCATCTCGCACCGAGCGCTCGACACCAGCAAGTCGCGCTATCTCGACGGCGTGCTGATCCAGCCGTTCCACCCGTTCACCAAGGCAGCGCAGAAGCGGCTCGCGCCCAACGAGGTCGCGCCGATCGACGTCGAGATCTTCCCGACGCGAGCCAAGATCCTGCCGGGCCACAAGCTGCGGATCGCGGTGCAGGCGTTCGACGTCCCGCACCTGCTGCCCACGCTGCCGGACCTGCTCGGCACGCTGACGGTGCTCAAGATCCACAACTCGGCGACGTACCCGTCGACGATCAACTTCCCGAGCGTCGGGACGCTGCCGACGATCCCCTAGCCGCGAGGAGTGATCCGGCGGATCAGGCCTTCCTGGGCGACGGTCGCCACGAGCGTGCCGTCCTCGGTGAAGACCCGAGCCGTGCTCAGACCGCGAGCACCGGACGCCGACGGCGAGGTCTGGTCGTACAGGAGCCACTGGTCGGCGGCGATCGGCCGGTGGAACCAGATGACGTGGTCGAGCGAGGCCGCCTGGACGTCAGGGGCCCCGATGAACGTCCCGTGCGGCACGAGGCTCGCGCCGAGCAGGCTCAGGTCGCTGATGTAGGTGAACGCCGCGTTGTGGACGATCCGCGAGTCCGGCAGCGTGCCGTCGGCGCGAAACCACAGGCGCTGCACGACGGGGACGAGCCGGCGCTGCGGGTCGTCCTCGGCCCGGTTGTCGCCGATGTAGCGCATGTCGAACGACGACCACTCACGGTTCCAGAACTCGGCCGCCTCCGAGCCACGGCCGCCGATGACGTCGGTCAGCGGCAGCGACTCGTCCGGCGACGGCACGTCGGGCATCGCGTCCTGGTGGTCCCAGCCGTCCTCGACGACCTGGAACGACGCGGTCATGTAGAAGATGATCTCGCCGTGCTGACGGGCCGCGACGCGCCGCGTGGTGAACGAGCCACCGTCGCGGACGTTCTCGACGTCGTAGACGATCGGGATGCTCGGATCTCCGCCGAGGATGAAGTAGAGGTGCAGCGAGTGCACGTGGCGCTCGTCGGGCACGGTGAGCTGCGCCGCCATGAGCGCCTGGGCCGCCACCTGGCCACCGAACACGCGCGGCAGCTCCGATGCCTCGGGCTGCGACCCGCGATAGAGACCCACCTCCAGCTGCTCGAGATCCAGGAGTCCGACGACGTCTTCAAGGGATGCAGGCACGGTCCGATCGTAGCGGTGAGCGACGATGACGCCATCGTGACTTGCATGTGACGTCATAGTGGTGTCATGATGACGTCATGGACCTGAACCCTTACATCGAAGACCTTCGCCGCCACCTCGGCGTCGCGGCCGCGGCCGGCGGCGACGAGGCCCGCGAGATGGCCGAACGCCTCGTGGCTCCCCTCGAGTCGGCGGCCCGCCTCGTGCTGCTCGACGTGCTGTCCGCCGCCGCCGCCGAGATCACCACCGAGCTCGCCCCGGGCTCGGTCGACGTACGCCTGCGGGGACGCGATCCCGAGTTGGTCGTCACGACGGCTCCGAGCGAGCAGTCCTTCGACCAGGCGAGCACCGCGGCGACGCCGCCTCCGGTCGAGGCCGACGACAGTGGCACGTCGCGGCTCACCGTGCGCCTCTCCGAGCAGCTCAAGTCGCAGATCGAGGCGGCCGCCGGCCGCGACGGCCTGTCGGTCAACAGCTGGCTCGTGCGCACCGCCGCAGCCGCCGCCGACCCCGACAGGCGGCGCAACACCCCCACGACCACCACGAGCCAGCGTTTCAGCGGATGGGTGAAATGACCATGACCACACACGACTTCCAGACGCCTGACCACCTCTCGGTGACGATCGACCTCGCCTGTGTCGGCGACGTACGCATCACCACCGGCGACAGCGCCACCACGAGCGTCGACGTGCGCCCACGTGACGCGCAGCGCTCCGCGGACGTACGAGCGGCCGAGCAGGTGACCGTCGAGCTCCTCGGCGGCCTCCTCCGGATCGTGGCGCAGCGCAGCTGGCGCGCGGCCAGCCTGTGGGGCAACGGTGGCGCCGTCGACATCCTCGTCGAGCTGCCGGCCGGATCCGACCTGTCGGCCGACCTCGCGATGGGCCGGCTCGACGTCGAGGGGCCACTCGGCGCCTGCCGCGTCAAGACCGGCATGGGCAACGTGCGGGTCGACTCCACGGACGCCCTGCAGGCCCGCACCGGCTTCGGCGACGTCACCGCCGGAGCTGTTGCCGGCGACGCCGACCTGTCCACGGGATCGGGCGCCCTGCGCGTCAGCCGCATCGAGGGCGACGCCGTCATCAAGAACTCCAACGGCGAGATCCGGCTCGGCACCGTCACCGGCACGCTCGACGCCAAGTCGGCCAACGGCGACATCACCGTCGCCCAGGCCCAGGGGTCGGTCAAGGCCAAGACCGCTTATGGCAGCGTCCGGGTCGCCGAGGTCGAGCGTGGCTCCGCCGCCCTCGAGACCGCGTACGGGGACGTCGAGATCGGCATCCGCACCGGCACCGCTGCGTGGCTGGACGCGAGCAGCAAGTCCGGCACCGTGCGCAGCTCGCTCGAGGCCACCGACTCCCCCGCGGAGTCCGAGCAGACCGTCGAGGTCCGCGCCCGTACGTCCTACGGCGACATCCTGATCCACCGCTCGCCGGCCTGACCACCACCACGAGAAGAGGAACCATGAGCACCACCCCCACTCACTCCGGCATCACCGCGACCGGGCTGTGCAAGGCGTACGGCGACAAGGTCGTGCTGGACGGCATCGACCTCGACGTCCCCGCCGGCACGATCTTCGGACTTCTGGGACCCAACGGCGCCGGCAAGACGACGATCGTCCGCATCCTGTCGACGTTGATCAAGCCCGACGGCGGCGTCGCGACGGTTGCCGGTCACGACGTGACGAGCGATGCCGGCTCCGTTCGCCGGCAGATCGGCGTGACCGGGCAGTTCTCGGCGATCGACAACCTGCTGACCGGACGCGAGAACCTGCTCCTGATGGCCGACCTCAACCACCTGCCCAAGGACGTCGGCCGGCGCCGCGTCGACGAGCTCCTCGAGCAGTTCGACCTCGTCGAGGCGGCCGGCAAGACTCCGCCGACGTACTCCGGCGGCATGAAGCGACGGCTCGACCTGGCGATGACGCTGGTGGGCGATCCGCGCATCATCTTCCTCGACGAGCCGACGACCGGGCTGGACCCACGCAGCCGCCACACGATGTGGCAGATCATCCGCGGACTCGTCGCCGACGGCGTGACGATCTTCCTCACGACCCAGTACCTCGACGAGGCCGACGAGCTCGCCGACCGCATCGCGGTGCTCGACCGAGGCGCGATCGTCGCCGAGGGCACGCCGGCCGAGCTCAAGCGGCTCATCCCCGGCGGCCACATCCTGCTGCGGTTCGCCGATGCGTCGAGCCTCGACGCCGCGGCCCGGCACCTCGCCGAGGCCACCCGCGACGACGAGGCGCTGACGCTGCAGGTGCCGAGCGACGGCGGGATCGGCTCCCTGAGGACCCTGCTCGCCGGCCTCGACGAGTCGATCGAGGTCGACGACCTGTCGATCCACACGCCCGACCTCGACGACGTCTTCTTCGCCCTCACCGACCGACACGACGCACAGAAAGCCAGCTGACATGAGCACACTGACCTACGCCACCCGCGACTCCGCAACGATGCTGCGGCGCAACCTGCGCCACATGCAGCGCTACCCCTCCCTGACCCTGATGCTGGTCGGCATCCCGGTGGTCTTCCTCCTCCTGTTCGTCTATGTCCTCGGCGGCACGATGGGCGCCGGGCTCGGCGTCGCCTCCGGTGGCCGTGACGCGTACGTCGAGTACCTCGTGCCCGGCATCCTCGTGCTGACGGTCGCCGGCGCCGCCCAGGGCACCGCGATCGCGGTCGCGATGGACATGACCGAGGGCATCATCGACCGCTTCCGCACGATGGGCATCTCCCGCGCGGCGGTGCTGACCGGGCACGTCGTCGGCAGCATGCTCCAGACGCTGGCGTGCATGGCCGTCGTCCTGGTAGTCGCTCTGGTGATCGGGTTCCGGCCGTCGGCGTCGCCGCTCGACTGGCTGGCCCTGGTCGGCGTCCTCGCCGCCATCACGTTTGCCCTGACCTGGCTGACGGTGGCTCTCGGCATGAGCGCCAAGAGCGTCGAGACGGCCAGCAACAGTCCGATGCCGCTGCTCCTGCTCCCGTTCTTCGGCAGCGGGTTCGTGCCGACGGACACCATGCCGTCAGGCGTGCGTTGGTTCGCCGAGAACCAGCCGTTCACACCGTTCACCGAGTCCGTGCGCGGCCTGCTGACCGGCGCGGACCTCGGCAACGGCGTCGTGCTGACGATCGTCTGGAGCGCAGCGATCGCCCTGCTGGGCTACGTCTGGGCCATGCGGTCGTACGAGAAGGTCGCCGAACGGGTCTAGCGCCCGTACGTGACCCCCCGCACGAGCAGCTCGAACGGACCCCGATAACCGGCACGGCGCATGCGGTCGGCGATGACCACGGTCGACACCCAGGTCATCGTCGCCAGCAGCGCCGTGCCGGCGACGCTCAATGGCCCGGACAGATCGAGCAGGAACGGTGTGAACACCACCGTCCACACGACGGACTGCGAGAGATAGAACGTCATCGAGCGTTGTCCTGTCGCGGCGATCGCCCGGACGACGCGACCCTCCTTGCTCAAGCGGGCGGCCAGCAGCGTGATCGCGGCGGCATAGCCGAACCCGCCCAGCACTCCGGATGCGTCGTGCCACGGGCCGATCAGCTCGAGCGTGCTGCGGCTCGGCACGTCGGTGACGCCGGCGAGCATGAGTGCCACGGGCTGGGCGCCGAGCACGGCGACCGCGATGCCCACGACCGCCGTCACGGTCAGCAACCGGCGGTGGAGCTCCGGCTGCTCCAGGACTCGGCGGCGGCCGGCCCACAGCCCCACGAGGAACGGGCAGGCGAAGCCGATCGGACCCAGCAGCATGATGAACGGCTGCGCCACGATCCGGTCCGACAGCATCGTGAGCAGGTCCGGAGGCAGCATCGACGGGTCCGGTGGGTCGGTGACGATCGACATCGAGTCACCCGACGGGAACGCCCCGAGGGTGAAGATCACCGCCGCCACTCCCAGCAGCCAGCCGTCCCTCCACCTCACCGCCCAGGCGCCGAGGAGCAGCAGCACGCCGTACGCCGCGAGGATGTCGCCGACGTAGAGGAGCATCGCGTGGAGAAATCCCACGACGACGAGGAACATCGCCCGACGCCACAGGAGGTGTCGCACGCCCTTGGGTCCCAGCGCCTCCTGGCGCCGGACGATCATCGCCACCCCGTAGCCGAACAGCAGGCCGAACATCGGGAACGCCCGGCCATCGACGAACGTCGCGACGAACCAGGTCACGGCGGAGTCGAGCCTCGACCCGTCCATCGGGAAGCCGCCACGCACCGAGTCACCGCTCAGGAAGTAGTGCGAGTTGGCCAGCGCGATGAACAGCAGCATGAAGCCGCGGGCGAGGTCAGGGCCGAGAGCTCGGTCGGCCGGAGCGAGCGGGCCGGGACTGGCGCTCAGCGGAGTCGAGGACACCCCACGAACGTACGGAAGACGGTCGGCACCTTCCATCGGCCGAAGGTCGCCGGCCACCCGCTACTTTCGGCGCGCGTCAGCCTTGGTCGTTCTTGCGCTGACGCGCCAGGAACTGCTCGAACTGGTCGGCCAGCTCGTCGCCGCTCGGCAGGTCCTCGTCGCTGGCGAGCAGCGACTGGGCCGCACCGCGGGTGAACGCGTCGTACTGCTCCTCGAGCCCGCCGAGCAGGCTCTGGCCGCCCTGCTCCTCGATCTGCTGCTCGATCTCCGCGAGGGCCGCCTCCTGGCGGGCCTTGAGCGAGTCGACGTTGATGCTGAGCCCCGTGCGGTCGACGAGGGCGTCGATCAGCGCGAGCGACGCGGTCGGGTAGTCGATCTGCGCGAGGTAGTGCGGCACGTGCACGACGTAGCCGGCGGCGTCGTGGCCCCACTGCCCGAGGCGGTACTCCAGCAGCGACTGCGCGGACGACGGGACCATGACCTGCGCGGACCAGAGGTTCTGCCGGTCGACCAGGTCGGGACGCGTGCCATGAGCGGTGATCATGGTGGGCCGGGTGTGGGGCACGCCCATGGGCACGGCGCCGAGCCCGAGGGTCAGCGGGACGTCGTGCTCCTCGATGAAGTCATGGACCTCGGCGATGAACTGCTCCCAGTGGAAGTCGGGCTCCGGGCCGGCCAGCAGGAAGTAGGGCATGCCGTTGTCGTCGTGCTCGAGCACGACCTGCAAGGTCGGGTCGTCGTACTCCGCGTAGTGGTCCTCGCGGAACGCGATCATCGGGCGGCGGGCCCGGTAGTCGAGCAGCGCGTCGATGTCGAACTCGTGGACGACCTCGCCGTGGCCCGAGCGCAGCTGGTCTGCGGCCATGCGGGCAGCAGAACCGGCACCCAGGAACCCGTCGAGGGCATGGATGAGGATCGGACCGTTGCCCTCGCGGGGGGTCTCGTCAGGTTCGCGTCGCGGTAGCCATTTCATCGCCATGGTCAACCACTCACCCGTCGGTGCTATTCCGCGACAACGCGGCGAGCGTGTCGTCGGCGACAGCCTGCGGTGTGAGCCCGAGTCGTTCGAGGATCACGTCGCGCTTGGCGTGGTCGAGGAACTCCTGCTCGACGCCGTGCACGCGGATCGGCACGTCATGGCCTGCATCGCGTACGGCCTGGGTGAACGCCGCTCCCACACCGCCGTGGCGACCGTTGTCCTCGACCGTGACGACGAGGTCGTAGCCGGAGGCGAGCTCGACGAGCGCGGGGTCGATCGGCTTGACCCAGCGGGGATCGACGACCGTCACGCCGTGGCCCGCAGCGCGTACGATCTCGGCCGCGTCGGCGCCGAGGTGGCCGAACGAGCCGATCGCGACGATCAGGACGTCCTTGGCGTCGTCGCGGGAGAGCACGTCGGTCGTGCCGATGCGCTCGATCGCCGGGAGGTCCTCGCACACGCCACCCTTGGCGAACCGCACGACGGTGGGTGCGTCGTCGACGTCGACGGCCTCACGGAGCAGCTCACGCAGCT
Organism: Aeromicrobium sp. Root236; assembly: GCF_001428805.1. Classification (NCBI taxonomy): domain Bacteria; kingdom Bacillati; phylum Actinomycetota; class Actinomycetes; order Propionibacteriales; family Nocardioidaceae; genus Aeromicrobium; species Aeromicrobium sp. Root236. The sequence goes on along the minus strand of NZ_LMIS01000001.1, from coordinate 345,418 downwards.
GCGAGCCGTCACGCGGAGCGGCGAGTCGCAGGCGCGGCACGATCTGCAGCAGCGACATGTCCCACATGCCGTTGTGGCTGGCACCGTCGTCGCCGGTGACGCCGGCCCGGTCGAGCACGAACGTCACGCCGCACCGGTGCAGGGCGACATCGAGCAGCACCTGGTCGAACGCGCGGTTGATGAACGTCGCATAGACCGCGACGACAGGGTGCAGGCCGCCCATCGCGAGCCCGGCGGCGCTGGTCACGGCGTGCTGCTCGGCGATGCCGACGTCGAACACCCGATCAGGGAACTTGTCGGCGAACGCGTCGAGGCCGACGGGATAGAGCATCGCCGCCGTGATCGCCACGATGTCGGGACGCTCGTCGGCGATGCGGACGATCTCGTCGCGGAACACCGAGGTCCAGCCGGCCGGCGCGACGTTGACCGCCTCGCCGGTGGCCCGGTCGAACGGGTTGGCCTGGTGCATCTGGTCGTTCTCGTTGGCGACCGCGATGTCGTAGCCTTGCCCCTTGGTCGTCAGCACGTGCACGAGGACGGGGCCGCCGAACTTCTTGGCCTGGGTCAGCGCGCGCTCGACGGCGGGACGGTCGTGGCCGTCGACGGGGCCGATGTACTTGAGCCCGAGGTCCTCGAACATGCCCTGCGGTGCCAGCGCGTCCTTGACGCCCTTCTTGATCGCGTGCAGCGCCTCGTACGCAGCGGGGCCCACGATGCGCGAGCGGTTGAGCCGCTCCTTGATCGCACCGAGCGCGGGCTCGTACTTGGGGTTGGTGCGGATCTCGGTGAGCCGGTTGGCGAGTCCGCCCACGGTCGGGGTGTAAGAGCGGCCGTTGTCGTTCACCACCACGACGAGGCGGCGGTCGTTGTCGGCGGCGATGTTGTTGAGCGCCTCCCAGGCCATGCCACCGGTCAGCGCACCGTCACCGATGACGGCGACGACGTGGTCGTCCTTGCCGAGCAGCAGGTTGGCCTTGGCCATCCCGTCGGCGTACGACAGGCTCGTCGAGGCGTGCGAGTTCTCGACCCAGTCGTGCTCGGACTCGGCGCGGCTCGGGTAGCCCGACAGGCCACCCTCCTTGCGCAGCGTCCCGAACTGGCCGGCGCGGCCGGTGAGCATCTTGTGGACGTACGCCTGGTGGCCGGTGTCCCAGACGACCCGGTCGCGCGGTGAGTCGAACACGCGGTGGATCGCCATGCCGAGCTCGACGACGCCGAGGTTGGGTCCGAGGTGACCGCCGTTGGAGGCGACCGAGGTGATCAGCAGCTCGCGGATCTCGGTCGCCAGCGCAGCGAGCTCGTCGTCGCTCATGCCGCGCAGGTCGGAGGGTCCGGTCAGGTTCGCGAGAACGCTCATCGGTGTCTCCTCCCCGCTCTCAGCCATAGCGGTCAGTCTATCGACGTGCGCCATCCGCGCCGAGTCGGCGGGCTCCTCAGTCGGTTGCGCCGAGGTCGCGGTATCGGCCCCGGAGGTGCACCAGAGCATCCGCCTCACCCACAGCGACCGACTCGACGATGCCCTCGACCAGCAGGCCCCACCCGACCTCACGGGGCTCGTCGGCATCACGGCGTACGCCGATCCAGCCTGCCGTTCCGGTCAGCACGGGTCCCCACTCGCTGTCGGTCCAGTCCCCGAGCGTGAACGGGCCGCCCGGCGCCGGTGCCGTACCGGCGAACGCGTCGGCGAGGAACCGGTGCTCGGCGCCCAGCACGTTGACGGTCCAGGTGTTCGGCTCCGCCTCCCAGAAGTCGGAGTCCGGGTCGATCAGGCCGAGCACCCGGTCGGGATCCCCCGCCGCCAGGAGCAGGGACGACACGGTCAGCCCGCGCCGCCGAGTGCCCTCGCCGGTGGCCCACACGGTGACCGGCGCCGGCAGACGGCCACGTACGCGCCGGAGCTGGTCGCGATCGCCCTCAGCGGGTACGAACGGGTGGTCCGAGTGGATCGTCACATCTTCATTGTGCGGCACCGACGCCCAGCGTCAGTCCGCTAATGCGGCCAGCAAGCGCTCGCCGGCGCTGACGCCCCTGAGCACCTCGTCCTCGGGCAGGCCGAGCAGCCGCAGGCACGCGGTGGCGATCGCGGGCGCCGTCGACGCGTCCGGCTCACCGTCGCGGCGCAGCGTGATGACCATCTCGACGAGCTGCATGCAGCACGCGCCGATGAAGGCAGGATCGTCGACCAGGCCGTCGACGAGCCGCTTGTAGGCCGACGCCAGCTCGTCGCGGTGCGCGCGGAACGTGTCGAAGCGCGGCTGCTGCACCTCGTGCGACAGGTAGAGCACGCCGACGTTGTGCGGCGTGGCCATCAGCGTCTCGACGTCGATCAGCGCCAAGGCGTACAGCGCTGCGGGACGATCGGGCTCGGCGAGCAACGGCGTGACGTACGCGAGGCTGGGTCGCACAGAGATCTCGAGGAGCTCCAGGAGGATCTCGTCCTTGCCGGCGAAGTAGTAGTAGAGCGACGCCTGGCGGATGCCGACGCGTTCCGCGATCGCGCGCGTCGTGGTGCCGGCGTATCCGTGCTCGGCGAACAATGCGGCCGCGGCACCCAGGATCTGGTCACGCGGCGCGAGGTCGGAGCTGCTCTGCGGCTTCGCGCGGGGACGGCCGACCTTCTGCGTGCCCGAGTCGGTGCTCATGCACCGGATCCTGTCACGGCGCCGACGTACGCGCGCCAGCCACCGAGGTCGCTGATGTCGCGAGCACCCGCCAAGGCGTACGGCTCGCAGAGGAATCCGGTGACGGACGTGCCGTCGTCGAGGTCGACGGTCCCGATCACCATCGGCGCAGGCAGCGCGCCCACGAACCTGCCGAATCCGGCGGCCGGTATGCGCCAGACCTCGCCCGGGACGCTCACGCCGCCGTCAGCAACTCGTACGAGACCGGGCTTGGGCGGCTGGGTGTCGAGCGCGTGCAGCCGGTACGCCTCGGCGGTCCGTACGTCAGCGACGAGCGTCCCGCCCGCCGACACCAGCTGGTGGTTGAGCGGCTGCCCGCTGAGATGGGCGCCGACCACGAGCAGGTCGACCGTGACTCCCGGGAGCAGCTGGGCGATCTCGGCCAGCAGCCGGTCGTCGAACGCCCGCCCGGTCAGCATCACGCCAAACGGCAGACCGTCGACGCTGCCCGCAGGCACCGCCAGCGACGACATGTCCAGCAGGTTGGCGAAGTTGGTGTAGCGCCCCATGCGGCTGTTGGCGCCCACCGGATCGGCGGCCACCTCCCTCAGGGTCGGGTGCCAGGTCGTCGTCGGGGTCAGCAGTGCGGCGAAGCCGTCGAGCAGCTCGTGCCCCTCCGCGCCGAGCCGCTCCAGCCGCTCGAGGTCCCGGAAGTAGTCGACCGCCGTCGCGTCGGACCCGCCCTGCACGATCGCCGCGACCGTCGGGTCGAGGTCGGTGCCGATGAGGTCGGCGTGCTTCGTGATGTGGTCGCCGACGGCCGCCGTGCGTTCGGCCACGAACGCACCGCCGTACAGCAGCTCGGCGGCGCGCAGCAGCGGCGTGATGTCGACCGGCACGACCTCGACACCGGCGCCGGCGAGTCGCGCGACGACCGCGCCGAACGCCTCGGCCCAGCCGTCGGCGAGGCCCTCGAGGTTGCCGGCGGCAGGGACCGCGATCCGTGGCGGCGCCGTTGTGAGCTGAGCCGGTCTGTCGCCTCGCGCTCCGGGGTCGATCCCGTCGGGGCCGCTGAGCAGCTCGACCGTCGTACGAGCCAGCCCGAGCTCGCGGGCGAACACCGTCACGCAGTCGAGGCTCCGGCACGCCGGCACGACGCCCGTGGTCGGGATCAAGCCCTTGGTCGGCTTGACCCCGACGATGCCGTTGAGAGCCGCCGGCACCCGCCCGGACCCGGCGGTGTCGGTCCCGAGCGCGATGTCGGCGACGCCGAGAGCCACCATGACGGCCGACCCTGAGCTCGATCCGCCGGAGATGCGGCTCGGGTCCCAGGCGTTGCGCACGGCGCCGTACGGACTGCGGGTGCCGACCAGCCCCGTGGCGAACTGGTCGAGGTTGGTCTTGCCGAGCACGATCGCGCCGGCAGCGCGCAGCCGAGCGACGGCGGTCGAGTCCGCGTCCGGCACATAGCGGTACGACGCTGCGCCCGCCGTCGTCGGCATGCCGGCCACGTCGATGTTGTCCTTGACCGCTGCCGTCAGCCCCGCCAGCGGCAGTGACTCCCCCGCCGCCACACGTGCGTCGACCGCAGCCGCCTCCGCGAGTGCGTCGTCGAGCGTGCGCAGGTGGATCCACGCCTCGGGCCGGTCGATCGTCGAGATCCGCTCGTATGCCGCGGTGACCCGCTCGGTCGCTGTCATGCCTGCTCCTTGATCGCCATCAGTACCTGTCCGGGGGTGACCTGCTCGCCGGGCGCCACATAGATCTCCACGACCTCGCCGTCGACCGGCGAGCTCATCGGTGTCTCCATCTTCATCGCCTCGAGCGCCACGACGCGGTCGCCGGCTCGCACCTGGGCGCCGAGCTCGACCGCGACCTGCCAGACGCTGGACACGAACGGCGCCAGCACGGGGGTGCTGCCGGGCGGGATGTCCACTGGCGCTCCGGCAACGGCGGCGGGTGGTTCGGGCTTGACGTCGAACTCGCCCGAGGCGCGCCAACGTTCCTTCTCGGCCTCGAACGCCGCAGCCTGTTGCGCACGGAAGTCCCCGATCGACTCCGCGTTGTCGGCGAGGAAGCGCTCGTGGTCCGCGAGCGCGAAGAGGCCGTCCTCGGTGTCGACGGGTCCGCGCCCGGCGGCAGTCTCGGCCCGCAGCTCGAGCAGCTCCTCGGCCGAGACCGGGTACCACTCGATCCGGTCGAAGAACCGCAGCGCCCAGGGTTGCTCGTCGGAGAGCCCGCCGCGGCGGAAGCTGTTCCACACCTGCGTCGTGCGGCCGACGAGCTGGTAGCCGCCGGGGCCCTCCATGCCGTAGATGCAGAGGTACGCCCCGCCGATCCCGACCGAGTTCTCCGCCGTCCACGTCCGTGCCGGGTTGTACTTGGTCGTGACCAGCCGGTGCCGTGGGTCGAGCGGCGTGGCCACCGGAGCGCCGAGGTAGACGTCGCCGAGGCCCAGCACCAGGTAGCTGGCGCCGAAGACGGTGCTGTGCACGTCGTCGACCGATTCCAGCCCATTGATGCGGCGGATGAACTCGATGTTCCACGGCGTCCACGGGGCGTCATCGCGTACGCCCGCCATGTAGCGCTCGGTGGCCAGCCTGGTCGCCGGGTCGTCCCACGACAGCGGCAGCCGGACCCTGCGCGACGGCACGACGAGCTCGTTGGTGGCCGGCAGGTCGTGCTCGATCTCCTGCATCAGGCCGGCGAGCCGGGCCGCGCCGATCACGTTGGCATCGGTGTGCACCTGCAGCGAGCGGATCCCGGGCGTGACGTCGAGGATGCCCGCCGGTGCCACCTCCTGCAGCCGGGTCATCAGCGCGTGCACGCGCATGCGCAAGCCAAGGTCGAGCACCTGGGCGCCGTACTCGACGAGCAGGTTGTCGTCGCCGTCGCGCCGGTACGTCACCGCGGGCCGTCCGCCAGCGGTCGGTTCGAGGCGCGCGATCACTCCGTCGTCCCCGTCGCCACCCCTCGTCGGCACGGTCACCGCAGCTCGGTGCGAGTCGAGCGCCGCGGCGTCCGCCTCGCGCACCGGGACGAAGCGCACGGTGTCCCCCGGCCGCAGCTGGCCGAGCTTCCACAGCTCACCGCTCGCCACGACCGCCGGGCACACGAAGCCGCCGAGCGAGGGCCCGTCGGGACCCAGGATGATCGGCGTGTCACCGGTGAAGTCGAGCGCGCCGACGGCGTACGGCGTGTCATGGATGTTGGAGGGGTGCAGCCCGGCCTCGCCACCGTCGCTGCGGGCCCAGGTCGGTCGCGGACCCATGAGACGTACGCCCGTGCGAGCGGAGTTGAAGTGCACCTCGTAGTCGGTCGCGTAGAGCGTGTCGATGTCGTCGCGGGTGAAGAACTCGGGCGCAGCGTGGGGGCCCTCGGTGACGCCGACCTCCCACGACGACGTCAGGTGCGGGCGTCGTTCCGGCGGCGTCGGGCCGCCGATGCGTGTCAGCGTCGCACCCTCGGCGAACGCCGGGTGGTCCGCCTCGGCGTCCTGCGATCCCGGGCGCAGCACGTCACCGGGCACGAGCGCCCGCCCACCATGACCGCCGAAGCCGCCGAGCGTGAACGTCGACGCGCTGCCGAGATAGGTCGGCACGTCGATGCCACCGCGTACGGCGATCGCCAGCCGGAGACCGGGACCTGCCGCCGTGCCGATCGCGAGCACCGATCCGGCGCCCACGTCGAGCGGCTCCCACATGGGCGCGGCCTCGCCGTCGATCGTGACCTCGGCCGGTGCGCCGGTCACGCACACGACGGCCGGGTAGGAGAACCGCAGGGTGGGCCCGGTCGCGGTGACCTCGAGCCCCGGCGCACCCTCGGGGTTGCCGACGGCGAGGTTCGCCTCGCGCAGCGAGACGGCATCCATCGGCCCCGACGGCGGCACGCCGACCTGCCAGTGGCCGATGCGGCCGGGCAGGTCCTGCACCGTGGTCATCGCACCGGCCTCGATCACGTCGATGCGCGGATCCGGGTCCTCCGTCGTCGACAGCGTCGAGGTGGAGTGCGTCGCGCTGCGGAGCGCGTCGCCGTCGGCGAGATCGCGAAGCAGCCCGAGGTTCGTCACGACGCCGTCGACACGACTCGTCGCGAGACCCTCGCCGAGGAGGTCGAGCGCCGCGTCCCTCGACGGCGCCAAGGCGATGACCTTCGCCAGCATCGGGTCGTAGAACGGGGAGACCTCGAGGCCGGTCTCGATCCAGCTGTCGACGCGTACGTCCGGCAGAGCGGGAGCGTCCTGCCCGGGGAACACCGCACGGGTCACCAACCCGCTCGACGGGACGTTGTCCTTCGCGGGGTCCTCGGCGTACACGCGAGCCTCCACGGCGACGCCGTCCGCGGACCACGTGCGGTCGAAGATGCCTTCGATCCGTTCAGCACCGTCGCGCGCCAGTCGCAGCATCAGCTCCACGAGGTCGACGCCGTAGACCATCTCGGTCACCGGGTGCTCGACCTGCAGGCGGGTGTTGACCTCGAGGAACGCAGCCTCCTCCCGAACGGGGTCGTAGACGAACTCGACGGTGCCTGCGGAGCGGTAGTCGACGGAGGCGGCCAGTGACGCGGCAGCCTCGTGCATCGCCGCCCGTACGTGATCAGGCAACGCGGGCGCCGGAGCCTCCTCGATGACCTTCTGGTTGCGGCGCTGCAACGAGCAGTCGCGGTCGCCGATGACCGCGATGCGACCGTCACCGTCGCCGAAGACCTGCACCTCGACGTGCCGCGCCGGACGGACGAGCCGCTCGAGGAACACGCCGGAGGAGCCGAACGACGCCTCGGCCTGACGGACCACCCGCTCGTACGCTGAGCGCACCTCCTCGACCGTGGCGCAGGCCTGCATCCCGATGCCGCCTCCCCCGCCGGTCGCCTTGACCATGACGGGCAGGCCGACCCGCTGCGCCTCGCGTACGGCGTCCTCCGCCGAGTCGAGCAGGCCGGTGCCGACGAGCATCGGCACCCCGGCCTTCTCAGCCAGCTCACGGGCGGTGTGCTTGCTGCCGAACCACTCGATCTGGCGCGGCGTCGGGCCGACGAACGCCATCCCGGCGTCCTCCACGGCACGCGCGAAGTCGGCGCTCTCGGACAGGAAGCCGTAGCCGGGGTGGATCGCGCCGGCGCCCGTACGCGCTGCCGCGTCGAGAACAGCCTCGATCCGCAGGTACGAGTCACGTGCCGGGGCCGGGCCGAGCAGCACGGCCTCGTCGGCCTCTCGTACGTGCGGCGCTGCGCGATCGGCCTCGGAGTAGACCGCGACGGTGCGCAGGCCGAGATCGTTGGCCGAGCGCACGATGCGGCGGGCGATCTCCCCGCGGTTGGCGATCAGCAGGGTGTCGAAGCTCATCGGACGGCGTCCTCGTTCCGGGTCACGATCATGCGCAGCGGGGTGGGGTTGAACTCGTTGCACGGGTTGTTCATCTGCGGGCAGTTGGACACGATCACCAGCACGTCCATGTCGGCGCGGATCGCCACGCGGCGACCGGGTGCCGACAGCCCGTCGACGATGCCGAGGGCACCGTCGGCCTCCACGGGGACGTTCATGAACCAGTTGAGGTTGGACACCAGGTCGCGCGAGGTCAGCCCGTGGCGGCTCGCCTCGGCGAGGAAGTTCTCGCGGCAGCCGTGCTGGTACGCCGTGTGGTGGCCGTAGCGAAGCGTGTTCGACTCCTTGCTGCAGGCGCCGCCGATCGTGTCCTGCCGGTCGATCTCGTTGCCGACGACGGTCATCAGCGGCCGACCGAGCCCCGATCGCAGCACCGTGCCCTCCCGGACGTACGCATTGCCCTGCCACGTGAGGGTGTCGGGCACGCTGTAGCGCTCCGAGGTGTCGTGGGCGTTGAACATCAGGCAGTCGGCGGACTGGTTGCCACCGACGTCAACGATCGTCAGCACGTCGCCGGCGCGGACCACCGCAGACCAGGGCGCGTTGGGTGCCACGCGCTCGTCCAGCACGACGTCGCCCGGCACGAGAGCCTCGCTCCAGTCGAACCGGGAACCCGGTGCGTACCGGGCGCCCACCGGCACGGTGGTGCGGATCGCTTCGACGGTCTCGGTGCTCACAGGCCCCTCGCCTCCAGGTAGTCGGTCGTGTTCAGATAGGCGCGCTCACGCTCGGGCGACGCGCCGTAGTGCTCATCGGCTGGGCCGCTCGGCTCGCTGCGCCAGGCATGGACCCGCAGCGGACCGGCGATGTAGTCCGTACGCGGGTCGAGCGGGTGCGGGACGTTGGCGACCAGCACGATCAGCGGCATCTCGGCGACCATGTCGACGTACGTCCCCGGTCCTGCCGAGCCCTGCCACGCCAGAGCCCCGTCCTCCTCGACGCGTACGCCTTGGAAGAACGACACCGACGGCGGCAGGTCGCGCGGAGTGAGACCGTGCTTGACCCCGGCGAGGGTGAGCAGCGCCCGGCCGGAGGGACTCGGCCCCTGCGGCGCTGCGTCGCCGTACTTGGCCACGTTCCACTCGTCCGAGGACGTGCCGCAGAACGCGTCGTGATGCGCCGACGTGTCCGCGACGACGGTCGCCAGCACCCGGCCCTCCCCCGACAGCAAGGGGTGACCGGCACCGAGATAGGCCTGCCACGGGATCTTCTGCGTGTCCGCGACGTTGAGCCGCTCCCATGGCTCGAGCGCGTTGAGCACCAGGACGTGGGCGCAGGCGTCACCGGTGACGTCCTCGAGCCGGAGCCGGGTGCCGCGTGCCACCACCTTGTGGGTGTAGCCGCCCGGCGCCACGGTCTCGGCCCAGACGAGCGCCGATGGGTCGACGTCTGCAGGTGCGAACGGTGAGGTGGCTGCCGGCAGGTACGGCATCCAGTCCGAGACGTTCGACCCCTGGGCGCGGGCGTCGGCCCGGGCCGCCAGGACGCTGGCGGTGTCGCGTGCGCCGACCATCAGGCGATCGCCTCGGCGGTGGTGTCGGCCGTCGTGTGGAGCGTGGGCAGCTTGATCGCGCCGCCGTGACGGATCCGGGTGCGCCAGTGGATGACCGCGCCGACGACGAGCGTCAGGCCGATGAAGAGCAGGGCACTCCACTGCAGCCACCAGCCGCGGCCCTCGAGGTCGTAGATCTCCTTGCGCGGCCAGGCCAGGTTGATGACCATGCCGATCTGGTACGCGATGGCGATGGCGTTCACGAGGATGCCCCAGCGACCGAGGGAGAACAGCGGACGGCCGTCCTCGTCGACACCGTCGGCGAGGCCCCGGTTGCGAACCCGCGAGACGAGCAGCGGGACGGTGACGCCGAGGTAGGCCAGGTAGAGCATCGCGATGCACAGCGAGGCCAGGGCGAGGAAGACGGCGCTCTGGTTCCAGTTGACCGCCAGCGCGATCGCCGCTCCGACGCCGACGACGACCGACGTGGCGATCGGGGTGCCGGTGCGCGGCGAGACCTTGGCGAGCACCGACGAGAACGGCAGCGTGCGCTCCCGCGCCATCGAGAACATCATGCGCGAGCCGGCCGTCTGGACCGCGAGGGTGCAGGCGAACACGACGATCGCGACAGCTGCGAGAAGGAACCGGCCACCGACGTCGCCGAGGCGAGCGGTGAGCACGCCGGCGAGGCCCGAGGTCGCGAGTGATCCGTCGGTGAGGCTCGGAGCGGCGAGCAGGCCGGCGAGCAGCAGCAGGAGCCCGCCGATGCCCGACACGACGAGCGCCCGGATGATCGTGCGCGGCGTGGTGCGACGGGGTGCGTGGGTCTCTTCGGACAGCTCGCCGGCCGAGTCGAAGCCCACCATGACGTACGCAGCCATCAGCGACGACGCGAGCCACAACGGCAGGTAGTGGCCCGGAGCGGCTCCGGCCGTGGTGTTCACCGTGCCGAGCCCGCGCTCGGAGTGGAAGAACAGCGCCGTCACGAGCGCGATGACCCCGAGGATCTCGATCACGACGGCCGCCGAGGTGACCACGGCCATCAGGCGTACGCCGATCACGTTGATCGCGGTGGTGAGGGCCAGCACGATCAGGCCGAGGACGACGGCGTTCTGCGCGCCGGTCGGGCTGAGCGGCGACGAGTCGGCGCCTGAGCCCCCGACGAGCTGGAAGCCGGTCCAGATCGCCGGCAGCACCGCCTGCATCGCGATCGCCGCGGTCGCCACCGTGAGGATCTGGCCGATCACCATGACCCAGCCGGTGAACCAGCCGAAGTCGGTGCCGGCGAGGCGGCTCGACCACTGGAAGATCGACCCCGAGATCGGGTAGCGCGCCGCCAGCTCGGCGAAGCACAGGGCCACGAGCAGCTGGCCGGCGAACACGAGTGGCCAGGTCCAGAAGAACGCTGCTCCGCCGAGGCTGAAGCCGAGGCCGAACAGCTGGAAGACGGTCGTCAGGATCGAGACGAACGAGAACCCGGCGGCGAACGAGGCGAAGCTGCCGACGCCGCGTCGGAGCTCCTGCGGATAGCCGAGCGCACCGAGGTCATGGGCCTCGGACGGTGGCGGAGAAGGCGCGGTCGAGGGTGGGGCGGTGAGTGTCATGGGGCGTCCTTTGAGCGGAGGGTGAGCCACTACCTGTCACGCGACAGATATCCCGACAAGTCTCGAACGGCGGCTGTTTCAAGCGTGTTGCGCGACCGTGAAGAGTTCGGTCCTCCGCCCTGCGGTGCCTGACCTCCACGCGGGGCTTGACTTAATTCAAGACTCGTACTAAACCTGTCCCATGGCATCCGACCTCGTCCTGGGCATCGACTCGTCCACCCAGTCGACCAAGGCCCTGCTCGTGGATGCCGCCACCGGCGAGGTCGTTGCGCAGCAGTCCGCCCCGCACCCCGACGGCACCTCGGTCGACCCGAAGGCCTGGCTCGACGCGTTCGACCAGGCCACCTCCGGGCTGCTCGACCGGGCCGGCGCCGTCGCCGTCGGCGGCCAGCAGCACGGCATGGTCGCGCTCGACGACGCAGACGAGCCGGTCCACGACGCGATCCTGTGGAACGACACCCGCTCGAGCGCCGAGGCGCGCGACCTCATCGACGAGCTCGGCGGGCCCGACGCCTGCGCCGAGACGATCGGCAGCGTGCTCGTCGCCTCGTTCACGTCGACCAAGCTGCGCTGGCTCCGCGACCACCAGCCCGACGCCGCAGCGCGTACGCGACGGGTGCTCCTCCCCCACGACTACGTCTCGCGGCACATCACCGGGGGCGAGCCCTTCACGGACCGCGGCGACGCGTCCGGCACCGGCTACTTCTCCACCGGCAAGGACGACTGGCTGCCCGAGCTCGCCGAGTCCGCGATCGGCCACGCCGTCGAGCTCCCCCGCATCGTCGCCTCGTCCGAGGTCGCCGCGAAGACCGCGAGCGGGCTCGTCGTCGGCGCCGGCACGGGCGACAACATGGCCGCCGCGCTCGCCCTCGACCTCGCACCCGGCGACGTCGTGGTGTCGATCGGTACGTCCGGCGTCGCCTCCGCGATCAGCGAGTCCCGCATCGCCGACGGCACCGGTTCGGTCACCGGCTTCGCCGACGCGACAGGCCGGTTCCTGCCGATGGCCACGACGATGAACGCCGCCCGCATCCTCGACCTGCAGGCCCGCCTGCTCGGTGTCGACCACGACGAGCTCGGCCGCCTGGCGCTCGCCGCTCCCCCGGGCGCCAACGGGCTGACGATCGTGCCCTACTACGACGGCGAACGTACGCCCAACCTGCCCGACGCCAGCGGCACCTGGAACGGGCTCACCTCGTCGACCAGCCGCGAGGACCTCGCCCGTGCCGCCTTCGAGGCCCTCCTCTGCTCGCTAGCCGACGGCGTCGACCACCTCGTCGCCAGGACCGGCATCACGGTCGGCCGCATCCTGATGGTCGGCGGCGCCGCAGCCAACCCCGCCGTGCACGCCATCGCACCGGCGATCTTCGGCCGTCCCGTCACCGTGCCGGCGCCCGGCGAGTACGTCGCCCTCGGCGCTGCTCGCCAGGCTGCCTGGGCGCTCAGCGGCAGCGCCGAACCCCCGACCTGGAGCTCGGCCACCGCCGAGACCCACGACGCAGAACCCACCCCTCTCGTGCGTGAGGCCTACGCACAGCTGCGCGACCGCACCATCCCGTGGTCCACATCCACCACCCCGTCACAGAAATAGGGCTTCCATGAGCATCCCGACCCCTTCACCCTCCGACAAGTTCTCGTTCGGCTTGTGGACCGTGGCCTACCCCGGACGCGACCCGTTCGGTGAGCCCACCCGCGAGCCGATGGACCCGATCTACGCCCTCGAGCAGCTCGCGAGCCTCGGTGCGTACGGCGTGAACTTCCACGACGACGACCTGATCCCGTTCGGCTCCGACGACGCCACCCGCGACCAGATCATCGAGCGCTGGAAGAAGGGCCTCGCCGACACCGGGCTCGTCGTCACGACGGCCACGACCAATCTGTTCACCCACCCCGTCTTCAAGGACGGCGGCTTCACGTCGAACGACCGCGACGTCCGCCGCTTCGCGATCCGCAAGGTCATGCGCAACATCGACCTCGCCGCCGAGCTCGGCGCCAAGGTGTACGTCTGCTGGGGCGGCCGTGAAGGTGCCGAGTCCGGCGCCGCGAAGGACATCCAGGCTGCGCTCGACCGCTACCGCGAGGCGTTCAACGTGCTCGGCGAGTTCGTGCACGACAAGGGCTATGACATCAAGTTCGCGATCGAGCCCAAGCCCAACGAGCCCCGCGGCGACATCATCCTGCCGACGATCGGCCACGCCCTGGCGTTCATCGAGACCCTCGACCGGCCCGAGAACGTCGGCGTCAACCCCGAGATCGGGCACGAGGAGATGGCCGGCCTCAACGCCGCGCACGGCTACGCGCAGGCGATGTGGCAGGGCAAGCTGTTCCACATCGACCTCAACGGCCAGACCGGCCCCCGCTACGACCAGGACTTCCGGTTCGGCGTCGGCAACGTGCGTGGCGCGTTCTGGATCGTCGACACGCTGCTCGCGGGTGGCTACGACGGACCCGTGCACTTCGACTTCAAGACGCCCCGCACCGAGGACGACAAGGGCGTCTGGGTCGCGGCCAAGGCGTGCATGACCAACTACCTCATCCTGCGTGAGAAGGCTCAGGCGTTCCGCGCCGATCCCGAGGTGCAGGAGGCGCTCGCCGCCGCGAAGCTCCCCGAGCTGTCGCAGCCCACGCTGTCCGAAGGCGAGGGTTGGGCCGACCTGGAGGCCGCCCAGCTCGCCGACCCCGACGCGCTCGCTGTCCGCGGCGCCGGGTTCGAGCACCTCGACCAGCTGGCGCTCGAGCACCTCTACGGGGTGCGCTGAGGGTGACGCTCAACGGGGTCCCGACAGGGACGGAGTACGTACGCCGGCAGAACACCGGCCTCGTGCTGCGCGCCCTGCGGGCCCACGGGCCGGCGACGCGTACGGAGCTGGCCCGGCGCACCGGGCTGGCCAAGGCGACCGTCGGCACGATCGTCGCCGAGCTCGAGGCCGCCCGCGCCGTGACCCAGGACGACGACTCGGTGTCGTCCGGTCGCGGCCGGCCCGGCCGTCCGGTGGCGTTGACGGGTGAGTCGATCCTCGGCCTCGGGCTCGAGGTCAACGTCGACTACGTCGCCGCCGTGGCGCTCGACCTCGGCGGCAACGTGCGGGTCGTCGAGACCCGTCCCGTCGCCACCGCCGGCACGCCGCCGAGCACCGAGGAGCTCATCGAGCTGGCAACCGACGTGCGTACGGCGCTGATGGCCGACGGCCACACGGTCGTCGGCGCGACGGTCGCCGTACCCGGCCTCGTCGCCCACGACAACCGCACGGTCTCGTGGGCGCCCAACCTCGGCTGGGACGGCCGCCACCTCGCCGCCGAGCTCGAGGAGGCCTTCGGCGGCGACTGCCCCACCACGATCGACAACGACGCCAACTGCGCCGCCCTCGCCGAGGCCGCCCACGGCGTCACCACCGACGTCAGCCACTCCCTCTACATCACGGGCACGATCGGCATCGGCGCCGGCATCGTCCAGGACGGCCGGCTCGTACGCGGCGGCGCCGGGTTCGCCGGCGAGGTCGGCCACATGCCGATCGGCAACCCCTCCCGCGTGTGCGGCTGCGGTCGCATGGGCTGCTGGGAGGCCTCCGTCGGCCTGCGCGCCATGCTCAGCGCGGTCGGGATCGACGAGGAGGACACTCCCCTGCAGACTGCCCTCGCCGTCGCAGACCTCGCCGCCCGCGACCCCTCCACCCGCGCCTCGCTCGCCACCCTCGGCCACGAGCTCGGCACCGGCCTGGCCACCCTCGCCGCCGTGCTCGACCCTGCTGCCATCGTCCTCGGCGGCTACTTCGTGCCCCTGGGTGCCTACGTCGTACCCGCCGCCGGCCAGGTCCTCGCCGAGCGCCTCCCCTCGGCGTCGATCCACCTCCCCCAGATCCGCCTCAGCTCGCTGGGCATCCACGCCGCCGCACTCGGTGCCGCGGAGGACGCCCTCGCCGACGTCTACGCCGGCACGCTGGCGCTGTAGCGACGCAGTCACCCCGCGACATTCCGGCTCCCCTCTGTTGTCAACTGGCGTCTTGGAGGGGTTTGGCAGGTTGGTTCTTTCGTGCCGTGGTGGGCTGGGCGTAGCGTCGTGACTGCGGTCCCGGGAGTGGCTTTTCCGAAGTGCCGATGTGCGGGGGTAGGTCGGTCGCGCTGGACTCAGGAGTCGCCCCGCGGTGCTCTCCCGGGACCGCCTTGCCTGCTGGTTTGGTGTCCGCGATGAGCTGTCGGTAGATGACGTCGGAGATGCGGCGTTTGAGGCAGCGGAGCGCTTCTTGTGGCTTCTTGCCGGCGGCGCGTTTGCGCCGGTAGTAGGCGCGGCCCTCGGTGTCGAGGCGTAACTGGGTGACCGCGGCGATGTGGATCATGTGATTGACCCGTCGGTTCCCTGCCCGGGATAGCCGGTGGCGGTCCTGCTCGCCGGAGGAGGCGTCCAACGGCGCGGTGCCGGTCCAAGACGCGAACCTGTTGCGGTCGGCAAACCGGGTGACGTCGCCGACATCGGCCAGGATTCTGGCGGCCACCACCGCTCCGATGCCGTGAATGTCCATCAGTCGTGAGTCGCGGGCCAGGACCATGTCCTTGAGCTCGGCGGTGCTCTTCTTGATCTTGGCCTCGACCGCGATCAACTCAGCCAGTTCTTCTGCAGCAATGCGGCGTCGGGTCTTGCCGGCGATGTCGCGGGGTCTGACGGTGGCCAGCATGGCCTTGGCCTGACCGGTGGTGATGTCACGTTTGGCCTGGCCAGGGAGCAGCTCGGCGAGCAGCGCCTGGAGTCGGCAGACGGTCTGGACCCGTCGTCGGGTCAGGGCTTCGCGACGGTCGGTGAGGATCCGCATCGCCTCGAGCTCCCCGTCGACCTTGAGCGCTCGCAGGTTCGAGGTGCGGACAGCCACGACCGCGACTGAGTGAGCATCCAGTGCGTCGGTCTTGCGGTTGTGGCCGGTGTCGAAGAGTCGGACGCGAGCGGCTAGCTTCGCCGGGACGTCGACGACTTGTTCGCCGGCTTCGAGCAGACGTTGGGCCAACGGGCGACCGGCCCCGTTCGCGCCCTCGACTGCCCAGACTCGTTCGGGCCAGGACTTCACCAAGGCCCGCATCGCGGAGTAGCCGGCCTGGTCTGTTGAGAATCGGCCCGATCCCAACATCCGCTCGTTGTGGTCGACGACCTCGATCGTCGCTGACAGCTTGTGGGGATCGACCCCGATGATGACCTGCTCCACCATCTCGCTCCTGCTCACTCGGCACCGGAATGGACGGCGAGGTGGGCATTGCTACTACGAGCTGGGCAGTCCCCTCTTGAGCCACGCCTCGTCAGCGGGGCCCGGCAGGCTGCAAACCGGAATAGAGCCACACCCGCAGGACGGATGGGCAGCCCAAAAGAGAGCGAACCTGCCGAGCACCTAGGCCGAGTCTGGCCAGACGCCGGCCTTGCCGAAAGTCTCTAGTAGCCCAGAATGGGTCAGGTAGTTGCGGACTCGCCGCGCATGGTGAGCGACGGGTCTTCCTCCAGAAACCAAGACGCAGCGTGGCTACGAGGCCGCCTTATCCCACAACCTGAACGCCTCACCTGTCGCCATCGTCGCTGCTGCTAGCGACGTCCCGTAACTCTCGGTCGTAGCTGATGAAATTCGGAGTTTGGCGTGCTGCTCGACGAGGGGAACCATCTCGTTTGGGCGGACGTCGCCCGGCCAGATCCGCGCGTTTGCTGTACCGCTGGCCAGGCGCCACTCTGCCAAGTACGCCCGCCTAAGCCACACATCTTCTGTCCTGGCATCGTCGATCGCTTTGGCAGCGTCCTTGAGCATCCTGGTCACTGAGTTCTCCCCGCGTTTCGGGCTCAATGTCGCCCTGAGAGACTTGTGCCGATTTTCGACCTCACCCGATCGTCGATTAACGTTCGTGAGAAATTCCGCGGAGACGGTACCCGCAAGTGAGTCATCCCGTGAGTAGTCCCGAAGAAACGAAAGAAGTCCCTCCAATTCGAGCAGCTCGACGAGTTGTATTCGTCGTAAGCGGGTGTCACGCGATCCGCTAAGCACCCAGATCGCCTGTGAGGCCGCTACCAGGGCGCCCCGACAAAGCGTGTAGAACGCGAACGGTCGCAACCGGGCCCCTCTAGAACCGATCGAAGCTGACCTGGGGAGTTCTAGTATTGCTGGATGCCGTCTGACAAGGAAGTGGCCATTGGTGCCGAGGCCGGACTGATTGGGCCGGTGCCGTATGCGAAGGTAAACGCGAAATTTGTTGCCCGTTTCAACAAGCGCGCCGATGAAGTGATGGAGTCCGCGTCGGCCGCTGCGGGAGGCCCCGACGCCCTAGACCTGCGCCTGGAGGCGAACGAGGAACTTGATGTTCTTGTAGGGGTGGCTTCGATGGCCGCTGCGACTTCGGCCATGCATGACAAGAGAAGACTGCTAGCACGGGTAGTTGCCGCCGCGCTTTCAGACGAAGCGAGTATCGACGAAGCCGCACTCCTCATAAGTGCCCTGTCGGAGATCGACGCCGTGCACGTTCGCGCCCTTACCGCGATTGGCCGAGCCGAAGATGACGCGAAGGCATCAGGTGAGATCGGGGTCACGGCGAGAGGCGCCGAGAAGCCGCTCACCGGCACTGTTCGCCAAGTCGTCGATAAGTTGCCAGATCCCGTCCTCAGAAAGCTGCTGACCGTCGGGCTCATAGAGGGGTCGATCCTCTGGGACGGTACCAGTCACGTTCCGGGTCTAACGACGTTCGGCGAAAGGATCCTGGCTGATCTCAGGTCGGTCGAAATCGAATGAGAGGCAGTACGCCCGCTACGTGAGTTGCTCACCAGAGTTCCTGAACGCCGATCTCACGAGCACAACCGTGCCAGTAACGAATACCGCAAGCGCGAACCAGGCGCGCTCCGTTCGTGCTGGGCCGCACCCAGGCGCATCACTCTTCGCTACTCGAATCACGGGTCCGCAGTCGTCGTTGCCGGTCGACGCTGGGGCGAGAACTAGAATCGCTCCTAGTACGACCAATACGATCCCGAGCAACGCGAGGGCTCGGCGCAAGTCAGACATGCGAAGAGAGTAGTGGGCCGTACACCGGCTGCGTCATTCCGCCGCGTTCTTGCGCAATCGAGGGTTAGAGGGTGAGGGAATCATCTCGGGTGCGACGATGTGCCGGTGACGCCCGACAGATTTGCCGACCGCCTAGATCCTGCCACGTATGCAAATGATGACGGTCACGTCGGTGTCTTTGAGTCAGACCCTGCTGAAGAGGATTCCCTGTGGATCTCCGAACGGCTTTTTCAAAGGCTCGCTGCTGTTGCCACCGCCTACGAACTGCACACCCTGCCAATGCTCGGCGGTTCCGATCCGGTGACGCTCAGCCGAGCTAGATGTGAGTCCCTGCTTGACGAGCTCGCCTTCGTCGCCGACCGCCTTGACGACCCGCTTGCAGCTTCAACGGCACAGGGTATCCAAGGCTACGTAGCCGCGCGGATCCACCGACCTCTATGGGATGGCGCGGTGACTTTCGAGGGCGAGTGAACGACCTGCAGCTGGCCCCGCGTCATTCCGCCGCTTACGAACGCTAGAAGGCGATTCCTCGACGCTCTAGCTCAGTTTCGGCCTGGCGAGCCTTCTCGCGCCCTCAGTGTTCGCTGCTGAAGAACCGTAGCAACAGCGGGCCGACGATCTGTGGGTCGACGACGTGATCCGACCCCTCGAGGGTCTCCCGTTGAGCGTGGGGTAGGAGGACTGCAAGCTCGTCGGCTGCGCGGTCGAAGAAGTCCGAGGGCAGGCCTGCCATGTAGGGGACCGTGATCGGTCCTCCGGTGGTGACCAGGACCGGTTGGGTGACGGTTGCCAGTCGATCGGCCGGCAACTGGTAGTGGTTGAGGAAGAGGCTGTCGTGGACCAGCGTGGGCGCGAGGGCGACCGAATCCGCCCAGTGCGCCGTCTGCTTGCCTGCCGCTTTCCTGGCCGCGATGTTGTCGTCGGAGGCGCCGGTCATGCGCATGAACAGTTCGAGAACCTCCTCGTCTCGCCCGGCGTCGAAGGCGCGCCGGGTGTCCGCGACGTACTGCTCGAATCGCGGGCGTATGTCGTCCCCGACCGCGTAGGGCACCTCCCACACGGCGATCGTGTCGATGGCTGACCCGGCCGCGGCGGCTTCCAGCGCCAGAGCGCCACCAGAGGACGCCCCGAACAGGTGTGCCGAGCCGCCCGCCTCCGCGATCAAAGCATCCAGGTCCTCGATCTCCCTTTCCACGGCGTAGGGCTCGGTGAAGCCGCTCGCGCCGCGTCCCCGACGGGCATAGTTGTAAACCGTGAAGTGCTCGGCGAGAGCAGGTATCAAGGGAGCGTTCTCGGCTCCATCGTCCTGTGCGCCGCCTACCAGGACGACAGCCGGGCCGCTTCCCTTCCTGTCGTAGGCGATGGTGGTGCCATCGTTTGATGTCACGCGAAAGGCCATCTCGTTCATCTCACATCTCCGTTCGAGAGGTTTGTCTCAGCGCCTGAGCAGCGTGCCGACGACGGCCTCGGTGCGCGACCACCGCACCCTTGCGATCACGGCCGCCACGACGAGAAGGGCGAGCGGCAGCCAAGGGCTCTGCTCGAGCACGAACTGATCGGTGATGACAGCACCGGTCAGCAATGCCGCCAACCCGAGACTGGCCAGGCCCGCCAGAGCCGGGATCAGAAGTCCAAACCCTCCCGCGACCTCCAGCGCTCCGACCAGGTACCGGAGCCACTGGCCAGCCCCGATGTCGGCGAACATGTCCACCATGACCGGGTCGCCGGCGAGCTTCGAGATTCCGCCGCCGGCGATGATTGCCGCCAACACGACTTGCAGAACCCAGACCGCGATGCTGCTCGCCCGCCTGGGCGCGTGCGCAACGGTTTCCGAGCTGTTCTTGAGGATGGTGCTCATTCGGCTCTCCTTGCCGTGCCCGGACCTGGGCGACTAGTCAAGTTTGATTACTCGGCCAAAGTAGACGAGGAGGAGCATCTAGTCAAGGTTGATTAGTGGACTGTTCGCCACGAACCCGGATCATCGGCCATGGTGTAGGCGCCCTCAGCCAGTCGTTTGCTCAGGCTCTTCGCCCACTCCAGTTCGGTGCGTGCATGTCCCGCCCACAGTTCGGCCTGATCGCGGACGTGTTCGGGAATGTCGGGGTTCGGGCGCTCCCGCCACTTGGCCTGCTCTACGAGCTCCGCTTCCAGGCGCGCGACCCGCTCGTTGACGTGCGCGATGGCATCTGTCCTGGTCAGCATGGGCAACATGGCGATCGACGCGTTGAGCATGGTGGGGTCATGCGTGCGCCGCAGACCGTGGCGGACCAGGTCAACTATCTCGTCACGTCCCCGAGCTGTTACGCGGTACAGAACGCGCTCCGGTCCGGAGTTGCCCGGCTCGGCGTGTTCGGTGAGGAGGCCATCAGCCGCCGCCTTCTTCAGCGCGTGATAGATCGAGCCGGGCTTGATCTTGGCCCAACTCTCCACGCCCCAGCTCTGCAGCTCGGACCGCACCTGGTAGCCATGCGCGCCGCCGGAGAGGTGCACGACACCGAGTACCAGGACCTTCGTCGCCGACATGCGCTTACCTCCGCTCAATCTGCTCGGACTCGCTCCGCTTGCGCGCCCGCCAGGGTGGTGTCAATTCCCACCCACACTAGGGTGCCCTCCTGGTCCGGGTGGTGTCAGCACTGATCTAAAACGGGGCTGGTGGAGACCTCCAAAGCCATCGTGGGAATCTTGGCGTTCCGCTTTCTACGCAAGTAGGTGGGCCAATGGGCGTGCGTCATTCCGCCGCGTCAGCGCGCCCCTTGAAGGCACCCGCCGCCCCTTCGTGCCATCATCGGGAAGCGAAAGGCAATCCGGGAGGGAGAGGCCCAGATGACTGCAATCACAACTCATGCGATCGACGCGCCCGGCGCCGTACTGACCTACGACGTCCGCTCCGGAAAGGACGCGGACAAGACCGCACTCGTGATGGTCGGTTCGCCGATGGGTGCCGCCGGTTTCACCACCTTGGCCGGCTACTTCACCGACCGCACCGTGGTTACCTACGACCCAAGGCAGAGCGAGCGCAGCAAACTCACCTCCGACACGGATCCAACCCCGGAGACGCACGCCGACGACATTCACAGGGTGATCAAGGCCGCAGTGGGTTCCGGCCCGGTCGACGTCCTGGCGAGCAGCGGTGGCGCGGTAAACATGCTGGCGTTCGTGGCGGCGCATCCTAACGTTGTTCGCACCCTCGTCGCCCACGAACCACCGCTCATCTCGGCATTGCCCGACCAGGAAGCAGCGTTTGCTGCCATACACGATGTCCAGGACACGTACGAGCGAGATGGTCTGGGTCCGGCAATGGCCAAGTTCCTAGCCCTGATCATGCACAGCGGCGAGGTCCCCGCCGACTGGCCTGATCGGCCCACTCCCGACCCGGCCCAGTTCGGGTTGCCGACAGAGGACGACGGCTCGCGGGAGGATCCGATGCTCGGCCGCGGCCACATTATTCACACAACCGGATACGAACCCGATTACGACGCCATCAAGGCTGCACCGACCCGGGTTGTCCTGGCGTACGGCATCGAGTCGGAAGGCTTGATCACGCAACGCAGCGCGGTCGCCGTCGCCGATGCCCTCGGGATTGCGGCGACCAGATTCCCGAGCAACCATGGCGGCTTTCTGGGCGGGGAGTACGGCCAGACCGGCAACCCTGAGGCGTTCGCGGCCAAGCTGCGCGAGGTGCTCGACGGCTGAGCCGAGACGTCACGGACGCTCCGCGAACGCGATCTGTACGCCGATCGGGCGAGACCTTTCGCTCTTCCCGCAGGCTACTCGCCCAGCAGGCCAAGATCGCGGAGTGCGCGGGCAGTTGCCTCTAGTGTTTATATGTTTGAGCGTGGGTCCCAACCAAGGACGGTACGGGCTTTCTCGTTCGACACTCGACGTACCTTCCCCAGTTCGCCGACCATGCCTGCCATGCCGGGATCGGTCTTGGCCGCTTCCCGTACGACCTCGTCGGGAAGGAGCGGCAGTTGTGGGGATTCGTGTCCGACGGCCGCGCGCAGGATCTCTGCAATCTGCTGGAACGGCAAGGGTTCACCGGTCGATGCCAAGAAGCGTTCGCCAGCGGCGGCTGGGTTGGTCATGGCCCGTAGGTGCAGGTCTGCCGCGTCGCGGACGTCGACCACTGTGGTGGCGAGTCGCGGAACCGCGGCCATGGCGGTCATCATCTGATGCGCGAGTCCGATGGATGCGGACAAGTCTGCTGTCAGGGGCGGGCCAAATATGCCGACAGGGTTGATGACCGCCAGTCCTAAATCGCCGCCTTGGGACTCCATGAAGTCCCAGGCAGCACGCTCAGCCAAGGTCTTTGATCGGATGTAGGCGCTGAGCGGTGCGTTCACATTGGTCCAGCTGTGTTCGTCGAACGCTTCATCTGTCGGCTCATGTCCGTAGCCCGCAGCGGCGAACGACGACGTCATCACAACCCGGTCAACGCCAGCGTCGCGTGAGGCACGCAGTACACGCAGCGCACCATCACGGGCAGGACGAATCACATCGTCGTCGCTGTCCGGCATCGCGGGCGGAAACGGAGAAGCCACGTGCAGGACGTAACGGGCCCCTCGGACGGCGTCTGACCAACCAGTGTCTTCGGACAAGTCCGCGGCGACAAGCTCGACCGAGACCTCGCCCTGAACGCCCGCGCGGGACAGCGCCTCACGAAGCTCGGACTCACGGCTCAGATCGCGCACTGTGGCGCGGACAAGATAGCCGGACTGGAGCAGCTGAGCAATCACGTGAGTGCCCAAGAAGCCAGTGCCTCCGGTGACGAGTACCTGGTCGTCAGTCATGCCATTTCTCCTCTTCGATTGCTGTCTGGCTCGTCGATGACGGACTCGATGCATGGTCAAGTCTTCGTCGCGCCTCGCTTGAACATCACCTGACTTGTCGCGCCCGACGGGAGTCGGTTCCGCTTGTCCTGTCCCTGACATGGAGAGTCGTACAACGCCGCGCTCATTCGAGAACGAGCACGATCTTTTCGTTCGTCTCCCCGGACTCAAGCAACCTGTGCGCCTCGGCTGCCTCCGCGAGAGGCAGGACCTTGCGCTGCTTGAGGCGGAGCGTTCCATCGGCGATCATGGGCATTGTCAGAGCTAGTGCATCAGGCGCGCGGTCGGGGCCTGGGTGTGACATGAGGGCCCCGGAGGTCGCAACCTCGGGTCCACCGGTCAGGGTGACGACCCTGGTGGGATCTCCAACCCTCGCGACCGCGTCCGTAAGTCCGCCGTGTCCCGCCGCGTCGATGACAGCGTCGACGGGTCCCTCGATCCGGTCGAAAACTCGGTCGCCGTAGGGCACAAATTCACCGCCCACTTCACGGATGAGCTGTTCGTCCCGTTGGCTTGCCACTCCGATGACTCGAATGCCGTCCGCGTGAGCCAACTGCACGATGATCAAACCGACTGAGCCGGCCGCGCCCAGCACGACCAGCGTCTCGCCCTGAGCAGCACGAATCTCATGCAAGGTCCCGACGGCAGCCTCTGCGGATGCGGGCAATGCGGCCGCGGCATCCCAGCTCACCGACGGGGGCTTGGGATACCAGACCGATGTCGTCACCCGCTCGCCGTAACCACCCTGCGCAGGTAGCAGGGCTGATACTTCGTCGCCGAGGGTTGCGTCGACGCCTTCTCCGACGGCCTCGATGACGCCCGCAGCCTCGAAGCCGAGCACGTCGCCTGCTTGTTGAGGGAAGACGCCGATCAGATGTCCAGCACGGATGTGCAGATCCGTCGGGCCGACTCCGGCAGCCTTCACGCGGATGGCCACCTCACCCCGCTGCGGCTCAGGGGCTTGCACCTCCCGCCATTGCAACACGTCCGGGCCGCCGAACTCCGTGATCACCATTGCGTGCGACATGGGTAACTCCTTCGTGTGGATGATGTGCTCCAGCCGGATGGCGCCGTCACGTCAGCAATCGCTGACAAAGGCGCCGGAGCGCGTGTCGCAATTCCTCGTCAGGTAGTCGGTCGAGTGTGCGCAGCACGGGTTTGAGGTCCTGCAGCACTGCGAGGCCGGCGAGTTGGTCCACCGTGGGCTGCTGACCGAACAGCGCAGTCGCGAATCGCCCTGTTAGCGCATCCAACCGTTCGGCGACCTCCGGTTGGGAGCGCACCGCGGGGTCAGCGAAGTCGACTGGTGCGACCGTGCGGTACGCCTTGACCACCTCGTCCACGTATCCGGTGACAACCAGTTCGCGACGCGCTTGGATCGAAGACTCTGACTCAGCATGGTCGAGCATCGACTCCAATGCGATCACTCGCTCATCGAGGAGCGCATCGAGGATCGCGGCCTTGGTCTTGAAGTAGTAGTAGACGTTCGCCTTGCGCACATCCATGGCGTCGGCGATGTCCTGCAGCGACGTACCGGCGAAACCGCGAGCAGCAAATAGCTCACGAGCAGTGAGCAACACGGCCTGCCTGGTCCGCTCGGCTTGCTCGGCTCTTGTCATACGTCTCATTCTAGACTTTCATTAGCCAATTGGCTAATGAAAGTCTAGGTAGAACCTCACAGCCCGCGAAGCGCCTAGGTGCACGACGCTGAAAACCCCAAGTCCCACGCCATTCCGTCACAAAACGTGCATGCCGGCGGGCAGCCCAGCGGTGCCAGAGCACCGCTCGAATGGAGACATGGTGACCCTTCGAGCGAGGCCGCCTTATCGCCGTTTTGGCCTTGGGTCCGAGGGATTTGCGGTTTGATGGAGACGTGACGCCCCCCGACACGAAATACATCGATCGTGAGGGTGCAGGTCTGGCATTCCAAGTCTTCGGGACGGGGCCCGGAGAGTTCGTCTACTACGGCAGCGAGATCATGCATCTCGATTTGTTGTGGGCCGACCCGCACACCGAAGCGAACCTCGGCGCCGTGGCGCGCAACGGTCGCATCGCCCTTTTCCAGCGGCGCGGCCTCGGCTTGTCCGACCGGATCGACTACGTGCCGACGCTCGAGCAGCAGGCTGACGACATCATCGCGGTCATGGATGCCGCTGGCATGCAGCGGGCCGTCATCGGCGCACCTGGAAGTGCCTGCGGTCCGGCCGCGCTGGTTGCTGCGCGCTACCCCGAACGCGTCGCAGGTGTGTGCCTTTGGATGCCGTTCCCCCAAGCCGTCGACGGGTCGTGTGACGACCCGTGGGCGAGTGAAGCCGAGATCGCGTCGATGGCGGAAGTGATCCGTCACGTCGCCGACAACTGGGGTCGCGGGCGGACCATGGACATGTGGAACGCCGAGATGCGATCCGCCAACAACCGTCGGTTGATGGCCATGCTGGAGCGCAGCTCGATGTCGCCGACCGAAGCGCGTGCGCACTGGGGCTGGTCCGCCGGACTCGACTTCACGCACCTCCTGCCCGCGATCCAGGCACCGACCCGAGTGCTGATCCAGGACGGGGGTGTCAGCCCGTTGTCCTGGAGCGAGCGGATGGTCGCGGAGATGCCGAACGCGACCCTGCACGTGATGCCGGCACCAGCGCCGGGCTCCTCGATCGGCGAGGCGTACTACCCCGTGGTCATGCACCTCCTCGAGCTGGCGTTGGGGCCCAAGAGGGCGGCCGAGGACAACCGCTTCTTCGGCACGGTCCTCTTCACCGACCTGGTGTCATCGACCAAGCTGCTGGCCGAGATCGGCGACAGCGAATACCAGCGGTTGAGGTCCATCCACGAGCACGCGGTGAAGGCGGCGGTGTCCGACGCCGACGGGCAGGTGCTGGACTTCAGCGGAGACGGATCTCTCAGCCTGCTCGACATGCCGGGTGTCGCCGTCCACTGCGCCGAGCGCATTGCGCGAGAGGCCAGCGCTGCCGGCATCGGAGTTCGCTGCGGTGTGCACGCCGGGGAGCTGCAGCGGGAGCTCGGCCGCGTCACCGGTCTCAACGTCCACGTCGGCGCGCGGGTCATGGGTGCCGCAGGGGCCGGCGAGGTGTACGTCTCGCGGACGGTTCGCGACCTGGTGATCGGCTCGGGACTGGAGTTCGATCGGGTCGGTGAAAAGCGACTCAAAGGCGTACCCGGCGTGTGGGAGCTGTACCGGTTCGATGAAGTGCGCAGCCCTCAGAGCATCCCACTCACCGACTCCCAGACGCCGATGGACAAGGTCGCCGTCCATGCCGCCCGCCGCGCGCCTCGCCTGATGCGTGCGATGGCCAGGTTCGCGAACGCGACCGATCGGGGAGCCCGCGTCTCATGACGGGGCGGATCCGCCGCCTCAAGCAGTTTGTCGAGGTGACGAGCAGCGGTCGACGGACACTTCATGTCGGGTCCGGGGAGCCGCTCGTGCTGCTCCACATGGGCGCGAATCCGTGGAGCAAGTGGGAGCTGGTGATTCCCTACCTCGCCGACCGGTTCGAGATCATTGCGCCGACCCTCGCGGGTTGGGAGGGCGGGAACCCGCTGGCCGGTCCGATCACCTTGGACGACCTGACCTGCGGCGTCGTCGAGGAGATGGACCGTGCGGGGTTCCAGTCCGCCCACATCATCGGTTGCTCTCTCGGTGGCCTCGCTGCCCTTGGCGTTGCGAGGGAGGGAAGGGCGCGCAGCGCCCTCGCCATGTGCCCGGCCGGCGGCTCGAACCAGGAGCAGACCCAGCGGCTCGTGAAGCATTTCGACATGCTGAACAATCTGTCGTTGCCGCAGCGTCTGCTCGTGCCGGTCGTCCTCTCGTCCGCGCGCATGAGGCGGATCGCCCTACGGGCGGTGCTCGACGACGGTGGCCGGATCTCAGCTCGACAAGCCATCCAGATTCGCAGGAACAGTGCGAAGGGCGACTGGGCGAACCTGCTTCCGGGATTCTCCGCTTTTCGCCTTGAATCAACGCCTGAAGCGCCCGTGCCGTTCATGCTGGCATGGGGCGAGAAGGACCGCTTCACGCCGATGGTCCACGAGCAGCCTCTATGGCTCGAGGCTGTCCCCCATGCCGAGTCCCACGTCCTGTCGGGGGTCGGCCACCTGCCCATGTTCGACGACCCCGACCAGACGGCACTGCTGATGCGCGGTTGGCTGGACCGTCACGTATCGGCGTCTGCGGTCGAGTCCGCTGGCCAGCCCGACTAGACGAGATTCACCACGAACACGGCGGCTGATCAACGGTGCGGAGAGCCGACCACCGGTGGCCGCCAGTGGTTGCGTTTCGGGGCGGCCGTGATCTGCCTACCCGTGCCGGATGAATGTCTGTGGCTCTCGATCGCCGCGCGTCGAGGGCCCCTCAACGCAGGGTGACGAGGTGTGCTCCGTTGAACGGCGCGTAACAGGTGACCGTGGCCGGTGTCCGCAACACGTCGTTCTCGGCGAACAGCTTGCGCACTGCCTCGAAGGACACGTTGCCGCTGACGATCGGCGCCACCTGGTCGTAGAACTCTTGAGAGGGCCGCGACAACGGCGTGTCCGGCTCTCCCCCGTCCTCGCCCCACACATCCCACAACAGCGTCTCCACCTTGTTCAGCGCGGCGAGGTCGAGCCTGATGTTGCCCGCCACGAAGCGTTCACCGAACAACGGCCCCTCCCCCGGTGGATGCAGCCCGAAGGTCGTCTCGTCCGCTCCCTCATCGCGGATCGCCCGCCAGGCCTCACCGGCGACCAGGAACCGTGACCGGGGAATGTCCATCGGATCGAAGTCCACGGGCCAGCTGGCGGTGATCGCGGGGTCGGCCAGCTGAGCGTCCGCCAGCAGCCAACCCCGCTCCTCGTCCCAGTACTCGGTGACCATGTGGTCGTGATGGAAGCCGTCCGAGCCGAAGTAGTCCGCGAACCCCGATCGCGAGCGGGCCGGGACGCCGGCATGGCGAAGCAGCGAGACGTGCAGCAGCGTGAAGTCCCGGCAGGTACCGACGAACCGGTCAGCGGGCTCGCGCCGCACGGTCAACGAAGCGTCGTTCCGCCCGATGACGATCCGCAGGATGTCGTCCAAGTAGCGGGTCTCGGCGTCGTCGTGGAGCCTGTCGATCGGGTGGGTGTGTTCAAAGAGGTGACCCTCGACGCGATGGATCATCACATCGCGTGCGATACGCGCCAGCTGAGCTGGGTCGCGGGGCATGTCACCGTACAGATGAGCGAGCTCACCCGGGTCGGAGAAAGCGCTCTGCTCGGCGTAGAAGGATAGGGACACGACAGGCCTCCCGAGGGGCGTCATCAACCACGCGTTCGATACGGGTCGGCGCACCCACGGTGTCAAAATTCCCGGCCAACCGTCCAGCAGACGGCCAGGGCCGGACCGCTCTTTTCGGCCGGCCCGAGTGGTTTTGAGCTCGTCGTGGTCAGGTGCTCAGCTCAGATTCGATCATCCTCGCGCCGTAGATCGGCCCGACGATGCGTCCACCAACGAGTGAGGAACACGACGCCAAGAACGACCCAACCGACGCCGCTCAGGAGCTGCACCGTGTCGCTATGAGGAACCAGGAACCACAACCCGAGCACGAAGTACGCCGCGGCAATCCACAGAGGTGCAGAACCAGAGAACGCCCTTCGCGATGACACATCGCGAGCGTAGACCTCAAAGGCTTCTTCGATTGCAGAGCGACGTGGCTCAGCGTTGCACTCAGTCCTCCCCGGCGCCCCAGCGTGAGAGTGCGGCTATCGCGTCCTGCAACGCGAGCCCGCGATCGGTCAGCGCGTAGGCGCGGGTGTTGTGCCGAAGCGGTAGTCGGTAGAGGACACCGGCAGCCTCGAGCTCGCGTAGGCGGGTGGCGAGCATGTTCGTCGGCACTCCGAGATCGCGCTGCAGATCGCCGTAGCGCTGCGGCCCCTGGAGCAGCCTCTCCACGATCAGGAGAGCCCACCGAGCTCCGACGACACGGAGAGCCGCCGCGAGGTCGCTCACGCCGTCGGGTCGGTGTCCGGCTTCATCCAGAACGGCGAGTAGTGGTAGCCGTCGGGGTCGTCGAACTGGCGCTGATACATGAACGGGTAGTCGTCGGTGTCACCGATACGGCCCCCGGCGTCGCCCGCTCGTTTGACCAGCTCGTCGACGGCCTCGCGGCTGCCAAGGTCGAAGGAGACTGTGACCTTCGATGGCGTGTCCGGTCCGCCGATCAGATCCTCGGTGCCACCGATGTCGGCGTACATCTCGCGGCTGCCCAGCATGACGTACTGCTCAGGTGCGATGGCGAAGCACGACACGTTGTGGTCGGACATCTCGGGATTCAGGGTCCAGCCGATAGCGGTGTAGAAGGCAGTCGCGCGCTCGACGTTGTCGACAGGGCAGGTGATGAAGAGGCTCATGACGCCACACTTGCAAAATACAAGTGCCAAGTCAATAGCTGACTCAGCGGCGGACGGCGTACCGGATGTGAGTCGCCTCGGGGGTGTCGATCACGTCACGGATCTCGAGCTCGGTGAGTCCAGGCAGAATGTCGAAGAGCCGGCGACCGCTGCCCAAGAGGACCGGGACCTGGTGGACCTGGATCTCGTCGAGGACGCCAGCCTCAAGAGCGCGTTGCGCGACGTTGCCTCCACGGACCTGGACGTTCTTGTCGCCGGCGGCAGTCTTCGCCTGCGACATGGCACTCTCGATGCCGTCGGAGACGTAGGTGACCAAGGGGTAGCCCCAGCGGACAGCCGGCGGGGGCGGGCGATGGCTGGGGACGAAGATGGGCAGCCCGCCGTGCGAACCGCCCCAGTGGTCCATGAGCTCCGCAGTCCGGCGGCCGGCAAGGATCGCCCCCGCCGCGTTCCACTCGTCCTCGAACTGCTTGACGGGGCGCGAGGGATCCCGCGAATCGGCCCAGGCGTGGAGCCGCTCGCCGTCCTCACCACCGAGGTAGTCGTTGACGTCGGCGACAAAGCCGTCAACCGAGACTGACATGTCGAGCACCGAGATTGCCATGATTCCTCCTTGATTCGCTTCTGGTCGGCGCGACGGTGATGCTGCGCCTCTGCCATCACCACGAACGGGCGGAGCCGGATACGACACCGCGCCCGCAACTTGCTCGTCGACGTACCGGCAACTCGGTGCGAAGATGGCGGGATGACCGAGGTTTCGCGGTTCTACAGCGGCTCGGGTGGTCTGGTCGAGGCCATCAGCTCCGCTCTGGATGCGGCCGGCTTGGACCGCGAAGCTCTCAGACCGGTGGACCTCGCTCCGGTCGATGAGTTCCACATCCGCGGCCGCGCGGCGACGTTGGAGATCATCGAGGCCCTGGGTCTGAGCGCCAACTCTCACGTGCTCGACCTCGGCAGCGGATTGGGCGGTCCGGCCCGGACATTGGCCGAGGTGACCGGGTGCACGGTCACCGGAGTCGACCTCACCTCCGAATTCTGCGAGGTGGCGACGGCACTCTCGGAGTGGACGGGGGTGTCCGACCGCACGCGCTTCCACGTGGGGGACGCAACGGATACCAGTCTCCCTGATGGTGCCGTCGACGCGGCATTGACCGTCCATGTGGCGATGAACATCCCGGACAAGGCAGCGCTCTACGCCGAGGCGTTCCGGGTGCTCGAACCCGGCGGCAGGTTCGTCGCGTACGACGTGTTGCAGGGTGAAGGCGGCGACGTCAAGTACCCGGTGCCGTGGGCCAACGACTCGTCGACGAGCTTTCTCGCGACCCCGGAAGACATGCGCGAGCTGCTCCACGAAGCGGGCTTCGAGGTCATCTCGGAGGTCGATTCCTCCGACGAAAGCCTCGTCTGGTTCCAGCAGATGCGCGCCCGGATCGAACGAGACGGACCACCGCCGGTCACCTTCTCGGCATTCCTCGGCGATGCATTCGGGCAGATGGCCGCGAACCAAGTGGCCAACCTCGCCGAGAGACGCATCCGCACCGTCATGTTCGCGTGCTCGCGACCGCTCTGACCACCCCCACTGCGCCACATTGGCGCCACCCGGAACCGGGTGCTTTTGCGCAACGGCCTGCAGCGCCTGCGACGCGATGCCACACTCGCGTGGTGACCATGCACCCGAACCCGAATCGCGACGGTCTATCGACGACCACCCTCGCGGTGTTCTTCGTCATCGGCGTCGCCATGGTCGTCTTGGCGGCGAGAGATTTCAAGGGCGAGATCCTGTTCCTGCTCATCGGTGCTGTTGTGGCGGCATCCAACGGCGTCGCGTTGTATCGCCGACGTCACAGTCGACGCCCCTGACCCGGAGGGCGCGGCGCCCCAGGGCGTACGTGCGCCGGCGGCCGTTCGGCTAGCTGTCTGCGAGCCGCGCGACGACGGGTGCCATGGTCTCGGCGGAGTTGGAGCCGATGACCACATAGGTGGCGCCGATCTCCTCCCGGCATCGCAGCAGCTCCTCGACAGCGGCGCCGGGATCGGCCGGCAGGATCGCCGGCGAGTCCTCCGCGCGCAGCACGGCCGGGTCGGTGTCCGGGCCGGCCATGAACGGCGCGACGACATCGCCCACGACCGATACGTGCAGAGCGACGGGTACGTCACGCACAGCTCGGAGCTCTTGTGCCATGCGGACCACCTCGTCTCGTGTGGCATCCGGTGCCATCACGAACGTGACGATGTCGGCGATCTCGGCGGCGAGCGCTCGCGCCTTCGGGCCGCGAACGGCCATCACCACGGGGGTGTGCCGGTCCGGGCCGTCGTACTCACGCAGCAACGCGACGGTGTCCCGTATGCGGGTCAGCCGTTCGCCCGGTGAGAGCGCGGGCAGCCCGAGCTCGCGCAGCAGGTCCTCGAGGCCAGGTCGGCCGGTCCCGATCCCGAGGTCGTACCGCCCATCGGTGAGCTCCGACAGGGAGTGCGTTTCCCAGGCCAACGTCGAGGCCGGGCGCAGCGGCGAGGCACAGACCCACGTGCCCACTCGAAGGTCCGTGAGACTCGCGGCAACGGCCAGGGCCGGGCCGGGCGCCGGCTGCCATCCGGGCACATCAGGCATCAGCAGCGTGGAGTAGCCGAGGTCGGCGATGCGGCGGACCTCGTCTCGCCACCTCGCCGGGCTGTCCAGGACGGGGGTCACCACTCCGAAGCGCACGACATGCACGCTACAAAGCCGGCGCGCGCTTGTGAACCTCGTGGACGTATTGGCATGGCAGGGGTGTCGTATTCGCCCTCGCCTGTTCGTGGTGTCTGTGAACGGCGGCCGACCGGGCGCCATACGATCACCAGACCGCCGACTGGCGGACGAGAAGGGGACATGATGACGAAGACCAAGGTGTTGGTATCGGGAGCGAGCATCGCGGGTCCGGCGCTGGCCCATTGGCTGCGCCGGCGAGGCGCCGAGGTGACGGTGGTCGAGCAGTCCGACGGCCTGCGTCCCGGCGGGCAGGCCGTCGACGCGCGCGGTGTGGCCAAGGAGGTCATCCGCCGGATGGGGCTCGACGCCAAGATCCGCGCGGTGTGCACGGACACCGCCGGCGCGTACGTGGTGGACGCCGACGGGAAGGTGCTGGACACGCATCGCGCGGAGGAGAACGACGGCGACGGCTACATCTCGGAGATCGAGGTCCTGCGCGGAGACTTCTCCCAGGTGCTCTACGACGACACGCGTGACGGGGTCGAGTACGTCTTCGGCGATCGGATCGCCGAGCTCAGGCAGGACGCGGACGGCGTCGACGTCACGTTCGCAGGCGGAGATCGTCGTCGCTTCGACCTGGTGATCGGTGCCGACGGGCTGCACTCCGCGCTGCGCGGCATGGTCTTCGGGCCGCGCGAGCAGTTCATCCGGCACCTCGGGCTGGTGCTGGCCTTCTACACCGTCCCCAACGAGTTCGGCCTGGACCGCTGGATGATCGACTACCACGAGGACGGGCGTTCAGCGGGTCTGCGGCCCATCCATGACGCCGATCGGGCGATCGCGATGCTCTCGTTCCCCTCCCCCGACTTCGAGATCGACTACCGCGACATCGACGGCCAGAAGCGACTGCTGCGCGAGCAGATGGCCGGCGTCGCCTGGGAGACCGAGCGAATCCTCGCGCATCTCGACAGCACCCCGGACTTCTACCTCGACCAGGTCGCGCAGGTCGTGATGGAGCACTGGTCCAACGGACGGGTCGGGCTGCTCGGCGATGCTGCGTTCAGCGCCTCGCCGATGTCCGGTGCTGGCACCGGCCTGGCTCTCGTCGGCGCGTACATGCTGGCCGGAGAGCTCGCAGCGGCCGACTGGGATCCCGTGGCCGGGTTCGCCGCGTACGAGGATCGGATGCGCACGTACGTCGAGGACAACCAGGAGATCGGCCGGATGCACGTGCAGATGCTCACCGCCACCGACGCCGAGCCGGCACCCGAGCCCGACATGGAGGCGCTCATGGCACTGGTCGAGCGCGCCGTCGGCGGCCCGGAGCTGCCCGACTACGTCGGCGTGCCGGATTCCGGCCCGACCGGGTAGCTCGGATGACAGCCACCGCGGCGACAGCGACGATCGGCCCGATCAGCACGCCCGCGGGCGGGAGATCACCGGATGATCGCCGGGCGAGCATCGCCCGGGACGCCTGGGAGGACAACACCGAGCCTGTGCTCTGGTGGGACAGCACGGAGCTCGAGCTCTGATGAGAGAGCACTGAGCCGCCGCTCTGGTTCGACATGAGCGAACCGATCGACATGCTCGATCCGACGGAGAAGGCCGACGCGAACGAGCCGACGCTGCCGATCGACAGGACCGACCTGTCGGACCAGAGTGAGAGGACCGAGTGCGAGGAACCGATGGACCAGCGGCTCGTCCCGCGCGATGACGTCACGAACACGATCGTAGGACGGACAACCGAGTGTCAGCGAAGGACGATGAGCTTCTGCGAGTCACCCTTGGGCCGCACCCTGGTCTCGTCGGGGTCGGTCGGGGCGGGCATCCCGTGGCCCTCCATCGCGACCCCGACGAAGTACCTCGGCGCGTACGGGACGGTGACCGTCATGGTCGCCTCGCAGGTCTTGCTGTCGACGAGGCGCGCGTGATCGGGGATCGTGAAGCTCTTGAGCGGCCGTCGGTCGTACTTCTTGTCCGGACCTTCGAAGACCAGCTCGCTGCCGACGCCGAGCGCGTCGCACCGGTCCCCCGCAACCTGGTACGCGTCGGAGTACGGCACGGTGAGCTGGTCGCGGATCGTGACGACGAACGTGTGCTCCTTGGGATCGTCGGCTTTCGGGACGTACGTGGCCTGGGCCGCCGGGCGGCTCGTCGTCGCCGAAGGTCTGGAGGTCGCGGAGGTTGTTGCGGCGACATCCTTCGGCTCGGAGTCCTTGCCGTCGCCGGAGCACCCGCTCAGGATCGCAAGGGACAGGACGCATGTCAGCGCTCCGGCGATTCGCATGGCGGTCACGCTACAGCCGTACGATCCGGCGCGTCCCCGGTTCGCGGACCCTACGAGAGGTAGCGACCCAGCGCCTCGAGCAGGCCACGGCTGCCGACCTCGCGGTTGGGACCGTCGGCCCAGAACTGGTCGAAGAAGACACCGTGCTCGGTGTGCGTGAACCGCGTGCCGTCCTCGATCGGCTCGAACTCCAACGACGCGACCGACGTCGACATGTGCACGCCGTCGAGCCACATGTCGTACGTCGTGACGATGCGGACGTGCTCGACGATGTTGGTGTACGTCGCTACGTAACGCGAGACAGGACCGTCGTGGAACTTCCCCTCGGCGACGTCGCGTCCCCCGACACGGAAGTCGAACGCCCAGTCGCGGTGCTCGATGGCGTCACCGGCACCCCACCAGCTCAGCTTCTCCTCCTCGTCGGCGAACGCAGTCCAGACCCGTTCGACGGGAGCCGGGTAGTCACGGGTCAGGGTGAAGTCGGCACGGGCGATGCGGCGTTCGATCGTCATGCGTACGTCCTATCGGTTCAGGTTGATGTGGATCGTGCCGCTCTCGGCCACTTCCGACGTCACCGTGTGCGTGCGGTCGAAGCCGGCCAGGTCGTCCCACAGACGATGACCTCGACCCATGAAGATCGGCGCGACCATGAGGTGCACGTCGTCGACCAGGCCGGCACGCAGGAACTCACGCGCGGTGCGGTATCCCCCGCCGATGCGCACGTCGCCTCCCCCGGCAGCCTCAGTCGCCTCGACGAGGACGTCATCGATGGCAGCGTTGCGGAAGTGGAACGTCGTGCCGCCCTCCATGGGGATCTCCGGGCGCGGCGCGGTGTGGGTGAGCACGTAGACCGGCGTGCCGAACGGCGGCTTGTCGCCCCACCAGCCCTTCCAGTCCGGGTCGTCGGGGAACGAGTGCAGGCCGAACATCGCGGCCCCCATGATCTCGGCGCCGACACCGTCCGTGAACGCAGCGGCGTACCGCTCGTCAATGCCCGTCGTCCCCTCGCCGCTGGTGTCGCCGAAGACGTTCTTGCGGAACGTGCGTGTGGCGGCGTACGCGGCGGTGAGCCGTTCCCAGTCAGCTCCCATCGGGTTCTCCGCGGTCTGGTCGGACGGGGTGTAGCCGTCGAGCGAGATGAACAGGTCCATACGTACGCGGGTCATGTCAGGTTCCCTTCGGGGTGGTGCGGGTCAGGTGGAGGCCGAGCCGGTCGGCCTGGTGTTCTGCCGGTGTTCGTTGCTCGCCGAGCCACACGTGGAGCACGTCGAGAGCGCCCGGACGCAGGCTCACGGTGCGTACGCGCCCGTGCTTCTGCGACGTGACCACCCGCGCGTCCTCGAGCACCCTCAGGTGCTGCATCAGCGACGGCAACGCCATCGAGAACGGCGCCGCGAGCTCGGACACGACAGCCGGCGACTTCGCCAGCCGTTCCACGACAGCGCGACGCGTCGGGTCCGCGAGAGCGCGGAGCACGGCGTCGAGCTCGTCGTGATACTTAGGCATACACCTAAGTATCACGTACGCACGGGCATTCGTCAACCCGGCGAAATCTAGGGAGTGGCTCCCGATGTCCGGCATCACCCCGGACGCGAGGGTTGGAGGCACCTGGCGGCGCATCGTCGCCACACCGACAGAAGGAGCGAGAACCATGAAGCGATTCATCATCGAGCGCGAGATCGAGAACGCCGGCGACCTGACCGCCGACCAGCTGGCCGACATCGCGCAGACCTCGAACGAGGCGGTGGCATCCCTCGGCGTGCCCTACACCTGGGTCAACAGCTACGTTGCCGGCGACAAGATCTACTGCGTGCACGAGGCCGAGGATGCCGAGACGATCCTCGAGCACGCTCGGCGAGGTGGCTTCCCGGCCAACAAGGTCACCGAGGTCGCCAACGAGTTCGGCCCACATTCCGCCGGCGCGCGGGTGTCGTGAGCCATCACAAGCTCTCGGACACGGCCTCAGGAACCGGACCGGATCTTCGGGTCCGGGCCGGTTCCTGACCGTATTGGCAGGGATTTATGAGTATGCGCAAATCGGTTGGCGGGCTCCGCGAGCGTCCCTACACTGAAGCGGTGCAGCTGCTCGAACGCGAGAACGAGCTGACGGTCCTGCGGACCGCCGTCGACGGGGCCGTTCAAGGTCAAGGCTCCGGGGTCGCGCTTGCCGGAGACAGCGGCTTCGGCAAGTCCGCACTCATCGAGGCGCTGTGCCGCGACGTCACGGGGGCACGCGTGCTGCGTACGCACTGCGACCCGTTGGACACACCGCGTCCGCTGGGACCGTTCCGCGACCTGCGCCGTCTCCAGCTCGCCGGCCTGGAGCGCGGTGAGGACTTCTTGCTGGCCGAGCTGTGCGAGCAGATCTACACGTCGCTAGCCGCCGAGCCGACGGTGCTGGTGGTCGAGGACCTGCACTGGGTCGACGCGGCGTCGACCGACGTCCTGCGTTTCCTCGCCCGCCGGGTCGAGTCGATGCCCCTCGCGCTGATCCTGAGCTATCGGGACCGGGAGATCGACCCGCGACACTCCGCTCGCCGGCTCCTGGGCGACATCGCGTCGCTTGACGGGCTCACCCAGGTCGCGCTCCAGCCGCTGTCCGTCGACAGCGTCCGAACACTGCTCGAGGGCACCGGTCTCGAGCCCGAGCGCGTGCACGCGATCACCGGCGGGAACCCGTTCTTCGCCGCCGAGGTCGCGAAGGAGCCGGACCTCCCGCTTCCCAACTCGGTGCGCGACGCGGTGCTGGCCCACACCTCAGAGGTCGAGCCGAACGATTTCGAGGTGCTGCAGCTGATCGCCACCGCGCCGGACCGGCTCGACGACCGAGCACTGCCACTGCTCGGCGTGGACCTGCCGACGCTCCGCCGGCTCGACGCGACCTCGCTCCTCACCCGTACGGACGACGGCATCGTCTTCCGGCACGAGCTCGCCCGACAGGCAGTCGAGACGACGATCCCGCCGGGCGGCGGCTCGCGGTTGCACGCGGTGCTGCTCGACGTGCTCGAACAGGTCGAGACCCGCGATCCAGCCGTGCTCAGTCACCACGCCGTCGGCGCTCGCGACGGTGCACGTGCCACGCACTACGCACGGCTGGCCGGCGAGGATGCTGCCCGGGCGGGCGCACACACCGAATCAGCGGCGTTCTTCGCCACCGCCCTCGAGCACCTCACGACCGACGACCCACGTGAACGCGCCGGCCTCCTCCTGCAGCTGTCCTACCAGCAGTACATGACCAGCCGGCTGGTCGAGGCCATCGACAACGTCCGCGCCACGTTCCCCCTCTGGGAGCGAGCCGGCGACGCAGCCGGGCTTGCCGCCGCGCACGAGGCCGTCGCACTCTACGAGTACTACAGCGCCAGACGGCGTCAGGCAGAGACGCACTCCGGCCGTGCGGCCGACATCGCCGTGGCGCCTGCGGCCGGACTGGCCCTCGGCACCGCACGGGCGCTGCAGGGCTATCTGGCAATGATGCGGTCGGAGATCGAGCAGGCGCGCGAGTTCTTCGCCGAGGCGACTCAGGTTGCAGCGGAGCATGACGACGGGTTGTTGACCCTCAAGAGCGGGCTCTTCCGCGCCACCACCGAGCTGGTCTGTGAAGAGGACGGCGCCCGGAGCAACCTCCTGGATCACATCGACGCGGCCCGTGACGGCGGCTGGGACGAGCTGGCCTCGACGGGCTACTCCCAGATCGCCAACCTGGACGTCGAGCACGGCCGGTTCCGCGCGGCCGAGAACCTGCTCCAGCTCTCGATCCCGTTCACGATCGAACGCGACATCCCGATCTGCCGGCACTGGCAGACCGCAGTTCGCTCGCGGCTGCACCTGCACCAAGGGCACTGGAACGCTGCGCTCGAGGACGCCGGAGACGTGCTCAACAGCGAAGGGATGCCGTTGGCCAAGCTCTGGCCGTACCTGGTCAACGTGCTGGTACCGCTGCGCCGCGGCGAATCGGCGGACCTCAACGCGCTCGACGAGGTCTGGGCGCTGGCCGACCTCATCGACGAACCGCTCCGCCGGCTGGCGGTGTTGGCGGCGCTCGCCGAGGTGTCCTGGATGACCGGGGAGCCGGACGAACGCGTGCGCGAAGACGCGGTCGACCAGCTTGCCGACCTCACGGCGCAGCCGGGCGCGAGCTGGGGCGCCGGGCACCTGGCCGTCTGGCTGCGACGCCTCGACCTTCCCGTCGGGGTCAGCGGCGAGCTCGCTGAGCCGTTCAGGCTCGCTCTCGAGGGCCGCCATGCCGACGCCGCTCGGTGGTGGAATCTCGCCG
Organism: Aeromicrobium sp. Root236; assembly: GCF_001428805.1. NCBI lineage: Bacteria > Bacillati > Actinomycetota > Actinomycetes > Propionibacteriales > Nocardioidaceae > Aeromicrobium > Aeromicrobium sp. Root236. Next base: position 306,855 of record NZ_LMIS01000001.1, on the reverse strand, counting down.
GCGATCCCTTCGCCGAGGCGATGTCCTGGTCGGACTCCTCAGATCCCGACGAACGGGTCCGGGGCATCAAGCTCCTCGACGGCCTCGGCGCGGTCGGCACTGCGGACCGGCACCGCGTCGTGATGCGCGCCGAAGGCTTCACAGCCGTGCCGCAGAGGCCCCGCCAGAGCACGAGGGCGAACCCCGCTGGGCTCACCAATCGACAGCTCGAGGTGGCCAAGCTCGTCGCCCGCGGCCTGTCGAACGCGGAGATCGCCGCCCGCCTCTACATCTCCCCCAAGACCGCCGATCACCACGTCTCCGCCATCCTCGCGAAGATCGGACTACCGACTCGGCGCGCGGTCGTGGTCCAGGCGACCGAGCTCGGTCTCACCTGACTCGCCGCCCGGGTGGGCGTAGCGGAGGAACCAGATCAGCATGATCGCTGTGCTCATCTGGTTGAACGCGTGGAGGAACCAGACGGGGCCGATCGGCAGGCTGAGCACGTAGACCGAGTACACGACATTGCCGGCGTTCGCGAGCACCAGGTTGCCGAGGCTGTACGAGGCCAGGTCGCGGGTGCGGAGCGCCTTGGTGAGCATGGGCAGGGTGCTGCTGGCGAAGATCGCCGTCGAGACGATCCCCGCGAGCACTGGGAGGCTGGTCGAGGTCATGCTCCGACGCTAGGAGCGCCAGAGCTCCTGGACATCGGGCGCGACTCCCTATCTAAGGGCGCAGCGCGTCAGTTGATGATCTCGCCGCGTTCATCCGCGAGGATCGCCGCCAACCGGTCGCGCCACCCCTGGAGCTCCTCCGGCGTCAGGCGCTTCCAGTCGAGCTTCTCGTCGACGACTCTCAGCGGCTCGCGGCTCCGGTAGGAACGAGTGGGGTTGCCGGGGAACTTCTTGTCGGTGACGTTCGGATCGTTCTCGAACGACCCGGTCGGCTCGACGACGTACACCCGCGGCTCACCGTCGCCTGCCGCGAGCTCTGCGGCCAGGCCGGCGCCGTCGGACAACGCGGTGAAGTAGATGTGGTTCATCACCACTTCGGGCCGATAGTTGGACCGGTATCCCGCGGTCAGCAGATCGCCCACCCTGAGGTCGGCCTTGGTCCCGTGGAAGAACGGCCCCTCGTCCAGCACATCACCCATGGGCCCAGCCTAGGCACACCAGCTGCCGGCGCCCGAGTCAGCCCGCGAGGGCGGAAAGCTCAGCTCGGGGCAGCCGCACTCACCTTCGTAGGCAGCTTGCGATCCAATCGATCGCCAGTCCCGAGCTGGCCCCATCCGTTCCAGCCCCAGCAGTACGCGTTGCCCGTCGACTTGAGCGCGCACCCCGAGGCAGCCCCGATCCAAAGGCCGTGCAGGTCGGTCGAGACACCGACCTTCCTGGGCACGTGGCGTTCGGACGTGGTGCCGTCGCCGAGCTGTCCTGATCGATTGTCTCCCCAGCAGTACACGGAGCCGGAACGCTGCCGTGCGCACGTGTCGTAGTCCCCGGCCGCGACACTCGTCCAGCCCGAGGAGCCGCCCACCCGAGCGGGCCGGATGCGGTCCTGGACCGTCCCGTTGCCGAGCTGGCCGTATCCGTTGAAACCCCAGCAGTACAGCGAGCCTGACGTGCGCACAGCGCACGTGTGGTTCTTGCCGATCGCCACGCCGGCCCAGCCTGGTGACGAGACGACCCTGGTCGGTGTGAAGCGGTCAGTGGTGGTGCCGTCGCCAAGCTCACCTGAACGGTTGTATCCCCAGCAGTAGAGCGCGCCGGACGCATGGACGGCGCACGTACGGACGGCGCTCGCCCGAACACTCACCCAGCTCGTCGACGTCCCGACCCTGGCAGGCGTGGTCCGGTCGAAGTGGTCGCCGATCCCGATCTGTCCGTAATGGTTGTCGCCCCAGCAGTAGATGGATCCTGTCGCGTGCCTCGCGCACGTGTGCTCATTGCCGGCTGTCACGCTGGTCCACTTGGTGGACGTGCCAACTCGTGTCGGCGTGAGATGAGCGGTCTGCGAGCCGTCTCCGAGCTGGTAGTCGTCGTTGGAACCCCAGCAGTACAGCGCACCTGACGTCGTGATGGCGCAGGAGTGACGGAGCGCCACGGCCACGCTTCGCCACTGGGCGAACCGGCCGATTCTCTTAGGCTCGTTGTGCGCCAGGATGGTTCCGTCCCCCAGCGCACCATCGGCGCCGTAGCCCCAGCAGTAGAGCGACGCATCGGAGCGGATGGCGCAGCTGTGATTCTCACCGGCCGCGATGGTCGACCATTGCGGGGCAGCCGCCTCCGCTGGTCCGTCTGTCGCCATCGACATCGCTGCGACGACCATCAGCGCTCCTGCGAGCCGCACGACTGCCCTCATCAAGAATCCCCCTCCAATACGCCTGAGAAGGATGCTAGGAGACAGCCCGTACGTCCGCGAGTCGTGCGTCGAGATTCTTCGGTTCACGAGCCGGGCGGCAGCCGCCTCGACTGACGAGTCAGCCCGCGAGCGCGGAATCGACGTCGAGGCAGGCGTCGGCAAGGCGGCCGACCGGGTCGGCGAGCAGAGGCTCGAAGGCGAGCTCCGCGGCACCGTGGAGCACCGAGTCACCGCCGAGGCCCGGCAGGGTCACCAGAACCTGCTCGCGCGGGGCGGCCAGGCCGTGCACCTGGAGCTCGGCGTCGACGTCCTCGCGTACGAGCGGAAATAAGGAACGCAGGTAGCCGCCGAGCACGATGACGCGAGGGTTGAGCAGGTTGACCGCACCCGCGAGGCCGCGACCGAGGTGGCGTCCGACGATGCGGAGGTCAGGCGTGGCGTCATGAACGCCCTCGAGGAACTCCCCCAGCGCGCCGACCTGCTCAGCAGGACAGCCGACGGCGAGGGCGATCGCGGGAGCGCCGATCTCGGTCTCCCAGCAGCCGCGCGCACCGCAGTGGCACAGCTTGCCTTCAGGCAGGAACGGCATGTGGCCGATCTCGCCGGCGTAGCCGCCGGCGCCTTCGAGCTTGCGGCCGCCGACGATGACGCCGGCACCCACGCCGACCTCGCCGGACAGGTAGACCAGGTCGTCGACACCGACACCGGCACCACGGAGGTGCTCGGCGAGGGCACCGAGGTCGGCGTCGTTGCCCAGGACCGGCATGGCGATCGGACCCAGCCGTTCGGACAGGATCTTGGTGAACGGCACGTCGTGCCAGCCGAGGTTGGGCGCCAGGCGTACGAGCCCGTCGTCGCCGCGGATGATGCCCGGCACGCCGAGCCCGACGCCGACGAGTGCGGCGTTGGGCTCGACGTCGCGGACGACGAGTCGCATGAGGTCGACGACGGAGTCGGCGATGGCGTACGGGTCGTGGTCAGCCGGTACGGGACCGGTGGCCCGAGCGCGTACGACTCCCCCGAGTCCCACACGGGCGACCGTCAGACCGTCGACCCGCAGGTCGACCGCCAGGACGTACGCGCCCGTGCGGGCCTTGACGTCGACCGACGGGCGTCCGGCGCCGATCCGGGTCCCCGAAGGCTTGGCCTGATCGGCCAACCCCAGGGACTCCAGCTCGGCCACCAGACCCGCGATCGTGCTGCGGTTGAGACCCATCCGAGCCGTCAGCTCGGCACGAGAGATTCGGCCCGCGCGATGCACATGCCCGAGAGCTGTCCCGAGATTGTGCCGGCGGACGTCCTCCTGATTCGTGCCGACCCCCGAGCGTCCGGCTGTTGCCATGACTAGAGACCTGTCGCCGAACGTCGCCTGCGCGAGATCGCGTCAACGCTGGCCGCCAGGAGCAGCACGCCTCCGGTCACGACGAAGTTGATCCACGACGCCTGGTTGAGCAGGCCGAGCCCGTTGGCGATCGTGGCGATCACCAGACCACCGGTCACGGCGTCGCGGGCCTTGCCCTTGCCGCCGAACAGGCTCGTGCCGCCGATGACGGCCGCGCCCACTGCGTACAGCAGAGCGTTGCCGGCACCCGACGAGGACGAGACCTTGCCACTGACGGACGCCTGGACGATGAGGCTCAGCGCCGCCATCGTCGAGCACGCCATGAACACCGAGATGCGGATGCGATCGACGCTGATGCCGGCGCGACGTGCAGCCTCGGGGTTGCCACCGACGGCATAGACGTGCCGGCCCCAGGTCGTCCGGCCGAGCGCGAAGGTCCACAGGATCAGGAGCACGACGATCATCGGCAGGACGTAAGGGATGCCCTGGATCGGGAAGTTCGGGTTGACGCTGCGGTTCTGGTTGAGGACGAACGTCACGCCGAGCATCACGGCGCCAAGGGCGATGATCTGGGCGACCACGACCGCGAACGGCTGGTGCTGCAGACCTCGCTCGACCTTCTGCCTGTGGCGCAGGAGTGCCAGGACGGCATAGGCCGCGATGACGGCCACGGCGACGATCCAGCCGGCCGCGACGCTCATGTTGTTGTTGGCGATGCCGGCGATGACTTCCTGGTTGATCCGGACGGATCCGCCCTCGCCGATGAGCTTCAAGGTCACGCCCTGGAGGCCGAGGAAGAACGCCAGGGTCACCACGAAGGACGGGATCCCGAGCTTCGCCACGATCACACCGATGACGATGCCGATCACGGCGCCTGTCGCCAGTGCGGCGAGCACCGCGAGGCCCCACGGCTGGTCGTGCTTGACCATGAGCACACCCATGACACAGGCCGCCACACCTCCGGCGACGCCTGCGGACAGGTCGATCTCGCCCAGCAGCAGGACCGGCACGAGTGCCATCGCGAGGATGATGATCGGTCCGGCCTGCGTGATCAGGTTGGCCATGTTGAGGTTCGACAGGAACCGGTCGTTGGCGAAGCCGAACACGATGAACAGCACGACGAGGCCGAACACGGACGGCAGCGCGCCCATGTCACCGCCGCGCACACGGCTGATGTACGCCTGGACGGACTCGCCCAGCGTGGTGGACTGCGTGAGGTCGGACGCGAAGCCCGCCTCTTCTGATTCAGTGATGATGTCAGTCATGTGAGATCTCCCGGTCAGACCGTGGTGGAGGACGCCGAGGCGTCGAGGTCGGATGAGTGTCCGGTCGTGATCAGCTCGACGACCTGGCGGGACGTGACGTCCTTGGTGGCGACGTCGGCAGCAACCCGGCCGAGGTAGAGCGCCGTGATGCGGTCAGCGACCTCGAAGACGTCGGTCAGGTTGTGCGAGATCAGCAGGACGCCCACGCCGGAGTCGGCGAGGCGGCGTACGAGATCCAGCACCTGACGCGTCTGCGCGACACCGAGAGCAGCGGTCGGCTCGTCGAGGAGCACGACACGCGAGTTCCACAGCACCGACTTGGCGATCGCGACGGTCTGCCGCTGGCCACCGGAGAGGCTGGCCACGCTCTGGCGCACGGACTTGACGGTGCGGACCGACAGCGAGGTCAGCGCCTCGCGCGCCTTGGACTCCAT